>NZ_JANQCU010000008.1:0-72264 GCF_024723485.1 Campylobacter sp. RM19072
AGTTTCCCCTATCCATTTTTAACTTCGCAGGTCAGCAAAGCCGACCTTTGCGACAAGGAGCTACACTCCCTTGACTCACCTAAAGCCCCCCACAAGTGGGGTACCCCATTTATGGGGACTTTAGTATTTGCTACTTTAGCACGGACTTTGTTCGTGCGTTAAAAGTAGGTAAAAATGGGTTCCCCTATCCCTTAAAAATCAGAGCCCCTTCCCAGTTTGGCTTTTTTATTTTATAAAAGCTGAGCGTTAGCTCAGATTTTAATAGGGTCACCCTACGGAGTAGGGACTTTAGGGGTTTCCAAAGGCTCCCCTTTGGTCGAAAAGACTAGCTTGGCTAGTCTGCGAAGTTAAAAATAGGGACTTTCTCAAAGAGAGTGCAAAGCACAAGAATGAAGGGTCAATGGTTGCATTTTAAATTTTCGCCAATGGATTAGTAAAAATTCCGTGTAAGAAGTGGAGCGAAATTTTATTATGAAATTATGATTATTCAATTTAACCGTAAGCCAAAAAATATGGTGAATTATAATAAAGCGAAGTGGCTAAAAAGAAAAATAGTAAAATTTAGCCTTGTTTAGCCAAATTTTATATACAAAGCTAGTATTTATATATATCTTATATATCTGTATAAAAAGCGTAAATAAATTTCTTATTATGATATTAAAACTCTATGCTTTCGGCTACTGGAATTTTATCTGCTGTGAGATTTTTCTTGCTGCGATGGTAATTTTTGATTATGGCTGGCTCTTTTATGCTTTCATAGCCTTGGATTAAAATAGCAAAATAATCAAATTTAGCTCCATTTAATCTCGCATAAACTAAATCCCCTACATTGCAAGGTTTCGTGCTAAATCCTTGTGCTGATGAGAGCTTACCATTGCTTGTATAAGTTGATGTGATGGTATAGACATAGCCACCATTTACCTTACTAATGGAGGTTATAGTGCCTTTTATATAGTTATTTTTAACTAATTCTTGTGTGCTTTTAGTAGCTACGCACCCAGCCACTAAAAGCGTAAAAATAATCAAAAATACACTACGCAGTAACATTGATAGCATTACCGCTAAGCTCCATAATAGCTTGATTTAATCTATCTAGCGTTTTTTCCATTGTTTGTTGCGATATATCTGGCAAGGATTGTCCCCATAGGGCTTCAGCTTGAGAAAAGCCATTTTTGACCCCTTCTAGACCGCTTCTTAGCTTCTCTACATCGCCACCAGCTCCATTTATGACAAAATCAGCTATGCGATTTGCGGTATTATTAATACCAAAGTATCCATTATCACTTATTAGATTACTTGCTTCTTGCGAGCTTAGATCGCCAATTGGTTTGCCATTGTAGCCAGTGATATTTATATTTTGGTTTAATAGATCTTTTAATCCTTGAGTGAAATCGCTTGCGCTACTATCCTGATTAGTAAAGCTAAGGCTAGTAAGACCTATTTGCATATTAAAATTGCCATTTGAATAATCAAGAGTTTGCTGCATAAACTGCATATAATAGCCTCTTGTTAGCTCGTTTGCATTTACTTTGCTTGCAGACTCTTTGATTTTGTCGATATTGGTTTGGGAATTTGGATTGATACTTAGAAAATCTAAGCTATTTGTGTTATTTACTTGCATTTTATCTCCTTTATCCATATATCGGATTTTTTAAAAAAATATTTTGACCTTATGAGTGTAAAATATGCTAAGCAAATTTGGCTATAAATAGCCAAATTCATATTATTATTTTTTCATACTTAAATAGCTATTTAACGCACTTACATATGCTTTTGCACTTGCCATCATAGTATCTATATCAAGCCCATGCCCGATAAATGGAGGCTCACCAGAGCCAAATGCCACTTTAACCGTAACTTTCGCAAGAGCGTCTTTGCCCTGTGATACTGCTGAGACCTTATAATCTTTTAACTCACCAGCAACCTTGCTAATTCTATCTATCACTTTAAATATCGCATCGGCTGTGCCATTGCCAAGAGCTGCATCACTGATAATATCATCATTAAATTTAATACTAATTGCCGCACTTGCGTGGCCTAAATTACAAGAGTTGGTGCTTAAGGCCTCAATAGTATAAATTTCAGGAATTTTAATAATCTCATCGCTTACAAGCGCTCTAATATCATCATCAAAAATCTCTTTTTTCTTATCGCAAAGTATTTTAAATTTACCAAAAGCTTCATTAATCTCATCATCATCAAGATCAAAACCCAAATTTATAAGCTTATCTTTAAAAGCGTGTCTGCCACTATGCTTACCTAAAACTAGAGTATTTCTCTTAGCACCTATATCTTCAGCTTTGATTATTTCATATGTTTGAGCACATTTTAACATACCATCTTGATGAATGCCACTTTCGTGAGCAAAGGCGTTTTTACCTACAATTGCCTTATTTGGCTGAGGCTCAATACCAGTGATACTAGCTACTAGGCGACTTGTAGGGTAGATCTCTTTTGTAACAATATCAGTATATAATCCACTAAATTCATCGCTTCTTGTTTTAATCGCCATAACGATCTCTTCTAAAGCAGCATTACCTGCTCTCTCTCCAAGTCCATTTATGGTGCATTCCACCTGTCTAGCTCCAGCTTTTATACTTGCTAAAGTATTTGCTACAGCTAGGCCAAGATCGTTGTGATTATGAACTGAGATAATAGCTCTATTGCCGATATATTCACTCATGATTCTAACCATATCAGCTATCTCATAAGGCAATCTAAAACCCACCGTATCAGGTAAATTTAAGGTTCTAGCTCCAGCATTTACCACCGCATCGCAAATCTCTTTTAAGAATGATATATCGCTTCTTCCAGCATCTTCACAGCTAAATTCAACATCATCTACAAAGCTTTTAGCGTATTTAACCGCTTCAACTGCTCTTTTGATAACTTCATCTGGCTTCATTTTAAGCTTGTGTTCCATATGGATTGGGCTAGTGGCTATAAATGTGTGAATTCTTTTATTTTTAGCCGGTGCAATGGCATCTGCAGCCGCCTTAATATCGCGCTCAAGAGCTCTTGAAAGGCTAGCTACCTTAATATTTTCTACCTGTTTAGCAATCTGATTAATCGCATCAAAATCCCCAGGACTAGCAGCGGCAAATCCAGCCTCCATAACATTAACCCCAAGACGCTCCAACTGAAGTGCTATTTGAATTTTCTCTTCAGTATTCATAGATGCACCAGGGCTTTGCTCACCATCTCTTAAAGTCGTATCAAAAATTATAATCTTATCCATTTTATTATCCTTAAATTTAAAATATTTTATAGCGTATTACGCATGAATTTGAATTAAAAAGAGCTACAGAGCAGATTTAACAAAGAGAGTTTATAAATAAATATATAAATTTTTTTACCATTTGCTATCATTTTTGCTCCTTTATCTTTATATTTTTGGCAAAAAACATTGCCCAAATAGCGCGAATTATACCATATATAGTATAAATAGAAATCAAAGCAGTGGCTGATTCTAATGGGTATAAATATAAAAAAGAGAATATAATTACTAATATAACAAGAGCTTTAATGTAATTTGAGCGGCTAAAATCCACTTTTTTAAAGCTTGGATACCTCACATTAGAAACCATCAATATAGAAAGCAGACACATTAAAATAAGAAATGCAAACTCATATCCTTGCATAATCTCATATTTATTATAAATTCCAATCCAAAATCCAGCCACTATAGCAGCAGTTGGAATAGGCAAACCGATAAATATATTTGGCTCATTTTCATTGGTTGTAATATTAAATCTAGCTAGTCTAATCGCACCAAATACCACAAACATCGCCGTAATAAGCGAGCCAAATCTACCAAATTCATCTGCAATACTAAAATAAAATAGCATAGCAGGAGCCACTCCAAAAGCCACTAAATCAGCCAAACTATCAAATTCTACCCCAAATTTAGAAGTAGTTTTTGTAAGTCTTGCCACTCTACCATCTAAACCATCAAGCACAAGTGAGACTACAATATAAAAAATAGCCTTACCAAACTCACCATTTGCACTTGCTAAAATACTAATAATACCAGTAAATGCACTACCGGCTGTAAATAAATTTGGAAGTATGTATATAAATTTATTATTATTCATCTATATAACCTATAACATTACAAGCTTTAATTTTATCCCCTTTGGAATAAGATATTCTCGTATTTAACGGCATTAAAACTGCGACTTTGCCATCTTTTAAAAAACCAATTCTACGACCAGATTTCATATGAGTGAAATTTTCTAAATATATTTTAGAGCTAAACGCTGAAGTGCTAATACGGATTATAATATCCTCTTTTTTTGACATTATAGTAACTCGGTTACTAAGTAAATTTAGATTTGAATCGCTACTATGTATATTAAGACCGCTTCGTTTTTTGATAATCAACTCATCAACATCGCAAACGGCACGCAAAACCCCAGAATCAAAAATTCTATTGCGAATCACAATTTGGCTATAGCTTTGTCCATTATAATTGCACTTTGTTATACTCTCTACAATCCCATCAATTGGTGATAAAATAGCCTTTGCTTCTTCACTTTGTGGTAGTCTCTCAGAGTTTCTATATACCCATAAAGTAGCAATAAATAAAGCAGCAAAAAGCCAAAACCAAATATCAAAAATCCAAGATAGTATAAAAATTAATCCCGATATTAAAACGCATTTATAGCCATATTTGCTTATAATTCCTAGATTATCCATCTATTTTAATTCTCTTTTGCCTTTTTAATATCTGAATTCTCATCTTCGATATCAACCAAACGAGTAGGCAATCCATTAGCCTCTTCAAACTCCCTAATAATCGCTCTTACCTTAGCTCCTTCTATGGTCTCTTCTTCATATAAAGACTCTACCATCTTCTCTATAGCACCACGATATAGCTCAAGTGTAGCTACAACTGCTTCAAATCTCTCATTTAAGAAATTTTTTACAAATTCATCTAATTTTTTTGCCATATCATCACTATAATCTTTTAAGGTTTGACCACCATTTAAGAATACATTTCTTTGCTTTTCAAGCACCATAAGCCCTGCTACATCAGTCATTCCATACATTGAAACCATAGCTTTAATAATATCAGTAGCACGCTCAAGGTCGTTACTAGCACCTGTGCTAATCTCTTTGATAAATACTTGCTCTGCTGCCCTACCACCTAAGAGAACATCAACTTTTGCTATAAGCTCATGCTTTTGCATTAAGAATTTATTCTCTTCTGGGGCATTTAGAGTATAGCCCAAAGCTGCTATCCCCCTTGGGATAACTGAAACCTTAGTAACCTTATCAGCACCTTTAGTAGTTTCAGCTATAAGGGCATGTCCGCACTCGTGATATGTAACTATCTTTTTCTCTTTTGGATTTATTCGGCGAGATTTTTTCTCAAGCCCTGCAATAGCTCTCTCAACCGCTTCAACTAAATCTTGTTGGTCAATCTTAGCCTTATTAGATCGACCAGCCAAAAGAGCGGCTTCATTTATAATATTAGCTAAATCCGCCCCAGCAAGCCCAGCAGTCAAACGACCAATCTCATCCATATTGACATCATTTGAGAGTTTAACCTCTTTACTATGCACCTTTAATATATCCACACGACCTTTAAAATCAGGTTTATCAACCAAAACTTGGCGATCAAATCTACCTGGTCTTAAAAGTGCCGCATCTAAAACCTCTGGGCGGTTAGTCGCTGCTAGGACAATTACCGGACTTTTATCACTATCAAAGCCATCCATTTCAGCCAAAAGCTGATTTAAAGTCTGCTCTCTCTCATCATTGCCGCCCATCATAGATCCAGCGGCTCTACTTTTACCAATGGCGTCAATCTCATCGATAAAGACAATAGCTGGGGCTTCTTTTTTAGCATTTTCAAAAAGATCTCTAACCCTACTTGCACCAACGCCAACAAACATCTCTATAAAGCTAGATCCTGAAACTGAAAAAAATGGCACTTCAGCTTCACCGGCCACAGCTTTAGCAAGTAAGGTTTTACCAGTTCCTGGAGGCCCTACTAATAATACCCCTTTTGGTATCTTAGCCCCAAGGCGGATATATCGCTCAGGATTTTTAAGAAAATCTACAATCTCCTTAACCTCATCTTTAGCCTCTTCAACTCCAGCAACATCATCAAATTTAACCTTTGGCTTTTCGCTATTAATTAGCTTTTTACTGCTTCCCATACCCAAAATTCCGCTACCCATATTTTTTTGCATTCTACTAGCAAGAAACATCCAAATAGCAAAAAATATAAACACAGGAATAACCCAAGAAAATAGCATATCGCTTAGCCAATTACTCTCGCTATATGCACCATAACTGATATTATTCTCTTCTAAAAGTGGAACTAAAGTCTGGTCGTTTGCAACCTTTTTAACCACATATGTTTGAGAATTTCCACTTGCTTTGATTGTGGTTTGACCAATCACAACTTCATTTATCTGCTTTGATTTAATGAGTGATTTTAACTCTGAGTAGCTGATATTTTTAGAATTTCCACTAGAAATCCCCATCTCATCAGGGCTTATACTGCGAAATATAAGCACCATCACCACAGCAAAAATCGCAAATACTAAAATAGGATTTTTGTTAAAAAAACTATTATTATTTCCATTTGATTGATTTTTATTTTCCATTATTTTCCTTGATTTTTAAATACAAAGCTCTCCCACTCATTTTGAGTTAAATTTTCCACTAACTCAAATTCACTAAAGGCGTTGATAACTCTGCTTTTATATTTTGTTAGAATTCCAGATAGTATGATAATACCACTATTTTTGACTTTAGATTTTAGGTCATTTGCAAGAAATAGTATAACATCAGCGATAATATTAGCCACCACTAAATCGTAGCATTGGTCGCTATTTATCACTGAGCCAGTCCAGACCTTGTGTATATTTATGCTATTTTTTTGAGCGTTATCAATCGTGCTTTTAACTGCCAATTCATCTGTATCACAGCTATCCACGCTCAAACCTAGCTTTGCCATAGCTATGCTTAAAATACCGCTACCACAGCCTACATCTAAGGCTTCATTATAATCTTTAGCATATTTTGAGATTAGCTTTAGGCATGAATTTGTGCTCTCATGATGCCCTGATCCAAAGGCAAGAGCTGGGTCAATGATAATGTCTATCAACCCATCTTTTGGCTGCTCCCAACTAGGTCTAATATAAAAATCACCAGCCACGATAGGGGCTACACCCTTTTTATACTCATCAATCCAATCTTTATTATCTTTAAGCTGCAAATCGCTCTTTATATCATACTCAAGGCGATTAGCAAACTCTTCAAGTCCCCATTTAATATCATTTAAATTATCTTCATCTCTAATGATAAAGCCATTATCGATCTCTTCTATACAGGTAAATCCAAATTCAAATACAAGATCTTTTAATAGCTCTATTTGCGAAGATAAGACTTTTAATTCGTAATATTTATCTTTCATTACCCAAGGACATCTTCAAGCTTCTCTTTAAGAACTTGAGGGGTGAATGGCTTGACTATATAGTTATTTACGCCAGCTTTTAACGCTGTGATAACCTCAGCTTTACCACCTTCTGTAGTTACCATTATAATAGGCATATTTTCATATTTTGACTCTGCTCTTACCTTTTTGACAAGCTCCAAACCATTCATTTCAGGCATATTCCAATCAGTAATCAAAACACCAATATCTGGATTTTGGCAAAGTAAATCCCAAGCTTCCACGCCGTGCTCTGCTTGTAATACATCTTTGTGACCAAGTCTTTCTAATGTATTTTTTATAATTCTTCTCATAGTAGAGCTATCATCAACAACTAATAACTTCAATAACTATCCTTTCACAACTTTGGCGGTATTTTATCTAAAATTACTTTTAAAATAACTTTAATAACTAAAAATTATTTCCAAAAATATCATTAAGCCCTATTTTGCCTTCATAATACGCCTTTCCGATTATAACTCCAGATACCCCTTTAGCCTTGCTTGCAGCCTCTAAATCAGATAAATTTGCTACTCCTCCACTTGCGATTGTGGCAATGCCACTAGCCTTTGCGATAGAAGTGGTAAAATCTAAATTTAACCCACAAAGCATACCATCATTATTAATATCAGTAGCTATTATCGCCTCTACTCCAGCATCTGCGTATAATTTAGCTAAATGAGTGGCCTCCATCTTGCTAACTTCAGCCCAGCCTTCAACCGCTACAAAGCCATCTTTAGCATCAATGCCTACAACTATTCTATACTTTTTTGCCATCTCTTTTACAAATTCAGGATTTTTAAGTGCCACTGAGCCTAAGATCAATCTAGTTACACCTGAGCTTAAATAGCTCTTTATACGCTCTTCATTACGAACTCCACCGCCAATTTGTATATTTAAATTCGTCGCACTCACTATCTTTTCTATGGTTTTTAAATTTAACGCATCTCCAGCAAAAGCCCCATCTAAATCTACAATATGTAGCCACTTTGCCCCAGCATCGCTAAATCTCTTAGCTAGCTCCCAAGGCTCATTAGAGTAAATTTTCGCACTATCCATAACCCCCTTTGATAGCCTTACTGCCTTGCCATCTTTTAAATCTATTGCCATATATTTTTCCATTATAGCTCCATAAAATTCTTAATAATTCTTAGCCCATTATCGTGAGATTTCTCAGGATGAGGCTGAAAGCCATAGACATTTTCATACTCTACAGCACTGACAAATTCATATCCATAATCTGTATAAGCTAGTGCAAATTTGCTATCACAAATAGCATGATATGAATGCACAAAATATAGATAAGCACTATCTTTAAGACCTTTTATAATCTTGCTTTGTTTTGTAAATTTAGCCATATTCCAACCCATATGCGGAACTTTTAATGGCTCTTTAAATTTAGTTTTGTCAAACTCTACAATGCTTCCTTTAATCACACCCAAACCGCTATGCTCGCCAAATTCATAGCTTTTATCAAACAAAAGTTGCATTCCAAGGCATATCCCAAGAAATGGCCTACCACTAGATATAAACTCTAAAATCGCACTATCTAAGCCACGAGATTTTAGCTCTTCCATCGCCTTGCCAAAAGCACCAACTCCAGGTAAAAGAAGTCTATCATACTCCTTTAAACGATCAGCATCGCTAACTAGCTCACTCTTAGCACCTACAAACTCAAGCGCATTTTGCACACTTCTAATATTCCCAGCACCATAATCAATAATCCCTATCAATACTACTCCTTCTTAAAACAAACAAATAGCAACTAAGCGCAATCATCAAAAATCCAACCCCGCCAATAAGATAGATAGCATAAAATATCTGGCTTGGATCGGTAATAGCAAATTTAAAAACAAGCATTAATGACTCAATAGCTAAGGCTATAATGATACTGCCTATAAATCTTACCATCGTTCTGCTTCCGCCATTTTGATGATGATTTGGTCTGCCTAAAACTTCAGATTCAAAAATAGCCTTAACAAGATCAAATATCGCAAGTGCTAAAGTCAGCACAATAGTGGATTCAAAAACCTCGCTAATATTAATCTCATTAAAGCTCTTTAGCACAAAGCCCTTTATCCCATAAATAAATAAAACAAGCGAAATCACAAAGAGTGCAAGGGAGAAAACCGAGTATATAAGCTTTGTAAATTTACCAAATATACCATCAACCGACCCAGGGCTAACAATAGCTAAAAGCTCACTTAAGCCAATATCCATACAAGCTACATAAACTAGCTCTTTATTCTCATTATAAATAGGCATAGATGCTGTAACGCAAAGACGATTAGTAAGGCTTGAAGGGTATGGATCTGTTAATACACAACGCCTCTCACGCACACTCCTATAATAATAAGCCTTATTACTTCTATTAGCACCTTTGCCAATTATATTTTTAGGATCTAAGCTTATGGTGTCTTCTAGCTGAATTCCATTTTTATCTAGTATATAAAAAGCATCAAATCCATCAACTTCATGAGCGATCTTATCAAAACCATCTTTGATATTTTGAGCACTAACTCCTGGTAGATTATTTGGGATATTTCTATTAAATAGATAACATAGATAGGCTCTAGCTTTATAGCGTATTTGGCTAAATTCTTCAATCTCTTTAAATGTCACATTAATTCCTATTTTTATTATGGTTAAATTCTGTAACTATAGCTTTTAGATTATCCTCTATATCTTGCTGGCTTTGACTATTTAATAAATTTGAAATTTGTAAATTTAATTTATCAATATCATATGGCTTACTCTTAGTTACAAATATACTCTCAAATTTAGTCGCTACATCGCTTGGGTCAATTAGTAGCTCCTCATATAGCTTCTCACCTGGTCGAAGACCTACAAATTTAATACCCAAATGCTCTTTGGAGCTTAATTTTAACATTCTTTGTGCCATATCAGCTATTTTGACTGGCTTGCCCATATTTAAAACAAAAAGCTCCCCGCCCTTAGCTATACTAGCTGCTTGAAGTACTAGCTGACAAGCCTCGCTAACTAGCATAAAATACCTTGTGATCTCAGGGTGAGTTACACTTAATGGCTCATTGGCTGCGATTTGGGCTTTGAATTTAGGGATTACGCTACCGCTACTACCAAGCACATTACCAAATCTTACTGCCACTATCTCAGTGGAGCTGGTATTTGAATTTAACGCATATAGCTCGCATACTCTTTTAGTAGCGCCCATAATGTTAGTTGGTCTAACGGCCTTATCTGTAGAGATCAATACTACTTTTTGGGTATTATATTTTTTAGCTAAATCTACCACATTTTTAGTCCCTAAGATATTATTTTGCACTGCAACTAAGGGGTTAAACTCGCATAGTGGCACATGCTTATACGCCGCGGCGTGAATGACAATATATGGCTTAAACTTAGCAAATACGCTCTCAAATTCGCTTTTATGCGTGATATTTAACATCACTAAGCGGTTACGATTATCAGCGTTTGTAGCTTCATTTATTTGGTAGAGATTATACTCGCTGTGATCTACCATTATTATCTCTTTCGCACCAAATTTCAAACACTGCTTACATATCTCACTACCTATAGTTCCACCAGCACCAGTAACCATAACGCTCTTACCACCGATAAAACTCTCAACCACGCTACTATCAAGGTCTTTTGGCTTTCTAGCTAGTAAGTCTTCAATGCTAATATCAGTAATTCCTTGATTATTTTGCCCAATTAGAGAAAATATCTTAATATCCTTAAAGCCTAAAGCATCTAGCTCATCATATAGCTCTTTAAGCTCATTTGGCATAAGTTTTAAAGCGATTATAGCACTCTTTACGCCATCATCTACATAGCTTTTTAACTCATCTTTATGACCTACTTTATACCCATCGCAATATGTCCCTACTAAATCCTTCCTACCATCTACGACCCCAACTGCATAGTAGTTAGCATAACCGCTTTTTAATCCTTTTAAAATTTGTAAAGTCTTAGAAGTAGAGCCAATAATCACGCACGGATTGCCATTTTTGCTCTTTTTAAAATCTAGTAAAACTCGCTTTGAAATCCTTAAGCTACCAACCATTATAGCTGATAGAAGTGCATCTATGATAATAACACTTCTTGGAAATGGAGCAAAAATCTCCTCATAAGATAAAAATATACAAAAAAATATCCCAGCACAAAGCAGACAAGCCAAAGTAATCTTCCTAGACTCATTTAAACCAAAAAATCTCCACGGAACGCGGTAAATTCGAAATGCCCACAATAATGCGATTTTTATAATAGCTAAAATAATCCCACTATATATCATTCCAGGGATAAAAATCTCTGGAATATCCCCGCTAAATCTAAGCAAAAAAGCAAAATATATGCTAAGGGTAAATATAAAAATATCGCATAAGAGAAAAAAGGCTACTCTACGCCTTTTAGTCGCCCTAATCACAACGCACTCCTAACGATACTAGCAATTTTTTCAACCAGCTCATCACTCATATCAGCCCCGCTAGGAAGGCAAATTCCCCTTGAAAAATACTCTTCACTCGTGCCATCAATAAAGCATTTAGCACCTTTAAACACAGGTTGAATATGCATAGGCTTCCATAATGGTCTGCTCTCTATATCATTTTTATTTAAGGCTTCTATAACTTTCAAGTGGCTATTTTTCTCTTTAAATAAAAGCGTAGTTAGCCAGCGATTTCCTTTTGAATTTGGAATTTCAGGCATAAATTCAGCCACATCACCAAGTAAATTTGAGTATATTTTAAATATCTGCCTTTTTCGCTCTACTCTACTTTGTAAGACCTCCATCTGCCCTACACCAATAGCACCTAAGACATTGCTTAATCTATAATTATACCCATAATCTAAATGCTCATAATGAAGTAGCGGCTCCCTTGCTTGAGTGCTATAATACCTTGCTTTTGCGATAAAATCAGCATCGCTACTTACTAGCATTCCCCCGCCACTTGTAGTTATTATTTTATTACCATTAAAGCTATAAACTCCAGCATCGCCAAATGTCCCAAGAGCCTTATCATTATAAAATCCACCAAGAGCTTCGGCCGCATCTTCTATAACTTTTATATTCTCATTTTTGCAAATTTCTAAAATTTCATCTATCTTAGCAGCTTGTCCATAAAGATGGGTTAAGATAAGGGCTTTTGGCTTTTTATCACTTTTATTAATAGCTTCTTTTAATAATCTTGGGCTTAAATTCCAGCTCTCATCGCTATCTATAAAGACTGGCTGGCATCTTTCATACATTATAGGATTTACGCTTGCTGCAAATGTAAAGGTAGAGGCTAGCACTATATCGCCATCTTTAATCCCAAATGTGCGAAGTGCTAGATGAAGTCCTGCTGTGGCTGAATTTAACGCTAGAGCATTTGAAACCTTACAATACTCTTTAATGCTATTTTCAAATCTATCTACAAACTCTCCAAGTGGAGCTATATAATTGCTCTTAAACACTTCTTTAACATACTTCTGCTCATTACCACCCATATATGGTGCGCTTAAAAAGACTCTAGCCATAATCTTTCCCTTGATAATTAGTAGCGATATTTTATCAAAGTTAGAATAAACTTAGTATTAATATCTCAAATAAAGTTAAATTTAATTTATAAGCCTACTACTTGTTTTGTGGCTTCTATCTTTTTTTGGCTCCATATCACAAGATCTTTTATAATTAGCTTTTGAATGGCTTTGATAAAATTCTCCATAAAATCAAAATCTATTTCGCCACTAGCGGTTATGGGTAGCTTCATTGTAAAATCTAAACTTTGAGAGCTTCTTAATTTTTTACCAAAATCAAATTTTCCATAAACAGATTTAGCCATAGAAGTAGTAAAAAATAGCATTACAAGCTTTGAATAATCTTTCATATCGTTCCAGTAAATACCTGTGTCATCACCAGCACCATAAACATAATTTCTATAAAAAGTATTACCAAAAATATCTATTGTTATTGAATTTTTAGGATAAATTTCAATAGGATTAGAAATATTTTTTACAAAACCTGTATTTGTTATGCCAGACATTATAAAAGGTATATCGCCATCTATTTGATCATCTTTTTTAACTCTTCTGCCTTGTTTGATATTGTTAAATATATCTTTAAATTTAAACTCTTGCCAAATTCTAGAATTCCAAGTATTTAAAGCGCTCTTTTCATCAGGGCTTAAAGTAGTATCACTTAGACCAGAGGCTTTTAGATAGGCTTCTAGCTCACGCACACGCTCAGCTTCTAGCTCCGCTATAAAGCTCTCCATAAAATCAAAATCTATTTCGCCACTAGCGGTTATGGGTAGTTTTATTTTATGATTTTTAATTTTTTCCCAAGAACACATATTTTCATATCCAAATAAAAAACGCAAAAAATTTAACGAACAAGATAAAAACATTCCTTGTTTATCTGTGATTTCAAATGATGGTTTTAGAGAAAAAACTCGCGCGTGAGTTACCATTTTATACTGAAATTGTCTATAAAAAGCACAACCAAACATATCAATAGTAATTGTTTTTGGCTCAAAAATTTTTGCTTTAATGTCAGTCTTTCCTAAAATTCCATTGTTGCTTAAACCAGCGGTAATTACATATTCGCCATTACCATTTATATGCTCTTTTTTAATATCAAAATTTCCATTTGAACTTTCAAACAAATCCCCAATCCTAAACTCTTGCCACTTTATTTTTTCTAGCTCTTTGCTAAAGTAACTCCTTTTGGTTTAAATTTTGTGTTGTTTCATTTTTTATGATTTGAGCTACTTCCCAGGCTAGATAGTCGCTTACGCATTTTTTAAAGTCGTTTAAAGTAGGCGTTGTATCAATAGGTGCACATTTGTTCCAGTCAGAGCCACTATTTGGGTCTATTGTCTCTTCGTGGTATTCTTTGTCTGTAAAAATATTTAGCTTAGATTTGCCAAAGCGCACGAGATTTACTAATTCATCATATCTAGCTTTTGCGTCGCCTGTATCACGAAGATTTAGACTAGCTTTTGCCTTTTTGCGATTTGCTCTAGTGTAGCCATCATTTGAAAAATCTATAAATTTAACCATCTCATCTTTATTATGCTTTTCACCTATGCGAAATACATAAATGTAGGTTTGGACGCTTGATTTGCCGATAAAAAGGTCTATAGGCATTTTTATACTTGCTATTAGTGTGTTTTGCTCTAAGATTTTTTTATTATATTCGCTTGCTTTGCCAGAGCCGGCTGAGCCTTGTATGATTATAGCGGCGTAGCCGTTTTTCATCATTTTTAGAGCTTTTTGGACAAAAACCATACCACAGCCAGCAGCTGAGTAAGGGGGATTTAGGATAAAGGCAGTGGCGGGGAATTCTACTCCATCATTTACGCCAAAGCCGTAATTTCCGCTAAAATCAGTTAAACTATCTTTATTTAAGATATTTGAGCTACCATCACCCATTAAAATCATATTTAAAATTGCTAACATATAAACGCTAGGCAAAATTTCAAGCCCTAGAAGTTGCTTTGCTTTGATATTAGCGATTTTTATTCTTAGCTCATCTGATGATTTTATCTCATTTTTGGCATCTTTTATCATCTCATTCATAGCAGCCACCAAAAGCCCAGCCGAACCAGTAGCGAAGTCCCAAACGAAGCTATCTTTATTTACTCTAGCGAGTTTAGCTAAAAGTGTAGCTACATAAGATGGCGTTAGCACGACATCATTTAGCTTATCTTGACTAAATCCTAGCCAAGAATACATCTCATTAAAGAGCTTGCCAGTAAAATCTGTGCTTAAATCAGTTTTATAATAAATCCCAAGGTCATCTACAATCTTGCTAAAAACTCTTTTTAGTTGGGTTTCGCCATTTATCACTCTATTTAAATTTTCGCTTAAAATGGTATTTTCTAGTGTGCGAGTGATGAGGGTTTTTTTGTCATCTGGGATAGCTTTTTTGTTTAAAAACGCCTTTACTTTTCGCATTAAGATATCGCCATCTCTATTACCATCTTCATCTAGGCTTTTTAGTTCGGCTTTTTCTAGTGGTTTTACAGCTTTTGGAATTCCAATTGTAGCGATGATAGAAGCCGTTACTAGATAGACTCTATCATTTTCTCCAAGTCCGCTTTCGTTTTTGTAAATATCATTATTTAGTTTTGTTAAGCTTGTGGCTATTTCTAGGTCTAATTTTTCTTTGATTTGTGCTTTTTCTTCATCGCTTAGGCTTAGCTCTTTTACTTTGTCTATAAAATCATTAAAATTTTCTTTTTTTAAAAATGAAAAATCACTAAATTTGCCTACTTCTTGACCTATGCCAAAATTACTTTTTGAGACTAGATAAACGGCGATTTCGTGCTGTAAAGTGCCAAAATCATCTTTATAGCCAGTCATACCGATTGAAATAATATCTTCGTAATTTGTATAGTGTAAAATCGCATTTGCGTAATGGACTGCGCCATTTAGCGCATAAGAGTTGATATTTTTAAAATCAGGTTCGTTTTTATCAGTTTTATTTGCTACTTGATTTTTATCATCTAATTTTATTAATTTATCTTTATAACCTTTATACTCTATAAGGATAGGATATACCCCCCACTTATCTTCTAATAAGAGTTTAGCATCAGGGCGATTGCCACCTTGTCCGCCATTTTTTGAGTAATATTCATTTAATGCGTTGTCAATTTGGCTATTGCCAGTTGATTCTTGTTCTAGTTTGTAGTCTAGTCCATATGATTTTAGCCAACCATTTGCTAAGTCTGCGATTTGTGGTTCTACTGATTGAAGTTTTGCCATTTATATTCCTTTAATGCTTTGAAAAATGGATTATAACTAAATTTAAAAAATAATTAATCTAATAATTGAAATTTAATTTTGATTTTAAGCTTCAATTTAGTCAAAATAAAAAGGTTTGTGGGTTTGGCAAGGCACCAAAATAGCTAAATTCTAAAATTTACGGCTAAAATATACCATCAAATCGCTCTTTTTATATATCTCAAATCCAAATTTTTGGTATAAATTAATAGCCTTTGGATTATTAGCATAAGCTTTAGCTAAAATCTCTTTAACCTTTAAACTATTAAAAGCATAATCAACTATACTACTCATCAAAATATCCCCCATTTTGCGTAAATTTGGGTTAGCATAAAGACCAAATTCACATTTTTGACTATCTATATTTATAAATGAGATAACCCCGATTGGCTCATTATCTTGATATACTAAAAAATATAGTTTATCGCTACTATTTTTTAATGAATTTATGAAATTTAGATGCTCGTCCCATTTTATGCTTTTATTTATCATATATTGTGCGATTTTAGGATCATTTCTCCACTTATATACTAGCTCTATTTGAGAGTTATTAAAATCTTTGAAATTTAATAAATCTACTTTATTAATCACGCTCTTTTCTAGCATCTATCTCCTCGCTTTTATCGATCCAGCCATACTCGCACCACTCAAATTTAATATCATCGATATTTTTAAATTTATTACACTCCCATTTTTCCATGCCCAGCATTCGCATTGTCTTGCCATATCTATAGCCCTCTTTTTGCTCTTTTGTCTTTGGTTTGTGAAAAATTATCGCATTTAATGCTACTGATATTAGGCATAATATCGCTATTTTTCTCATCTATTCGCCCCTTTTAACCCTTAGAAATATTGGAAATCTTGGTTTATTATTTTTAGTTAAATTTTGAAATTTATATGTGATTATGGTGCCTATCTTTGGCGGATTTGTTCTTATTTCATCGCTAAATCCAGAGCCGATTTTAAACGCAACCTTGCTAAATATATCCACGCATTCAAGAGATCCCATCTTGCCTTCTAATCTCCCTTTTCCACCATTTATAGCTACTATTTCGCACTCGCTATCACGCCATTTTTTTATCTTTAGAATTGATGAGCTACGACCGCTAGTATATTTAGTATTTGGATCACGCACCACTATACCCTCTCCACCATTTGCTACTACCATATCCAAAAAGGCAAAAGCGTGATTATTATCCTTAATTTCAATCTGCTTAATAGCGCTTATAAACTCACTTGGATTTGAGCTTAAAAAGCTATTTAAATAATCCATTTTTTGATACAAATTTCCATCAAATCTAGGCAGATCAAATACCATATATTTAATTCTCTCCCACGCCTTATCATCTGGGATTTCATCTAATACAGTTGAGGTGATAAACTCAAATTCACCCACCTCACTCCACAGCTCTCCATCAAGGGCAAAATCTGGTAGAGCTTTTATAAAATTTTCTGGAGCATTGATAGTGTTGCCATTACGGCTTTTTAGCTCTTTGCCATTCCAAATAGCACGCACACCATCATACTTTTGGCTCATTACCCAACCACTTAAATTCTCATCTTTATACTCTTTAAGTAGCATAACCTCCCCAAAAGAGATAGCACAAAATAGCCAAAATAGTATTAAAAATCTAATCAACTCTACCTCATTTTATTAAGTTCATTTTCTATATATTCACAAAATACAGGAGTATAGCTCATATCTAGTTTTTGCGTGTTTAGATAGTTGCTCATTATGCTTAAATAATCCATATAATCATCTATATTTAGCTTTCCTCGGAGTAATTCATATTTTAAAAACAGCCAATATGTATTTAGCGTATCAGACTCACAATACTCATCAATCTTATCTTGCTTCTTGCCATAATACAAGCTCATCACCTCATCGCCACAAACATCATATTTACCGGGCAAATTTAAACTAGCACAAAGCAGATCAAGCTTTAGCCCACTTACAGCCTTAAAATCACTAATGTGATCAAGTAAATCTAGGTGAAAAACCCCATCATAACGACTTCTATAATTACACCACTTATCCTTGCCACTAACTCTATCATTAGTGCTAAAATACTCGCTAGCATCGATATTATACCGCATAGCCCTAATCATCAGCATAGGTAGGTCAAATCCCCTGCCATTATAGCTAATCAATCTTGGATTATGCTCGTTGATAAATTTGATAAATTCAGATATTTTCTCTTTTTCGCTACTACCTGCAATTGTAGATACTCGCTTAAATCTACCAAATTCATCAGCAATTACCGCACTAATTGTAACAACTTTATGAAAGCAAACAGGTAAAAACTCATTCCCACTTTGCTCTTTTTGCGCTTTTAGTGCTATCTTTGCCACGCTCTCATCATCGCCTTCATAGCCATAAGCTGCCCTTAAAGAGTCGCTATCTGGCACAGTTTCACAATCAAAAACACAGATATATCCGCTCATAGATTACCAACTTTTAATCAAATTTGGATAGAATAATAGCAAAAAATCTTGGAAAATTAGTTGAAAATAGCAATTATTAGATTATCAGCCCTTGGGGATATAATTCATACTAGCATCGTGATACAATTCATTAAAAAGCATTTTAAAAACGCAGATATTACTTGGTTCGTCGATGATAAATTTAGCTCAATTTTAGAGCTTATTAGCGATATTAATGTCGTTGCCTTGCCTTTAAAGAGTAAAAAATTTTATAAAAGTTATAAAATTCTTAGGCAATTTAGCGGTAAATTTGATATTATCATTGACTTTCAGGGGCTTATAAAATCAGCAATTATAGCTAGAATTTTAGGCAAAAATATCGCTGGATTTGATAAAAATAGCATAAAAGAGCCACTAGCTTCAATATTTTATAAAAGCAAATTTAGTATTGATTATAATGAAAATATTATAAGAAGAAATCTAACTCTTGCTAGCAAGGCTTTAGGCTTTAATTTTAGCGATGATGAGATTACCCACAAATCTGCTTGTTTTAGCTCAACTAAAGAGCCAAAACCATCACAAACCATCTTAATAGCACCATTTGCAAGCGAACCAAGCAAGTGCTATAATAAATTTAAAGATCTTATAAATTTGCTAAAAGATTATGAGATAAATATAATTTCTGGCAACCAAAAAGAGCTACAACAAGCAAGATTAATCGCACAAAATACCCACGCTAAGATTTTAGAGCCTATGAGCTTAGAGATGGTGGTGAGTTTGCTTTGTGATACTGGATTAGTCATCGGCAATGATAGTGGTATAACTCACCTAGCTTGGGCGCAAAATAGAGCCTCTATCACTCTATTTGGCAACCGACCAAGTCATAGAAATAGCTATCAAACACGCATTAATCGCACCATCAATACAGGCAAGAAAATTGATGCTAAAAATATAGATAAGAGTGATTATTGTATCAATGATATACCGGCAATTAGCGTGGCGAATTTAGCAAGGGAGATTTTGAATTTGGAGAATTTGTATGATTGATTTTGTATATTTTTTGCTTTATAAAATATTTAAATTTATCGCAAACTACACGCCTATGAAGTTTCAAAATCTGCTTTTAGACGCACTTGCTAGGCTGTTTTATAAATTTGATAAGAAGCATACAAATATAATGAGAATTAACCTTAAAATGTGTAAATTTGATAATATAGAAAAGATTATTTTAGATACTTATCGCAATTTTGCCTACTTTGGTATGGAGTTTTTGCGTAATCAAAATAGCTCAAAAGAGCAGATTTTATCCAAAGTGGAATTTAAAAATGAAGAAATTTTGGATAAATTTAAAGATCGCCCCATCATCATCACAACCGCACATTATGGTAATTGGGAGCTTTTTAGCCTTGCGATGGCGGCGAAATTTGGCGCTGTTAGTATCGTAGGTAGAAATCTTGATAGCCCTTTAATGGATAAGATTTTAAGCCAAAAAAGAGCTAAATTCGATATAGAGGTAATACCTAAAAGCGGTGGCGCAAAGATGATTATCAAAGCACTACAAGAAAGACGTCTTCTTGGGATTTTAGTCGATCAAAATATCGATATTAGAGATGGGTTAGCGTGTGAGTTTTTCTCTAATAAAATAGCTCACACACATGCTGCTAGTATCTTTGCGTCTAAGCTAAATGCGGTGATAATCCCAGCTTTTATTCAAAGATATGGCGATAAAAATTTAATCATATTTTATGATCCAATCGATATTAATGCCCTAAATGGGGACAAAATTCAACTCGCCACGCAATACCAAAGCGACGCTACGCAGATGGTTATAAGCTCCAAACCAGATGAGTATTTTTGGATGCATAAGAAATTTAAGCACTTCTACCCAGAGATATATAAATGAAAATATTAATTATAAAATTTAGATTTATCGGCGATGTATTACTAACTACACCGCTAATCTCAAATCTTAAGGCTCACTATCCTAATGCCTCTATACATTATGCGGTAAATAGCGGCACACAAGCACCACTACAAAATAATCCGCAAATTGAGAAAATTCACATTTATGAGCGTGGGATAATCAAAAAAGCAAATATATTTAAAAAAATTTATCTAGAGCTAAGGTATGCCTTGGGATTAAAAAAAGAGAAATTTGATATTGTGATAAATACAGAAATGAGCGATAGGGGGCTATTTTTAGCCAAATTTATCGGAGCTAAAACCATAGTATCACCTAAAGGGAAAAATGGAATTTTAAATAAATTTATAACCCATATCTCAAAACCAAGCGGCCATATAGTAATGCAGAATTTATCTGCTATAAACGCCCTAAATAAGGAGATTAAAAGCACGAAAGTTAGCCTATATTTTAATGAGTATAATCTAAATTTGCCAAATAATTTTATCCATATTCACCCAATGGCTAGATTTAATTATAAATGTGTAAGCGATGAGATAATGGCTAAAATAATTGACTTTTGCGAGATTGAGCTTGATAAAAAAGTGGTTCTAACCTGTGATAAGAGTCAAAATGAGATTGATAAAATGAAAAATATCCTATCTCTTTGTAAATCTAAGCCAATGGTATTTATGGGGAATTTAACTCTAGACCAAGTGGCATTTTTAAGCTCAAAATCACAACTCTACATAGGCACAGACACAGCCATAATGCACATAGCAGCAGCAAATGATGTGCCTTGTATAGCGTTATTTGGCCCTAGCTATACTAGTGCTTGGGGGCCGTGGGATAACTCCAAATCCAAAAGCTACTATAAAGATACAAATGGAATTCAAAAAATGGGTAAGCACACAGTCATTCAAAGCACTCTAAAGTGCGTCCCATGCGGAAATGAAGGGTGTAATGGCTCACAAATTAGCGATTGCTTAAACACTCTTGATATAAACTGGATTAAAAATGAGATAAAAAATAGCTTTATAATACAAATTCAAACTAATTAAACCAATTTATAAGCCTAAATATGATAAAATGAAAATATGAAAAATATAACAATCCTAGAAATAAACTCTACAAATAAAAACCAAAGATTTTTAGAGAGGTTAAAATCAGCTTTAAGCTCAAAAGGCTTTAATCCCACAAGTAGAAATTATGATAATATAAAGGGTAAAAATCCCATCATAAAACTATTAAAAATAAACAAACTTGCCAAAAAGCAAAAGAGTGATGAGCTATATGTATGCTTAGATAGATTTGATAGTGCTGATATATATCTAGCTAGTGATGGAGTACAAAAGATATATAAAAGACTAGATAAATTTTGGTTTTTCAATCCATTAAGTCTTATTAGAAGTAAAATTGAGAAAAACTGCATAAACAACTCCGCAAAAATCATAACAAACTCAAACCTAACACGCTATCAATTAGAGACAATTTATGATATAAAACCAAATAAAATTAGCACAATCTACCCTGGAATTAACCTACCAACCCAGGTGCAAAAAGGCAGTGCTAAAATGCAACTATGCAAAGAGCTTAGCCTGGATATGGAGTTCTCAATTATCCTATTTATATCTAATAATTTAAAAAACGATGGAGTGGCTGAGTTTATCAAGCTATTAAGCCAAATTCAAAACAAGATAAATGCTATAATCATAAGTAGCGATAAATCCGCTCCAAAATATAGAAAAATGGCTAAAAAGCTTGGAGTTAGAGCGATCTTCAAGCAACCACCAAAAACGCTAAATCGATACTACGAAGCAGCTGATATATTTGTTTTACCATCGCTTTATAACCCATTTAGCACCCAAATTTTAGAAGCGTTAAGCTATGGCTCCATATGCTTTACTACTGCTAATAACGGAGCTAGTGAGATATTAGGCGATGAGTTTATCATAAAATCTACTGATGATACAGCAAAATATATTGATGAGCTTTTAAATAATCACGATTTAATGGTTGAAATATCAGCTAAAAATATTGAATTAGCCAAAGATTTTACAACAGATAAAAGCCTAAATCAAATAATAAAGGTCATTAGTGAAAATATTCATTGAGTTGCCTACTTGGCTTGGCGATGGAGTGATGAGTAGTGCAGCCATCGCAAATATAAAGGCAAATTTCAAAAATGCGGATTTAACTTTTTTTGGCTCATACGCCTCAACTGCTCTTTTTGAAAAAAGCGGAAATATCATAGTAGATAACTCTAAAAAATCCAAATTTCGCCTACTTTATCTATATAAATTAGCCAAATCACTACCCAAATTTGATATATTTATCAGCTTTAGAAGCCACCTTGCCTCTAAGGCTTTGGCGTTTTTCATAGGAGCGGCAAAAAGCGGAGTTTATAAACCAATTGATAAAAATAGCCATCTTGTTGTTGATTATCTAAATTTTAGCTCAAAACTACTAAATATCGATATTCTAACAGATCAACTAGAGTTAAATTTCACCCCCATTAAATACTCAAAGCCAACTCTAGGCATCAATCCTGGCGCTACATATGGAAGTGCTAAGAGATGGTATCCAAGCTACTTTGCTGATGTTGCAACTAAATTGAGCGATAAATTTGATATATTGATATTTGGCGGCGATAAAGAGAGCGATATATGTGATGAGATTAGCCAAATTCTAAACCAAAATAGCATAACCCACCAAAATCTCTGTGGTAAAACGACAATCAGCCAGCTAGCTAGCCATATAGCTGGGCTTAAGCTATTTATAACCAACGATAGTGGCCCAATGCATATAGCAGCAGCTTTCAAAACCCCTACCATAGCACTATTTGGACCAACGAATTTTACTCGTACAAGCCCATATAATAACCCAAATGCTAGATTGGCTCACTTAAATTTAGATTGTATGCCATGTATGAAAAGAGTATGTCCCATCGGCACTCATGAGTGTATGAAAGCACTCAAACCTAGTGCCGTTTTAAATTTAATTGATGAGCTTAGCTAAAAGCACAATCTACCACTTGACAAATCGTATGAATTATCAAAATATGCATCTCTTGAATTCTAGCCGTATCATCAGATGGAACTACGATATTTATATCACACATATCATTCATAGCTCCGCCACCCTTGCCGCTTAATCCAACGCTTTTTATCCCATTTTCTCTAGCTACTTGAGTAGCGTTTAATACATTTTTACTATTTCCGCTCGTGCTAATAGCAACTAGCAAATCCCCAGCCCTACCTACTCCGCTAAGTTGCCTTGAAAATACCATATCATACCCATAGTCATTACCAATCGCTGTAAGTGCAGAGGTATCAGTAGTTAGCGCTATAGCACCAAGTGAAGCTCTCTCGCTTTTGTATCTACCTGTAAGTTCAGCCGCAAAATGCTGAGCATCAGCTGCACTTCCGCCATTACCACAAATTATTATTTTATTGCCATTTTTAAGCGTATCTATAATGATATTTGCTACTTTCATCACATATTCATCAATAGACAAAATCGAATTTGCCACCTCTAAATGTGATTTTAACTCATCGCTAAATATACTCATAATTATCCTTTAATTTCTTATTTTTTCTATTATTTTTGTAGTGCTCTTGCCCTCTACAAACTCAATTAGCTCAACTCTTTTAGCAAACTGACTACCCACAACCACCTTGCCTTCATAATCAGCACCCTTTACAAGCACATCAGGGCTAATGGCCTTAATAAGCTCATAAGGCGTATCATCATCAAATATCACGACAAAATCCACAAATTCCATCGCACACAGCATAGCTGCCCTATCAAGCTCTATATTTACCGGCCTATCATCGCCCTTTAAAGCTCGAACTGAGCTATCTGAATTTAACCCAATAACCAAAATATCTCCAAGCATTTTCGCCTTTTGTAAGTAGCTGATATGACCAAAATGCAAAATATCAAAGCACCCATTTGTAAATACCAAGCTCTTACCACTTCTATCAATCTTTAAAAGCTCATCAAGCTTGACTATTTTTCTCTCAAAGCCTATTTTTTTACTCTTTAAGCTCTCTATCTCTTTCCAGCTTGCATCAGCACTGCCTACCTTGCCTACTACCACAGCTGCGGCTAAATTCGCATTAGCTATAGCCTCTTCGATACTCATCTTACTAGCTAAGCAATATCCCAAAGTAGCCAAAACGCTATCCCCAGCACCAGTTACATCAAAGACCTCTTTTGCTAATGCGGGGAATTTCTTCACCTCATCATCTAAAAGCCCTATTCCATCTTCGCTTAAAGTGATTAAAGAGTATTTTAGCTCATAATTCATCTTCATACTTTTTAAGGCCAACTCTAACTTCTCATCGCTATCAATCACAAAGCCCAAAGCCTCACTTGCTTCTTTTTTATTTGGCGTAAGAAGCGTTGCGCCTTTATATTTACTATAATCCTTGCCTTTTGGATCTACTAAGACCATTTTGGAGGTTTTTTTAGCAATTGTGATTATCTGCTTTGTTAGATAATCATTCAAAACGCCCTTACCATAATCACTAAGCAAGACAATATCATAATTTTCTAATATACTTTGAAATTTACCTATGATCTCATCAGCACAATCTATATCGCTAACGCTCTCAGTATCTAGTCTTAAAACTTGCTGATGAGATACCATTATACGGCTTTTTTGGCTAGATTTGCGTCCTTTTTGTGCGATCACTAGCTCGATTTTAGCACCACGATCTTTTAAAAGCTTTAAAATTTCACTACCTAATTCATCATCGCCAACCACGCTCACCACGCCAACATCAGCTCCAAGAGCGATTAAATTTGAAACCACATTGCCACAACCGCCTAATCTTTTGGTCTCATTTTTTATATTTACTACTTGGACTGGTGCTTCTGGGCTTATACGATCACAACTTCCCCATATATAGTGATCAATCATCAAATCCCCAACTACTAAAACTCTAGCCATCACTTAAACTCACTATTATAAATTCGTTTTATAGCTGGTAAATAATCCCTTATGCCATCTTCAAGGCTATATTTTGGCTCATATTTTAAGCTAGTTTTAGTAGGCGATATATCAGCTTGAGTGAAGTATTGATACTGCGATGCAAATGGATTTTTGATATACTCATTGCCTAAGCTTACACCAATTTCTTTCTGTAAAATATCAGCAATATCTTGAAAACTTCTAGCATTGCCAGTTCCGACATTATAGACCCCACTATCTCCATTTATGGCTAATTCATTGGCTAAGATTATATCTTTTATATATACAAAATCCCTTTTTATCTTATCACTTTCTTCAAAGAGTCTTGGGGCATTGCCGCTTAGAATTTGTAATCCAAATTGTAATACCATAGATGCGGTTTTGTTTTTAAAAAACTCCCCATCTCCATATACATTAAAATATCTAAGCCCAACTATATGAAGTCCCGTTTTAGCGTGATACTCTCGCCCCATCTCATCCATCATAAGCTTACTAAATCCATAGACATTACCAGGATTTTCGCCCACGCCTACGCTTTGTGGGCTTGGAGCATTTCCATATGTCGCACCGCTACTAGCGTATATCACTTTAGAGCCATTTTCATATGCTATATCAAGAATGCTTTTAAATGAGTTTAAATTCACTCTCATAATCTCATCTTGTTCAGCCACTGTAGTATCAGAGATAGCAGCCTGATGATATATCACATCTGGAGCAAAATCTCGCATTTTTTTAATTGTATCAATATCGCAAATATCACCGCAATAAATCTCGCCTTTAAAGCCAATTAAATTTTTATAATGTCCAAAGCTTTTTAAATTTCCATTACTAAAGGTCTCATTAGAGCGAAATTTATCCACTACCAAAACCTCATTCTCACTCATAAAATGCTTAGCCAAATTCGAGCCTATAAATCCCGCTCCGCCAGTTATCAATACTCTCATTCATATCCCTTTACACACTCTAAAATATCTAAAACACTACTAAATTTATCCCCATCAATCAAAAAGCTTCTACCCACACCAGCACTATTAGCAGCCTCTATATCGCTTTTTTTATCCCCTATCATAATTGAGCTTTTCATATCTATATCAAACTCACTCAAAGCTTGTAAAAACATACCAGATTTTGGCTTTCTACAACTACAATTATCATCTGGAGTGTGAGGGCAATAATATATCTTTTTGATACTTACGCCTCTTTTTTTAAACTCACTAATCATATAGTAACTAAGATTATCAAAATCAGCTTGGG
Source organism: Campylobacter sp. RM19072 (assembly GCF_024723485.1). Classification (NCBI taxonomy): domain Bacteria; kingdom Pseudomonadati; phylum Campylobacterota; class Epsilonproteobacteria; order Campylobacterales; family Campylobacteraceae; genus Campylobacter; species Campylobacter sp. RM19072. Next base: position 26,752 of record NZ_JANQCU010000008.1, read on the forward strand.
TATAGTATTTACGACCTATTCCTGACTGATTTGTAACTACAAAAATTTCAAATCCAAGTGCCATAAAACCACTTAAAGCCTCAAAAATTCCAGGCATAAACTCAAAATCCTCTATGCGATAAACATATCCTGGGTCTTTATTTATCACCCCATCACGATCTAAAAATAGTGCTTTAATCTTTTCCATAGGCTGATTTTATCTATATTTTAGTTTAAATTCACTTAATAATCATAAATTTTTGGATAATTAATATCTCTAAATTAAAATTTAATTATAATATTTAATCTAAATTTCAGAATATTGGCACTATAATACTCATATTAAATCTTTCAAAAGGATAAAAAATGAAAAAAATAGTTCTATTGGTTGCATTAGCCTGTGTTGGTGCATTCGCTGCTGATGGTGCTGCAATATACAAAAAATGTGCAGTTTGTCATGGTGCTAAAGCTGAAAAAAAATATTTAAATAAAGTTCCAGCTCTAGTTGATACAGATCCAGTTCAAAGATTAGCTGATATGAAAGCTTACAAAGCTGGTACATTAAATGATGGTAAAGGTAAAATCAATATGGGTGCTATCATGAAAGGTCAAATGGCTGCTTTAAGCGATGCTGATATGGAAGCTGTAAACAACTACATTTCAACTCTTAAATAACTCTATCTAGCTAGGTTTATCCTAGCTAGTTCTTTTAAATATCTTTAATTCTTATCTTAATCTGGCGGTCTATAACCCTTATTTTTCATAAGCTCTTTTTTACGATTTTCTAAATTTACAGCATCATTTAACGCATCTTCACTATCAAATTTTGTCCCATCTAAAAATTTAGAATAGTCATCAAATTGCTTGGTTTTTACACCCCATAAAAGCCCAAAAAGCGCCAACGCACCAAGCAAAGTAGATATCCCAAGCATTATAGCTATCACAGCGCCCATTTTTATCCTTTTAATCTTATTTTAGTTGAGTTTAAAACCACAATTATAGAGCTTAAAGACATAGAAATTGCCGCAAATAGCGGTATTATATAACCCATCATAGCAAGAGGGATTGTAAGAGCATTATAAATCAAGGTAAAAATCAAATTCTCCTTAATAGTTCTAAAAGTTAGCTTAGATAGCTTCAAAGCCCTTAAAAGCGAATTTAAATTATCATCTAGCAAGACTACATCACTCTTTTCTATACTAATTTGCGCTCCACTTCCCATACATATCCCCACACTTGCCATACTTAACGCCACTGCGTCATTAATGCCATCGCCTACCATCACAACTGGGGTTTTTGAGTTTAGCCTCTGTATTATTTGTGATTTTTCAATAGGATTTTGACTAGCATAAAATTCGCTAATTCCAAGAGTGTTAGCGATTTTAGAGGCCGTGAGTTCATTATCGCCTGTTAGCATTACTACCTTATATCCATCTTTTTTTAAGCTATTTATAACGGCTTTTGACTCATCTCTTAGCTCATCTTCAAGCTCAAATTTCGCCACAACTTCTTTTCCTACAGCAAAATGATATTCTAGTCCACTCGCTTCAAATTCCCCAAATCCCATTTGAGCCATAAACTTCGCACTACCGCCATAAATATCCAAATCCCCATATTTCGCACTCATACCTAAGCCATTATGGTTAGTTATATCGCTTAAATTAAGCTCTTTAGCAAGGATAAAATCCCTTATAGCCACACTCACAGGATGAGTAGATGAAAGAGCCAAAGAGTATAATAAATCTTGATTATACTCTTTAAATTTTGTCGCTTTAATAACTTTAAGCTTGGATTTTGATAGTGTGCCAGTTTTGTCAAATACCACACAACTACACTTAGCCAAGCTCTCAATTATCCTAGCTTCTTTAAATATTATCCCACCACGCATCGCACTACCTAAGGCTATTAGCGTAGCCACCGGAGTAGCAAGACTTAAAGCGCACGGACAAGCGATTATAATCACGCTTACAGCTACTATCACTCCTTTACTAATCTCTCCGCTATTAAAAAGCCAAATCGCAAATGTCAAAATCCCTAGCAAAAGGATAGTTAGAGAGAATTTAGCTGAAATTTGATTAGCTAAAAGCTCAATTTTTGGCTTCTTAAAACTTGCTTTATTTAATAGATCAATTATTTTACTAAGAATAGAGCTTTTAAATAGCTCACTAGCCCTATACTCTACGCTCCCATCTACGCACACAGCTCCGCTTATAATCTTTTGGCCTTCGCTTATAACCACCGGCAAACTCTCGCCATTAATACTAGATAGATCAAAGCTCCCAGCCCCACTAGCCACGACCCCATCTATCATCACTCGCTCACCACTACGCACCTTGATAATCTCTCCTGGCTTAATATCATTTACATCTTTTAGCTCAAATTTATCTTTGGATTTTACATAAATTTGATTTACCAAAAGAGTTCCAAGAGAGTCAATAGTATCAATGGATTTTTTCTTGCTAATTACTTCAAGAAATTTACCTATAAATACAAATGTAATTATCATAGCCACAGAGTCAAAATATACTTCGCCATTTCTACTAAGCATAGCATAAACTGAGTAAAAATAGGCTATATTAGCCCCAGCACAAATGCTTAAATCCATATTAGCTTGGCGATTTTTAATGGCAAGATACGCCCCTTTGTAAAACTCACTTCCTGTATAAAACAGCACAGGAGAGGCCAAAACAAACTCAGCAAAATGTAAAATATCCTTGATATCATCGCTCATTCCGCTGAAATACCCACCATACAAAGCCACCGCCACCCACATAATATTCATAGTACAAAAGAGCCCAACAAGCATCTTAGAGTAAAATTCTCGCCGTTTTTGACTCGCTCTTAAATCTGCTTTTTTAGGATCGTATGGGATTGGTATGTAGCCTATGGAGTTAATTTTGCGTAGGATTTCATCTAATTTTATTACGCTATCATCCCACTTTATATAGGCCTTATGTGTAGCTGAATTTAAGCTAAAATCAACAACCCCATCGCTTGATATAAGCACCTTTTCATTTAGCCATACGCAAGCTGAGCAGTGAATTCCATCAATTATAAGATAAATTTCGCAAAATCCATCGCTATTTCTAACATAATTTTTATAAAATGCCTCGCTATCAATTTTGGCCAAATTTGGTGCTTTGAAGTGTTTTTGATTGCCTAATTTATCATAAAATTCGCCTAAATTATGGGAATTTAAAAAATTATATACGCTCTTACACCCATTACAGCAAAACTCATGTCCGCTCTCATCAGTGATTATCGCACTTTTGTCAAACTCGCCCTTGCAGTGCAAACAGATAAAATTTCCCATACCAACCCTAAATTTTTATAGGATTTTATAATAAATTTGCTTACATATGGCTCAGAAACTTAAATTTATTTTGCGATTAATATTTAAATTTTTAAGCAAATTTAGGATAGAATTAAATTTTTTAACTATTTTAAGGGATAAAAATGCGTGGATATAAGATTTTTTCTGGGACAGCAAATGTGGAATTTTCTAAAATGGTAGCAAAATATTTGGGAATTCCATTAAGTGAAGCAAGTATAAAGCGTTTTAGCGATGGTGAGATTAGTGTCCAAATCGGTGAGAGCGTGCGTGGTAAAGATGTCTTTATCATTCAGCCAACCTGTGCGCCAGCTAATATAAATTTGATGGAGCTTTTAATCTTAACAGACGCTCTAAAACGCTCAAGCGCTAGCTCTATAACTGCGGTTGTGCCATACTTTGGCTATGCTAGACAAGATAGAAAAGCCGCTCCAAGAGTGCCAATCACAGCCAAACTAGTAGCAAATATGATGCAAACTGCTGGGATCGATAGGGTTGTTACTATGGATCTTCACGCTGGGCAAATTCAAGGCTTTTTTGATATTCCAGTTGATAATCTATATGGAACGATCGTATTTTTAGACTATGTAAAAAGTAAAAATCTTAAAAATCCTATTGTCGCAAGCCCTGATGTAGGTGGCGTAGCTCGTGCTAGAAGTCTTGCTAAGAGCTTAAATTTAGATATGGTAATAGTAGATAAACGCCGAGAAAAGGCCAATGAAAGCGAAGTTATGAATATAATAGGCGATGTAAATGGCAAGGATGTGATTTTAATAGATGATATGATAGATACAGCTGGAACTATAGTAAAGGCTGCTGAGGTATTTAAGAAAAATGGCGCCACAAGCGTAATGGCATTTTGTACTCATCCTGTTTTAAGTGGCCCAGCATATGATAGGATAAATAGCGGGGCATTAGATGAGCTAGTAACGACTGATACCATCCCACTTAAAGAGCAAAGCCCGTATATCAAGGTTTTAAGCACTGCCCCACTATTTGGCGAAGTAATCCGTAGAGTATATCACGATGAGAGCGTAAATAGCTTGTTTTATTAATATATTAAAGTGTTGCTATAATTTAGTAACACTTTAAGCCCAACTCATCTATAATTAGCCACTGCTAGAGTGATCTAATCTTCATTAATATCATACGCCTTACTAAAGCCAAATAACGCCTTAGTAAATTCAAGCTTAAAATTACGCTATAAATCTCATTTTTAGCCTTAAAAGCTTTAAAAATATCTTGATAAATTTTAGGGATATGAACCGCATTTGCTCTAAATATAACTCTTTTTCTAGCTAATAAATTTTAACTATCTTACTCATCTTCTATAAACATAACTTCAATATTATTTGGATTTGTTTTAATGGGGATAGTGCTGGGCTACTTGGCTTATACAGATGAAATTATCTAGCTAATTTTGTAGTATTGAGAGTATGAGCAAACTGCCTCTTTTAAATCATTCATACTAGCTTATAACTACACTGCTAAATTTAGCCCTAAAATCAGCTATTTATTTGCTTATATCATTCACTAATCTTACTGATTATACTCATTTTTTATCTTTTTAATATCAAAATATAGCTTAAACAATCCTCTCTTATACCAAGTTTTTTTAAACTCATCAATGTTATTTTAAGTTTTCTTGTATTTTTTCTACTAAAATGTTTATATCATCACTAGCAAAGATGATTTTAGCAAATTCTAAGTTTTGCTGATTTGAATTTAGTATTCTTTTGATTAGCTCTTTTTGATATTCAGCACTTGATGAGCCTTTGCCAAGAGCTCTATGGCAAGTAGGGCAGAGTTTTACAAGATTTTCAAGCACATCAAGCTCTTTATCTTTACCCACAGAGATACAATGGTGAATTTCAGTATAATAGCGATTTTGCCGTGTCAGAAAACTTCTGTCTTTAATATTGTAAATATCATTACAGCCAGCGCAAATATCAGGTGCATAAATACGCATAAATTTCACTATATTTACATCACGCTTAAATTTATCATTTTTCTCTTCTTCAAACTCTAAATCTTTGCGAATTTTATCAATTTCATAATTGCTTAGATTTTTACCATAAATTGTATTTAAATAAAAACCCAGTCTTTCATTTATCATTGCTTTTGTAAAACTTGGTTCTTCACACTCAAAATAAAATATTTCATCAATATTTCTTTTATAGTTAATTCCATAAACTTCTTTGATTATTTTTGCCTTATATTCATTTATCAAACCTATATTTTTAATATACCAAAATAAATTTATGCGAAATTGTGTATTGCGCCTATTTTCTCCACTTACAAATTGTGATTGTAATTCTCTAAAATTTATATTAAAAGCTTCTTCTGGAATATTAAAATTATCTATTAAAAGTCTTAATCTTTTTAGCTCAAGCTCTGAGTTATAAAAATAATCTTGACTTAAATATGGTCTGCTTGTATCCACACTACCACGAATTTCAAAAAATCCTCTTATGAATTCCTTTTTATCATCATCTAAAATTTCGCCTATAAAAAATGGACTTAACATAATTTTGCGAAGTAATAGTTTGTAAAATCTATCATTATTTAAATCCAAATCATTTTCTAATACAATTTGAAATGAAGTTTTACTTTTATATTCCCAAATTCTATCACTACTTTGATAATTTAGCGCATCCAAATATAGAGGTAAACTACTCTTATAAATGCTATCATCTAGAAATTTTGTAGATTTATATTGAGATATAGTTTGTATAAATCCTTTTTCTATCACATATCTAGAAAAAAATGCTCCCAAAACAAAAGGGCTTTGAGTATTGTTTAAAAACTCGCTAACTTTCATTTTATGTTCCTATAAATTGAATTTTTGTATTATAACAAAAAAGATAAAGGACTTGCGTGTTTAAAATTCTAGATTTATTTTGTGGTGCCGGCGGTTTTTCGCTTGGTTTTGACAAAAATCCGCATTTTAAAACCCTGCTTGCGCTTGATTTTGAAAATTCAGCCATAGAAACTTTTAAACTCAACTTCAAATGTGCGCAAACTATTTGTGGAGATATCACAGACAAAAGTACAAAAAAACAAATCATAAATTTAGCACAAGAGCTTAAAGTCAATATGATAATAGGCGGCCCTCCTTGTCAGGGATTTAGTCTGAAAGGTAAAAAATTAGGATTAAATGACTCTAGAAATTTTTTATTTTTAGAGTATTTGGAGCTTGTAAAAGAATTACAACCAGAAGTTTTTGTAATAGAAAATGTAAAAAATCTTTTAGCTTGTTCAAATGGATATTTTAAAAATGAAATTTTATCAAAAATTCAAGAACTAGGCTATCAAGTAAATTGTGATATCCTAAATGCAAAAGACTATGGAGTGCCACAAAATAGACAAAGAGCATTTTTTTTAGCTGCAAAGAATAAAAAACTAAAATTTCCTAAAAAACAAGAAATTTACGTAAATGTAAAAGACGCAATTAGCGATCTTTCTTATTTAGAAAGTGGAGAGGGGCAAATAACAAGCCAGTATCAAAATCAAGCCCAAAGCCAATATCAAAAAATGCTTAGAGGCGAATTTTTACAATATCATAAAGCCAGCAATCACTCTAAAACAGCACTTGAAAAACTAAAAATGATACCTTGCGAGAGCGGTAAAGAGCATTTGCCAAAAGAACTTCATGGAAAACAAAAATTTAACACTACTTGGGGGAGATTAAAATGGGATGAGCCAAGCCCCACTATTGATACTAGATTTGACACACCAAGCAACGGCACAAACTCACATCCTTTTTTAAATAGAGCTATTACACCAAGGGAGGCTGCTAGAATTCAAAGCTTTGATGATAATTTTATATTTTGTGGCTCAAAAACACAAGTTTGTAAGCAAATTGGCAATGCTGTCCCACCGCTACTAGCAAAAGCTCTAGCAGATGAAATAGCAAAAGAGTTTTATTATGAATAGATATGAAATATTTAACACTGATGCGTTTTGTTGGATAGAAAATGCATTAGAAAAAGAGATTAAAGTAAATCACATAATCACAGACCCACCCTATAATATCTCAAAAAAAAACAATTTTTCAACTATGAAAAATCCTCGTCAAGGTGTGGATTTTGGATTATGGGATAATAATTTTGCCTTGCTTGAATGGATAGAAAAATTTTCTAAAATTTTAGATCAAAATGGTTCTTTTATTGTATTTTGCTCTTATAAATTTATTAGTGATATTTGCAAAGTTTGCAAAAGCTCAAACCTTGAAATAAAAGATATTTTAGTCTGGCAAAAAAATAATCCTATGCCAAGAAATACTAATCGTCGCTATGTTCAAGACATGGAATTTGCTCTTTGGGCTGTTAAAAAAGGTGCCAAATGGACTTTTAATAAAACAGATAATCTGCCGTATTTACGCTCATTATACAAATTTCCAGTAGTAGCTGGCAAGGAGCGAACATCTCATCCTACTCAAAAATCACTAGCTCTAATGAGCGAGATCATTAAAATTCATACAAATTCCAATGATATAATTTTAGATCCTTTTATGGGCTCAGGCTCTACTGGTGTAGCTGCCGTAATGGCAAATAGATATTTTATAGGGATCGAAAAAGATAAAAATTATTTTGAAATAGCAAAAAATAGACTAGAAAAAGCTTCAATCCAAATTTCATTAGATTTATAAACATAATAAATTTCGATTTTATAAAACCTTGCTTTTCTATCTTTATGTTATTTTATCTCCCTTTTTAATCTTTTTAATATCAAAATATAATTTTACAAATCCACCTTTATGCCAGGTTTTACTAGCATTTATCAAGGCTAAGCCAAGTTTATATGGTATGCTTTGCCTTTCTTTTAAGGCGGATTTATAATCCTCATAATGCTCTATCGGTGGGACTTTGAGGTGTGGTTTGTTTTGGATTATCTTAAAATACTCTTTTTGTTCGCATCTATGCCTTAAATAAATAGCTAATAAAATAAAAGGTAGTTTAAATTTTCCAAATATACTATAGTAATTTTGTACCATTGCATACCCAAGCTTGTAAGCTAGATGATATCTTATTCGCTCTATAGCGTAATTTGCCTTGCAAATAAAGCCACCTTTATACTCGCTACCGCCATATTTTAACCATTTTTGATAATAGCTATTCCAAATTTCTCCCCAAAATTGATAAACTAGCTCATTATTCCAAAATCTCCCATCTCTTCCCCAAGCGTGAATAATACTATATCCGATACTTTTACGCCAATATGTGCTACCTGTATATTCATAGCCTAGCTCTTTGACTTTAAAATTACTATTTAATATTAATAGACTAAGCACCCCTTGGTCATTTACTCCATATTTGGTGCTGTAATTATAAATTTGCTTATAACACTCTTTTGGATTTGGTATTGTATCATAGTAGGCTACAATACCGCTTCTATAGACCCTATAGCTTCTAAATTTACCATTATAATCTTTAAGCGTTGGGTTTAATAAGCTTTTGCCTCGGTGCGCTCCAAAATGGTAATTTTTAAATTTAAAAAGCTTGCCAATCCCCTTAAGCAGCATAATATCAAAATCAAGATATATTATACACTCACACTCATCAAGTAGCAAAAGCGGCTCAAACATTCCATAAGCCATATGCGTCCAACGAGAGAGAAATGGGGAATTTAAATTAGCGCTATTTTTATCGCCAAAAGCTTGAATTTTAGTGACGAAATCATCCTTAGTAAAGCTAATAAATTTGATTTTTATACCATCGCAAAGCCTACAAAATGCTTCCATCTCACTTTGAGCAAATCCATCATGAACAATATAAAATACATCCACCTCGCCACTCATCACCTCAGTGATATTAGCTACCATTGCCCCAATGGCAAAGGCGGAATTATTAGTTGCTGCTAATAAAATACCGCTTTTATATGGTTTTTTCATAGATTAATATCTATGCTCATCGATAATAGCACGAATAAGCCTAACAATACCAAATATCAATGTCAAAATTATAAAAATTGTGATAATATTATACATTTTATCTGGATATTTGGCACTTTGTGGCTCATATGGACTTTGGATTACCACTAGTTGCTTAGCCTTTCTGCCTATCTCAATTCTAGTTGTCTCAACTGCCTTAATAGCCGTTTTATAGACATCTTCAGCAAAGTTTAAATTTAGATATAAAGCTTCAAATTGTGCCACAACATCATTTAACCTATCTTGCGATGCATTTGATGCTACCTTGCGTTTTTCTTTTTCTAACTGCTCTTTATGCGCTCTTAATTCAGCTTTCAACGCTAAAATTTCAGGCGCATTCTCATTTAGATAGCTTCTCATTGTATTTAGCTCGGTCTCTTTTTTAGAGATTTGCAACTCTATATCTGTGATAAATCCAGCCTTGGTTTGTACCAAACTTTGCGGATCGAAGATACCATATTGATTTTGAAAAGCTAAAAGCTCATTTTTAGCATCTTTATACTTTTGCTTAGCATTTTCTAACTCACCTTGAGCAAATCGTAACTGCTCTCTAGCAATATTGTGTGAAATTTCATTTATAAATCTCTCACACTCTTCTAAAATAGCAGCTGAAATAGTGCGAGCATCTTCAGGGCTAAAGCCTTCTACAGCGACATTTAAAAGCCCTGTTGTATCATCAAATAATATATGAATTCTATCTCTATAATATTTTAGATAGCTCTCTTTGCTAGTTGATGAGTAGATACGGAAAAATAGATCTATTTTTTGCTTTTCATAAAGCGATCTTAAATTTATTTTTTCATCAAGTTTTTGGAGCATATCAAAGGATTTTATATACTCTTGTAAAAGCTTGATATCTTCAGTTGAACTAGATGCCACTCCCACTAAACTCTCTATCCCGCTTAAAGATACTGGCGAGCTACCATCTGTGGATTTGACACTTAGAGAGACATTACTAACATATCTATCAGCAGCGATAAAGGTATAGTAAAATATCACCACAATCATTATACAAATCACAGTTTTAAAACTATCAAGTCTATTTAGACGCTCTTTATGCTGTTTTATATCCTTAATTGATCTTAAAATCATAGCTCTTTTATTCAACTGCATATCCTTTTATACATCTCAATCCCCTCTTTGACATCATCATAAACCGTAGTCATACCGCAATTTACTAAGATCACCTTATCGCACCACTGCTCTATCTCGCTCATATTGTGAGAGACCATTATTACCTTAGAATTGCTTAATTTTTCTTTATAAATTGCATCGCTTTTTTGTTTAAATTTAGCATCTCCCACAGCACCAGCTTCATCTATGAGATAATAATCAAAATCAAAAGCCATACTAAGCCCAAAACCAATTCGTGATCTCATACCTGAAGAGTATGTATTCATCGGCTCATCAAAGTATTTGCCAATCTCTGCAAACTCCTCTATATATCGCACTTTTTCTTCTAAAGCCTCACCTTTGTATCCATAAACTCTAGCTACAAATTTGACATTATCCCTAGCTGAAAGTGCGTGCTGAAATCCTCCAGCTAGACCAACAGGCCATGAGATTTTCTTATCAGTGATGACTCTACCAGCATTTGGAATATCAGCCCCACTTAGTAGTCGCATAAGAGTGGATTTACCAGCTCCATTTCTACCAATTAAGCCTATACTACAATCATCTGGAAAAGTAAAGGTAAATTCACGAAATACAAAGTGCTTATCGCCATTGCTTAGTGGGTAAAATTTAGTTAAATTATCTAATTTTATCATGGTCTGCTCGCTACAAGTTCTCTTCGTTTATAGTAGTAAAACCAAAATCCTATAAATAGCATTATGATATTACAAACAAAAGGATAGAATAAATTTATCCCATCAACTAGCGGATAACCATCAAAATAGTAGTGCTTTATACTCTCACAAATATGTAGCATAGGATTATAAAGCATATATTTTAATATATCAGATGGGATAATCCAAATAGGAAAAACAACGCAAGATAGTATATATAAAGCAACTGTAAAATATGTAAAAATAGTCTTAAGCGGCTCAATAAAATGCGTAATAATCGCAAAAATCACACCAAGGCTAAATCCAGATAGCACCATCAATAGAACGCTAATAAACATAGCTAAAAAATCCCTAGGCACTACATTATAACCTATAAACCACCCAGCCAAAATCATCACGCATAAAAATATCAAAGAGTGCATATAAAACTCAAGCAAAGCTCTAGCTAAAAATACATGAATTGGTCTAACGGGCTTATAAAAAAATAAAGATAAATTTCCAGCTATCCCACCCATAAGCTGCGTAACAATATTTCTAAACATAAAAAATGGGATAATCCCGCAAGCTAAAAACATAAAAACAGGAGTTCCACCAGGGACAACTAAATGAGTGATATTCTCGCGAATTAAGGTTATTACAGTGGTAATTACTAATATCTGCATTAAAGGCTCTCCAACTACCCAAAAGTAACCTAGATGCCTATTTTTGCCAAATCTAGTCTTTAACTCTCTAAAAAATAGCGCTCTTATAACATTTAGCACTATATCCTCCACAAAGCTGTTTTAAAAAATTATATCAAAATAAGGTTACAAATCAACTCAAAATCTATTTAAATTCTACTCCATCTTTTAAATAGTAGCTTCCAGTTATCTGAGTATTATCTATTAAGTAGGCTCTAAATTTAGCATAAAGCTCCTTATCTACTGGGGATTGAATGCTCCAAAATTTATCCAAATTTAAATCCTTAGTAGTAAGCCCCTTAATATCATACATAGATTTGCCAAGGCAAATTACGGGCTTAGAGTAGCTTAGAGCATTTAATCCAACAGTGCTATTTATGAGTATTACGGCTTTTGAATTTTTAATAATTGTAGGCAGATGAGCATCAAACACAGCCATTATGCGGCCATCAACCCTATAAATTTTGGCTAAATATCTAATGTATGAGTTATAATTTTTCTTGCCTCTATCCATAGGATGGTGCTTAAAAATCAAGATTGTATCCTTAGGAGCGTATCTAGAAAATGATGAGATAATATACTCAATAAAACTCTCCATAGTTCTAAATCTAGAGTGCGTTCTAACTTGGAAATCATCGTGAGTTTGAAGTGCTACAAAATAGTATTTTTCGCTTAACTCCCCTTCGAAACGCCCATTTAAATCTCTTTCAGTAAATTTATATTTAATCTTTCTAATTAAATTTCTTATTCCATAAAAACCCTCTTTAATAGGTGAAAAATCACGATGATGGATATAATGTGGGTATAGAAAATAGAAAATATTTGATACCAAATAATACTGCGTCGCCCACCACGCCATCAAGCCATAAGTAGAGGTTGATTTGGCTGAAAATGGCTTGGTCTTTGGGTTATAATTATCATAAAACTCCCTATCTCTAGGCATTCTAGAGTGGTTATTTACCCCATAATACTCCATTGTGATAAATCCAGGACGCAAATACCCCTCTTCAAATACATAAACATCAATTCCCAACCCCTTTGCTATCTTAATAGCAATCTTGTGATAAAATCTACAATCCCCAAATAAAAAAACAATATCAATATTATTATCTTGATAGAATTTATTAATAAATTTAGCCCACTGCTTTGGTCTGCCTTTATAGGCAAAATAACTCTTGGTTTTAGAAAAATACGCATCGCCAGCATTAAAGCCAATTCTTGTAACAAAAGCACCCTTTTGCGTACAAATATTATCAAGCTTATTGAAAAAATCCCCCATAGGACCTTGTAAAAGCAAGATATTTTTGCCTTTAATATCAGTAATTCTATCTTCTAATCTCATTTTTTTACCATAAATAAAACTATATATAAAATTTTTTGCCCCACTCTAGCATATAGCGAATTTATCTTATGAAAAAACGCATTTATAGGTTTTTGTAACTCTTTTTTTTGCTTTTGTAGCGCCAAAACCAAATCACTAGCATTGCAAGGCTCTAAATTTACAGGATGAATATATCTTGGATAGATTATATACGCCCCAGCTATTAACTCATCTATACTTAAATTTCTATAACGCCTAGGAAGTGATTTTTTATCATCACTTAGTCCCCAGCCAGCCCAAAATGGCCTACCATAGCAAATGACTTTTTTACCACGCAAAATAGCTTCCAATCCGCTAGTAGATGTCATCGTATGTATCTCATCAGCTAAATCAAGTAGCACAGGCATACTCACTCCAGCTACTATCTCATCGCAATATTTTAACGCCTCTTTTTCATCTACTTTGCCTATTCTATTGCCACTTAGCACATCTGGGTGAGACTTGTAGATGATATGAGCCTTAGGCGAGTTTAACCTTGCTTGTTTGATTAGCTCTATATTTTTCATTCCATCAGCACCGATTTTTACACTAGCGTCATCTTCGACTTGACCGATAACTAGAGCAATTTTTTTGCCATTTTGAGACGCAATTATACCATCTTTATCATCATTATACTTCGAAATTTTACTATTTATTAAAATTTCCCTTAACTTTTTCGCAAATTCAAGCTCATACTGACTAAATTTATGGTAGTTTAGTATCTGCTCTAGCCTACTTTCAAACCTAGTATCAAAGTATATCCCCAAATCATCAAAGACCAAAGAGTATGGTCTTGTAAGATCACTCCCAAGCCCAACTGAGCGGATAAAGCCATCTTCTACTCTAGTTATCAAAACTCCGTTTTCATCGCACCATTTTTGTAGTTTTGGATACTCTTTTTTACCCCAGATATAAACTAGAGAATTATTATCTAACCCATTTTTTAAGGCTATTTTAAGCGGATCTTTACTAAATGTGCTTATGAATTTCAAATTTTTACCCAAAAATGGAAGTATAAATTTACGCTTCCAAATAGAAAATCCAAATGAAAATTTTACTTTACCACTTTGATTTAACCTAGCATTTTTTATGGTATTAATCTGCGGCAATAGCCTTTTTAGCGTGGTATTTTGCCCTGTGTATGGGTCTATATATTTAGCATAAATCATATACGCCCCAGCAAATAACTGCTCTATGGCTAGCTTTTTATTGCGTCTATTTGGTGCTTTTACCCTATCATCACTTAGCCCCCAGCCAGCATAAAATGGCACCCCAAAACAGACGCACTCACACCCACACATCAAAGCCTCAAAGCCCATGCCAGAGCTTTTGGTATAGACTTTATCTATGTGTTTTAAAAGCGAGATTGGATTTATATCTTGAGTGATGATTTTGATTTGCGGGGGTAAATTTGATATATCTATATCGGATTTTTTCTTACCACTTAGGGCATCTGGATGGATTTTTAAAAGCACATTTGCGCCAGGATTTTCATCTATAGCTAAACTTACAATCTCATTGGTGCTAAATTTATCACTAAAACTATAAACTAACGACGCATCGCCACTAGTTTGAGCAATTATAAGGATATTTTTGCCTCTATTTAGCTCATATTTTTCTATCAATTCTTGAGTGATATTTGGGGCGTTATTGTATTTTGAAATATTATGCGTGATGATGTAATCCATGCACCACCTAGCATCTTGTAATAGCTCATCGCTAAATTCATAATTTGATAAAATCATCTCTAATCTGCTTGGTCTAGTGGCATCATAGTATATCCCTATATCGTCTTCAACTACACTAAGCAATCTAGCACCATCAACCCCTAGCCCAACCGAGCGGATAAAACCATCTTCTAAAAGGCGAAATTCACCACTTAATTTATCTGCTAAATAATTTGCGAATTTTCCAGTTCTCTTTCTGCCCCAACCATAAAATTTTCTTTTGCCAAACACGCTTAAAACATTTCTAATATAAAAAATATAGCCATTCATTTAATTAATCTACCTATATATTTCATATCTTTAAAAAATTCTTGAGGTTTTAAAAATAATTTTCTTATTTTATTACCTATAGGGCGCTTAATAGGCTTAACCCCATTAGCATAAGAGAAAAATCCTATATATTTTTTAGGATCATAACCATTCTTATTTAAAAGATTTATAATAAAACTTTTTATATCTATTAACGGCTTTGATGAATTCCAAATAGAATCCTTAAATCTTAAATCAAATTCAATCATCTTTTTTTGTAATAAATTTTCATTCTTTGGCTTTTGAGAATAAAAATTATTACTTAAAGGTCGAGGATGCCACCTATGTATTAATATTAGATCTTTAAAAAAATTTGGCAATGAATAATAAGCCATATAAAGCCTAAATCCTTTGGAATTTACAATAAATGGTGTCTTAAAATCTTGATAATAATCTGCATTTTTAATTGAATGTGGATTATAAGCACAAAGACGATGTATAAGATAAAAATCCTCTCCGCCATGACCAGCAAATTCATCATCAAATTTACCCATTTTAATAAAATAATCCTTGCTCATAACCATAGCCGAACTATTAAGCGAAATACTTTCAACTAAATCATTTTGCCCCAATAAAAAATTATCTTTTAAAATTTTTAAATTCTTACTTGACTCAAAAATATAAGTCCCCTTTTTAGTAAGATATAAAAACGGAATAGCTATAAAATTAACCTGATTAGTTTTTAATTTATCTTCAATTTCTTTAAATAATAAAAATTCAAAATTATTAGAATAATCCATATCTACATCATAAAAAAATAAATACTCTTTAGTAGCTACTTCAACAGCCTTATTTCGAGCCTTAGAAGGAGAAAATACTCTATCTGCGCTATAAGTATAAATAATTTTAACATTGTCAGAATTAGCAATTAAGCTAGGCTTCTTACTAGAATCAGCAATTATTACTTCAATTTTGGGATGATTGCTAAATTTATCTATTAACTCCACAGCACGCTGATAAATAAACGAATAGCTATCCTTATAAAACACAGGGACAATAAAACTAATCAATTAAAATCCTAATTAATAAAGATTAAATAAAATCCGAAGATTATACCCAATAAAGGATAAAATAAATATAAATAAATTTAATACAAAATATATCCAATTATCTAGATTTGCTAACCAAATTAAGCAATATTTTATAAAAGCATCACTATAATTCTTTAAATCAAAAATAAATAGGATAAATATGTTTAAATTAAAATCTACAGTTCTCATACTATCTTTAAGCGCCACATTTGCTCTAGCTGATGGGTATTTTATCGGATTTAGTGGTGGATTTAATCATAGCTCAGTAGATGAGGATAACTATGACTTAATATCAGATAATAATCTCTTATTATCACCTAAATTTGGCTATCAAGTAGATGATACGCATAGATACTCTCTATCATATGAATATGGTGGCAAATCAATCGGCAGCAGAAGCTACAATATCGAAATAGGCGGCGTAGTTATAGCAAATGAGTGGGAAAAATATAAATTTACCTCTCATAGATTTTTATTAGGATATGACTACACTCCATTAATACAACCAAATTTAAGGGCTGATATAGGCGTATTTGTAGGATACTCTTTGGGCGAATTTGATGTAGAAAATAGCTTAATACAAGATATAGCCCCAGCTATTCCTAACTTTCTTGATGGATTTAGCTATGGAGCTAAATTAGGTGCCTTGTATGAAGTAGATGATAAATGGAATATAGAATTTGGTGCGAGAATTATGCACACAATGTATAAAAGTAAAGATTTAAATTTGAGCTTTGATTATGGTGGCGCAACCTACGAGATAGAAAATAAGCCATTTAGGCTAAAACAGCTTGATACATCAGCATATCTGGGCGTAAGTTATAAATTTTAAAAATAGAATATAAAATATACACTATTTTTATTTAAAAAATTTAATTACTTTATTAGAATTGAGCCGTATTTTAATTTGTGTATTATTTTAAGAAATTTTTTGTATAATTGCCTTTCATTTTCTTAGGAAGGAGTTTTTATGCAAGGGTATTCTTTAGCATCATCAACATGGGATGATAAAGAGCTAAATGCTATCAATGAAGTCATCAAAAGCGATATTTTTACGATGGGTAAGAAAGTTGCTGAGTTTGAGAGAGACTTTGCAAAATTTGTCGGCTCAAAATATGCTGTTATGACAAGTTCAGGCTCAACAGCAAATCTAATCGCTACCGCTGCTCTATTTTACACTAAAAATGCCAAGCTCAAACGAGGAGATGAAGTAATAGTTCCAGCAGTATCTTGGAGTACTACATACTATCCACTTCATCAATACGGTCTTAGGCTTAAGTTTGTTGATGTGGATTTACAAACACTAAATTACGACTTAGAAGCACTAAAAAATGCCATTACCGATAAGACAAAGATGATAATGTGTGTGAATTTACTTGGCAATCCAAATGATTTTGATACTATCAATGCGATAATAGCTAACAAAGATATAATCTTATTAGAAGATAACTGCGAATCAATGGGGGCTGAATATAATGGCAAACAAGCTGGAACATTTGGGATTATGGGGACATTTTCTACTTTTTACTCTCATCATATGGCTACGATGGAGGGCGGCTTTGTAGTTACTGATAATGAGGAGCTTTACCATATTTTACTTTGTTTAAGGGCACACGGCTGGACTAGAAATCTACCAAAAGATAATCTCGTCGCACCAAAAAGCGATGATTGGTTTAGCGAGTCATTTAGATTCGTACTTCCTGGATATAATGTCCGCCCAGTTGAGATGAGTGGAGCCATAGGTATAGAACAGCTCAAAAAGCTTCCAAATTTCTTAAAACACAGAAGAGAAAATGCCAAGCTTTTCCAAAAATACTTCGCAAATCATCCAGATTTCATTATACAAAAAGAGATCGGCTCTAGTTCATGGTTTGGATTTTCTCTAATTATAAAGCCTAATTCAAATTTAAAAAGAGCTGATATAATCAAGCTTTTAGAAGCAAATAATATCGAGTATCGCCCTATTGCTACAGGTGATTTTACTCAAAATGAAGTTATTAAATATTTTAATTATGAAATTTATGGTGAGCTAAAAAACGCAAAATATCTACAAACAAATGGCTTTTTTGTAGGAAATCATCAAATAGATATAAGTGCTCAAATCGAGCTTTTAAATAGCGTCATAGGGGGGGGCAGACCTCTAAATAGCAAATTCCAAACCTCTATCGCTCATACTGTATCCTTAAAGGTTGCGTGATGGCGATAGAGTTTGATATACAAGAGTCTAAAAAATTAAAGGGTGTCTATATCATCACGCCTAATAAATTTAGAGATTTAAGGGGCGAGATTTGGTCGGCATTTACAAGCCAAGCTATTGATAAACTTCTACCAGATAATCTTAAATTTATACACGATAAGTTTATTCATTCTAAAAATAATGTTATTCGCGGTATTCACGGCGATAAAAATACATATAAATTTGCTACTTGCGTATATGGAGAGATCCATCAAGTGGTGGTAGATTGTAACGAAGATTCACAGACATATTTACAATATGAAGAGTTTATAATCAATGCTGATAATCAAAAAATGATCTTAGTGCCAGCTGGTTTTGGAAATGCTCATTATGTAAGCTCTAAAAGTGCGGTATATTATTACAAATGTGCTTATAAAGGAGAATACACCGATGCTAATGAGCAATTTACCTACGCATGGAATGATCCAAGAATAGGCATCAAATGGCCTACAACTAATCCAATATTATCAGAGCGAGACATAATGGCAATGCAAAAATAAAAATATTTTTCAAATTTAAGTAAGAATTTGGTAAATAAATGCCATAATCAAAGGCAAAATTATCTTTTATCAAGGGAAGCAATGGATAAAAACTCCAAAATTTATATAGCTGGTAGTAGCGGTCTAGTTGGTAGTGCTATTGTCAAAAAATTACAAGATGAGGGCTATGTAAATTTAATATATAAAACACATAATGAACTTGACCTTACCGATCAACAAGCAGTTGAAAAATTTTTCGCAAGAGAAAAGCCAGAGTTTGTCATTCTATGTGCTGCTAAGGCTGGAGGTATAGCTGCTAATAACAAATATAGAGCGGATTTCATCTATCAAAATTTAATGATAGAGTGCAATGTAATCCATCATTCATATTTAAATGGCGTTAAAAAACTACTTTTTATAGCCTCAACTACGGTTTATCCGCAAAATGCAGCCTTGCCAACAGATGAGTCTTGGGTGCTAAAAGGCGATGTTAATTACGCTAATAAGCCATATGCCATATCTAAAATAGCCGGATTATTATTATGTGAATCATATAATTTACAATACAATACAAATTTCATAGCCATCACTCCAACAAATCTATATGGAAATAATGATAAATTTGATTTAGAAATGGCTCATGTGCTTCCTGGAATCTTAAGAAAAATGCACCTAGCTAAACTTTTAAGCCAAAAGAGATATAGCGAGCTTCTAACTGATCTAAATATGTCAAGCTTAAGCGAAGCTACTGCTTATTTGGATAAATTTGGCATAAGCGAAAACTGCGTTGAAATTTGGGGAGATGGTACTCCTACAAGAGAGTTTTTACATAGTGATGATTTGGCTAATGCAGTGCTATTTATAATGCAAAATATAGATTTTAAAGATTTGCATAAAAATGAAGAAAAAGTGCAAAACACCCATCTAAACATAGGTCCAAACAAAAACATAACTATCAAAGAATTAGCTATGGTGGTTAAAAATATAGTTGGATTTAATGGCGATTTGACATTTAATTCTAACTATCCTAATGGAAACTTAAATAAGCTAACTGACTGCTCTAAAATCCACGCTCTTGGCTGGAAGCATAAAATAAATTTAGAAGAAGGAATAAAAATGTTATACGAATGGTATAAAAATACCCATAGGGGGGGGTAGAGCTTAAATTTTCTCCTTTATATTTAAATAATTTTACCACCTTGCCTTTTGGTTTGGCTCAAAAGGCTGCATGATGGCGATAGAATTTGATATACAAGAATCTAAAAAGCTAAAGGGCGTTTATATCATCACACCTAGCAAATTTCAGGATTTAAGAGGAGAAATTTGGTCAGCATACTCTAGTGAAGCTTTACTTAAACTCTTGCCAAAAGGCTTAAGCTTTGTGTTAGATAAATTCACACTTTCTAAGCCAAATGTTTTACGAGGAATCCATGGCGATCATAAATCTTGGAAGCTTGTCACTTGCGTAACTGGCGAAATCCATCAGGTGGTGGTAGATTGTAGAAAGGACTCTCCAACCTACTTACAATATGAAAAATTCATAATCAACTCCGATAATCAAAAATTAATTTTAATTCCGCCTTATTTTGGCAATGCTCAATATGTTAGCTCAAAATGCGACTCTATGTATTACTACAAATGGGCTTATGAAGGCGAATATGTCGATGCAAGTGATCAATTTACCTTTGCTTGGAATGATCCTAGAATCGCAATCGACTGGCCAACAAATACTCCAATTTTATCAAATAGAGATATTGAAGCAATGACTCAAGATCATACAAAAGGATTATAAAATGGATAAAAACTCTAAAATTTATGTAGCAGGACATAATGGAACGGCTGGGACGGCACTTGTAGATAATTTAAGGGCCAGAGGCTATAATAATTTAATACTTAAAACTCATAAAGAGCTTGATTTAACTAATCAAGAAGCCGTTGCAAATTTATTTAAAAATGAAAAACCTGAATATGTATTTTTATGTGCTGTTTTGCCTTGTGGGGCAGCAAATGTCGCACAAAGAGCTGATTTCATATATGAAAATTTAATGATACAAAATAATATCATCCATCAATCATATCTAAATGGTGTTAAAAAGCTCATCTGTTATGGCTCAGGCTATATGTATCCATATCATGCCAAAAATCCATTAAAAGAAGAGCATATGATGCAAAGCGTTTTAGAGTATAACGCATATACTATGGGTATAGCTAAGATAGCGGGAGCTGCAATGTGCGAGGCATATAATATACAATATGGCACAAATTTCTTATGCTTGGCATTAAATAATCTATATGGCACAAGAGCGAATTTTGATTTTGGCAAAAGTAGAGTTTTGCCTGCTTTACTTCGTAAATTTCATTTAGCTAAAATGCTTGAAGATGATAATTTAAATGCTGTTTTAGAAGATTTAGGTATGAATGAAAGTGATGCTAAAAATATATTAGATAATTTTGGTATATCTAAAGATAGTGTTGAAATTTGGGGTACTGGCAAAGTAAGAAGAGAGTTTATCCATAGCGATGATTTAGCAGATGGATCTATTTTTGTTATGCAAAATATTGATTTTAAAGATTTAGCAACTGACAAAAATCCACAAAATACTCATATTAATATCGGCTCTGGCGTGGATTATAGCATAGCAGAAGTTGCCCAAATAGCAAAAGATATAGTGGGATTTAAAGGAGAATTAAAATTCAACTCTTCTAGACCGGATTCTACTATGGATAGGCTAATGGATGTATCAAAAATCCACTCCTTAGGCTGGAAACACAAAATAAATTTAGAAGAAGGAATCAAAATGATGTATAAATGGTATCTAAATAACCATAGGGGGGGGTAGAGCGTAAATTTAAATATTCAATACATTATCGCTTTATCTCTTCAAATAATCCAAACTACATTACAGATCAAAAAAGGATCTGTAATGGATAAAAACTCTAAAATTTATGTAGCTGGACACAAAGGTTTAGTTGGCGATGCTATAGTAAAAGAGCTAACAAAGCAAGGCTATACAAACATAATATGTAAAACTCATAGTGAGCTTGATCTAATAGACCAACAATCAGTAGATGAATTCTTTGAGTTGCAAAAACCAGAATATGTATTTTTCAGTGCTGCTTTTGTGGGTGGATTTATCAAGCAAAAGAAATATCCAGCTGAGTTTTTATACAATAACATTATGATGCAAAATAATGTTATTTGGGCTGCGGCCAAATACGGCGTCAAAAAATTAATATATTTAGCCTCAGCATGTGTCTATCCAAAAGATGCCCCATTGCCACTTCGTGAAAGATATATGCTTGAAGGAGCTTTCCAACCAAATAACGAAAGTTATGCTATTAGCAAGGTTGCTGGGATTAAGCTTTGTGAATATCTAAATTTAGAAAAAGGCAAAAACTTTTTATGCGTCGCCCCAACTAGCATTTATGGAGAAAATGATAATTTTGATTTAGAAGATTCCCATGTGCAAGCGGGGATTTTCCGTAAAATCTATCTAGCAAAATGCTTAAACGAAGGAAATTTTGAGCTTTTATGTAAAGATTTGAGTTTAGATAAAAAAACAGCCTTAGAGATTTGTAATAAACATGGAATATATGATACTCATATCAAAATGATAGGCACAGGAGCTGCAGCTAGAGAATTTGCTAATGCTAAAGATTTAGCTAGTTTTTGTATTTATCTAGCTCAAAATGCTGATTTTAAAGACCTTTGTGAGTATGATGAAAACGGAAATTTGATAAGCTCTTTTGTAAATTTTACAAATGGCGATCCAATTAGTATTAAAGAGCTTGCCTATTTAATAGCTAAGATTATGGAATATAAAGGAGAGCTTATCTTTGAAAAAGAGCTTAGTAAAAGCGATGGAACGCTTAAAAAATCAATGAGTAGGGATAAATTTGATAAGCTTGGATTTAAAAATCAAATTTCTATTGAAAAAGGACTTAAAATGATGATAGAAGCATATAACGCTAATAATATGGGGGAGGGTAGAGCTTAATTATTTAATTTACTTTACATTTTATACTCTTTATAGACTTCATAATATTTCTCTTTATTATACAAATTTCAATACAGCTAATAAGGAGAAATAATGCTACTATATCAATTTTTAAATCAATACTATTCGCAAATTTCAGTTTTAAACTTAGAAGAGCTTAGAGATAAAACTATCTTCGTAACAGGTTCAAATGGATTAATTGGCTCAAATCTCATAAGCTATTTTTATTATTTAAATAAAAAATTTTAATTTTAATATCAAAATTATCGCTCATAGCTTTTCAAAGCCTATTTGGTTTTTGTCTCAAGATGATCATATAAAATATTTAAATTCAGATCTCAACAATCTTAAAATTGATTTTAAATTTAACTATTTAATACACACTGCTACATATGGTCAGCCTAAAAAAGTGCTAGAAAATAGACTTGAAACCGTGCTACTCAATACCCAAACATTAATAAATTTACTAGAAAAATGTAAAGAGTATAAGGCTAAGGTTTTATTTTTAAGCTCTAGCTCTGTTTATGGAGAAATAGATAAAAAACATTTACCAACTAGTGAAAATCACTCTGGATATTTAAACTCATTTGATTTGGGCTCTTTATATGCCCAATCAAAACGAATGGCAGAATTAATTTGCAAAATTTACATAGAGAGCGAAGTAGAAATCTCAATTGCTAGGATAGCCATTGCTTATGGCCCTGGATTTAAAATAGGCGATAAAAGATTTTTAAATGAGCTTATAAATCAAGCAATGAACTCTAGGCGTATTATTTTACAAGATAAAGGTCAAGCTAAAAGACAACTTAATTTTATCACAGACTGCATAGAGATGCTTTTAAATATCTTTATAAATACAAATGGCGAAGTTTATAATATAGCAGGTGTATTTGATGAAAACCAAAATAGAATTTTAGATTTTGCTAATACCATAGGACATTTAATGAATGCTAGCGTGGAACTACCTAAAATCAGCGATGATAGTCTAAACGCCCAAAGCATTGTAAATCTAGATATATCAAAATATTTAAGCAAATTTAAAAAAAGAAGTTTTGTATCTTTAGAAGAAGGCTTGAAATTAAACATAAAATGGATGAAAATATTAAAGGAGAGAGAAAATGAACTTACAAAATAAATCAGATGAGATTAGAATTAAAACTCTAGAAATACACAAAAGAGCTAAAGAGACAAGAGTAGCATCTAGCCTATCACCAATTGAGATATTTGTATCTTTATTCTATGGAAATATAATCAAATTTAACCCAAAAGATCCACAAGATAAAAATAGAGATAGGCTCATTATATCCAAAGGTCATGGCTCAATTTGTATGTATCCTATTTTAGCTGATTTGGGTTATTTTGATGAAAAGGAGCTATTAAATGTAGGCAAAGAAGGTAGTTTTTTAGGCAGTATACCAGATCCTTTAATCCCTGGTTATGAGACGATTAATGGCTCACTTGGCCACGGCATTGGAATGGGTGCCGGTATGGCGTATAGTCTAAAAATATCAAATTTAAATCAAAAGGTATTTATCGTAGTGGGCAATGGTGAGCTTCAAGAAGGCTCAAACTGGGAGGCTATTATGTTTGCTAAACAATATAATCTTAGCAATCTTATTGTTATTATAGATTCAAATAAAAAGCAAATGCTTGATTTTAGTAAAAATATCTTAGATATGGAGCCTTTAAGTGATAAGTTTATAGCTTTTGGTTGGGAGTGCTTAGAGATAGATAATGGTCATAACCCATATGATTTGCTAGATGGTCTAAATAAAATACTTACAAATACCAAAAACACACCAAAAGTAATAATAGCAAATACTATCAAAGGTAAAGGAGTAGATAAACTAGAAAAAAGCCCACTGGCACATATTTTATCACTTAGTGACGATGAGATTGAATTTGCTATTAAAAAGATTAAGGATAAAAAGGATTAAAAATGAATAAAAATAACCTAACTATGCGAGATGCATTTTTTATAAATTTATATGAAGAGATGGGTAAAAATGAGAATATATATTTAATCACAGCAGATTTTGGCGCCCCTATGCTTGATAAGATTAGACATAATTTTAGCACTAGAGCCATAAATGTAGGCATAGCAGAGCAAAATGCGATCAATATAGCCTCTGGCCTAGCATTAGAAGGTAAAATTGTCTATATCTATGGCATAGCTCCTTTTATTAGTATGCGTCCATTTGAGCAATTGCGTATAAATTTAAGCGCATTAAGTAGCTTAAGGAAACTCAATATAAATATCATAGCAGTGGGAGCTGGTGCTAGCTACTCTGTAAGCGGTCCTACTCATCACTGCTTAGAAGATATAAGCTTAATTAGAACTTTGCCAAATTTTGAAATATTTTCACCAAGTAATTCGGAGTTAGTAAATAGATATTTTAAACATACAATTGATATAAAAACACCAAAATATTTACGCTTTGATGCTGGGGTGCTTCCAAATTTAGATTATGATGCCGATGATATTAATGATGGCTTTAGAGTCAAAAAAGCTAAAAAATCAAATATAGCAATCATATCTACTGGCTATATGTCACAAAAAGCATATGAAATCTCAAAAGAGTATATCGTAGATATAATAGATATATATTCTATTTTTTGTAATAAAAATGAGAAATTATTTGAGTATTTAGATAAATATGAAAATATAATTACTATAGAAGAAGGATTTGTAAATTGTGGTGGGCTAGATAGCTATATTAATTTTCATATTAAAAATAAAAATATATTAAATTTGGGCTTTGAGAAAAAATATACCTTTGAAATAGGCAATAGAGAATTTATCCACTCTTTACACAAAATAGGTCTTAATAATATAAAAGATATTTTAGACAAGCTAAAAGTAAGTAAAAAATAATTTATATTATTTTTAGTAAGCTAGTGATATACTAATTTACTAAATTTAAACTAAAGGTATTAATATGAAGGCTCTAATTACAGGTTTTACAGGGCAAGTAGGCTCTCAAATGGCTGATTTTTTACTAGAAAATACAGATTATGAAGTTATAGGTATGATGCGTTGGCAAGAACCTATGGATAATATCTATCATTTAAGCGATAGAATCAATAAAAATGATAGAATAAGTGTATATTACGCTGATTTAAATGACTATTCAAGTATTCAAAAGCTTTTTGAAATTCATCGTCCGGATGTTATTTTTCACCTAGCTGCGCAATCTTTTCCTAAAACTTCTTTTGATATTCCTATTGAAACACTACAAACAAACATCATAGGCACAGCAAATATATTAGAAAATATAAGAGCCTTAAAACAAAAAAATGGTTATGACCCAGTTGTCCATGTATGCTCATCAAGCGAGGTTTATGGTAGAGCAAAAGTTGGAATAAAATTAAATGAAGATACCCCATTTCACGGCGCTAGTCCATATAGCATTAGTAAAATCGGAACTGACTATTTAGGTAGATTTTATGGCGAGGCTTATGGTATTAAAACCTATGTAACTAGAATGGGAACACATAGTGGCCCAAGGCGTAGCGATG
This sequence comes from Campylobacter sp. RM19072, assembly GCF_024723485.1. NCBI lineage: Bacteria > Pseudomonadati > Campylobacterota > Epsilonproteobacteria > Campylobacterales > Campylobacteraceae > Campylobacter > Campylobacter sp. RM19072. The sequence continues at coordinate 53,120 of NZ_JANQCU010000008.1, forward strand.
TCTTTTTTGAAAGCACTGTCGCAAAGCAAATTGCCCTAATAGAAGCAGGCCTTCAAGAGCCAATTATAAAAGTTGGAAATCTATCAAGTGTTAGAACTTTCCAAGATTGCCGTGATGCTATTAGAGCGTATTATCTTTTATCGCTAGAGAGCCAAAAAGGCAAAGTGCCTTGCGGAGAGGCTTTTAATATAGCAGGAGAAGAGGCATTTAAGCTACCTGAAGTTATAGATATATTGCTTGGATTCTCAAAAAGAGATGATATCAAAATTCAAGAAGATGCCAATAGACTTCGCCCAATTGATGCTGATTATCAAATGTTTGACAATACCAAAATCAAAAGCTTTATCAATTGGAAACCAGAGATTCCAGCTAGAAAGATGTTTGAAGACCTGTTAAATCATTGGCGAGATGAGATCAAAAAAGGTAGAATCCCTCTAAATAGATAAATTTATATACTTAAAGATAAATAGCAATATTGCTATTTATCTAAATTTATTACTCATAATAACGCATAATTTTAAAACCATTATTTTGTAAAAATTGATCTTTTCTCATCAAATTTAGATCGCTTTGCATCATATCATCTACCAAATCAGGTAAAGAAAATTCTCTTTTCCAACCCAATTCATTTTGAGCTTGACTTGGATCTCCTAGCAATAGATCAACCTCTGTAGGCCTAAAATATCTAGGATCTATTTTCACCACTACTTGACCTATTTTAAAGTGAGATAGATCAATATTTAAATTCAAAGCCTTTTGATAATCTATGCTTGATATCACGCCTATTTCATCAACGCCCTGACCATTAAATTCAAGCTCAATCCCACAATACAAAAAAGCCAATTTCACAAAATCCCTAACCATTGTCGTTTGTCCAGTAGCAATCACCCAATCTTTTGGCTCTTTATATTGAAGTATAAGCCACATCATCTTTACATAATCTTTAGCATGTCCCCAATCTCTTTTTGCGTTTAGGTTTCCTAGATATACACAATCTTGTAAATTTAAGGCTATTTTAGAAACAGCTCTAGTAATTTTTCTAGTTACAAATGTCTCGCCACGAATAGGGCTTTCGTGATTAAACAAAATTCCATTACAAGCAAAAATATTATAAGCCTCCCTATAATTTACAGTAATCCAATAAGCATACATTTTAGCCACAGCATAAGGACTGCGTGGATAAAATGGGGTCTTTTCATTTTGCGGTATCTCTTGGACTTTTCCATATAATTCAGATGTAGATGCTTGATATATTCTTGTTTTTGATTCTAAGCCTAAAAATTTAACCGCTTCTAAAATTCTCAAAGTTCCTAAGGCATCGGCATTTGCTGTGTATTCTGGCGTTTCGAAACTCACATGTACATGGCTTTGAGCTGCTAAATTATATATCTCATCAGGTCTTATATCAGATATAAGCCTTGTTAAATTCATAGAATCAGTCATATCGCCAAAATGTAGATGAAAATTATGCCGACTTTTATCATGATGTCCATCAAAAAGATGATCTACTCTATCAGTATTAAAAAGCGAAGATCTTCTTTTTATCCCATGAACTTCATAACCTTTATTTAATAAAAACTCACTCAAATACGCTCCATCTTGACCGGTAACGCCTGTTATTAAAGCCTTTTTTGCCATTATATTATATCCTTTCTTCCAAAATCATCATCAAATCTGACAATATCATCCTCATTTGTATATTCGCCTACTTGAGCCTCTATCAAAACTATAGGTATTTTGCCATCATTAATCAATCTATGCTTTTGTCCCATTTTTATATAAATTGACTCGTTAGGACAAACTGTAAATGTATTATTATCTATCTCTACAGTGGCAGTTCCGCTTAAAACTACCCAATGCTCATTTCTATGAAAATGCTTTTGTAAAGAGAGCTTTTTACCTGGTTTTACCTCAATTTTTTTAATCTTATAGCCAAATTCATTTTCTAAAATAGTATAAGTCCCCCAAGGCCTATGGACATTTAAATGCGTCTTGCTAAGCTCATCAATATCTTTAATATATTCATATATATCTTTGACTCTTTGAGACTCGCTCTTTTTTGTGATCAATAAAGCATCTTTTGTATCTACTACAACCAAATCATCCACGCCTATAGCGGCTATAAATTTATTTTTATCTTGACTATAAAAGAAATTATTTTTAGATTCAATAACTCTATTTTTGACATTTATATAATTATCATCTTTTTTAAGCTCTTTTGATAAAGACTCAAAGCTCCCTACATCACTCCATGCAACATCGGCTTTTATGATTTTGATATTGCTTGATTTCTCTATTAGAGCATAATCAATGCTTGTTGATGGGATATCTATCATATCTTGAGTTTGAATTTTTATAATATTATCAAATTTTATCGAGTTGTTATAAGCATTTAAGCATAGAGTATAAATTTCATTAGCTAACTCTTTCATCTGTTTTAAAAAATACGAAACCTTAAAAACAAACATACCCGAATTCCACAAATATTCTTTTGAATTTACAAACTCAGTGGCCTTTTTTAAATTTGGCTTTTCTATAAATTCCAATACATCATTGTTATGAAATTTAATGTATCCATATCCCGTTTCTGGATATGTCGGCTCAACGCCAAATATAACTATATAATCATCATTTGCTAATTTTATAGCTTGTTGTATGATATTACTATATTTTATCTCATCTTTTACGATATGATCACTAGGAGTTACTAAAACTATCTCATCTTTTGGTAAAGATAAAGCGGCTAATGTTATTGCTGTTGCTGTATTTTTAGATAATGATTCTAAAATATATTTTGCTTTTTTATCGCCCAATTGATCTAAGGCCAAAAAATATTGCTCTTCATTTACTACAATAACCATATTATCACAAAATTTAACATTTCTATCATATGTAAGTTCAAACAAAGACTTATCGTTAAATAGTGATAAAAATTGCTTTGGCATAAGCTTCCTACTAAGTGGCCAAAGCCTAGTTCCACTACCCCCACATAATATCACATTAGTCATATAGGCTCCAAAATTAAATTTTAAAAAATGGGACGATTAATTAAAATAAAATATCAAAGGATAAATATGACAATAGCATATATAAGAGTTAGCACTAATAAACAAGATTTAGATGCACAAAAATTACAAATATTTGAATATTGCAAAAGTCAAAATATTATAATTGATGAAGTTATAAGTCTTGAAATTAGCTCTACAAAATCACAAGAAAAAAGAAAAATCCAAGAGTTAAAATCCAAATTAAAAACTGGCGATATGCTTTTAATTACAGAAATATCTAGATTAGGTAGAAATATGCTAGAGATAATAAATATAGTATTAGAATTTACAAAAAACGGAGTCAAACTATGCTTTTTAAGACAAATGGAATTAAATAATTTTAATAATCCAACTTTTAAATTGATACTTTCTATTTATGCTTATTTGGCTGAAATAGAAAGAGATTTTATATCTCAAAGAACAAAAGCTGGACTTTATAACGCAAAAGCCAAAGGAAAAATCTTAGGTAGGCCTAAAAATTCATTTAATAGCTTCTATGATAAAGATATTGATAAGATTAAAAAATTATTAGAATCAAATTACTCAGTAAAAGAAATTTGGATTATTTTAAATTACAATAAAACCAAAAGTTATGCTGGTTTTTACTGCTTTTGTAAAAATAGAAAATTGATATAGCTTTTTATGCTTTTTTAATATTTCTTAGGTTAGAATTAATCGTCCCATTTTTTAAAATATTAGGAAATTTTATGAAAATCATTCGCTCCCAAACTCCACTTCGTTTAGGTCTTGCTGGTGGTGGTACAGATATCAATTTATATTGCGACAAATATACTGGCTATGTTTTAAACGCTACAATTTCTCTTTATATTCATTGCACTTTAATACCAAGAGATGATAATAAAATTATATTTGACTCTCCTGATACCAACTCTTATGCTTCATATGATAGCAAACTTCGTTTAGAAAATGATGGAAATTTGGATATTTATAAAGTAGTTTATAATAGAATTGTAAAAGATTTTACCCATAAGCCATTGAGCTTTTCACTACATACTTACTCAGATGTCCCTAGTGGAAGTGGTCTGGGAGGAAGCTCAACCTTAGTTGTAGGGGTTATTGTAGCATTTAAAGAGTGGTTAAATCTACCCCTTGGTGAGTATGATATAGCAAAACTTGCTTATGAAGTCGAACGAGAAGATTTAGGAATAGTAGGTGGCGCACAAGATCAGTATGCTGCTACATTTGGCGGATTTAATTTTATGGAATTTTATGATAATAAAAGGGTTATTGTAAATCCACTAAGGATTAAAAACTGGATAGCAAGTGAGCTTGAATCTAGAGTGGTTTTATATTTTACTAACATTACTAGAGAAGCTAAAGATATAGAAGAGCATAAAAAAGGTAAACTTGGCGATAATAAATCCTTAGAAGCTATGCATGCTATAAAGCAAGATGCGGTGTCTATGAAAGAGGCTCTATTTAGAGCGGAATTTGATACCTTAGCCCATATTTTAGGCAAATCATGGAAGTCTAAAAAGATTATATCTGAGATTGTTACTAATGATGAGCTAGATAGAGTTTATAATCTAGCTATGCAAAATGGCGCATATAGTGGTAAAACAAGTGGGGCTGGAGCTGGTGGATTTATGTTTTTCTTAGTAGATCCTATTAAAAAATATAATCTAATTAAAATATTAAATCAACAACAAGGCTATGTACAAGACTTTTATTTTACAAAAGAAGGAGCAAAATCATGGAAGCTATAAATCAATATATTAAAACTCATTTTGAAGATTCAATAGCAGTTAAAAATCAAATTTTATCAGACAAAGCCCTTATAGAACTTATCAAAAAAGTTGCTATAGAAGTTACAAATGCATATAAAAATGGCTTTAAAACTATGTTAGCAGGAAATGGTGGAAGTGCCGCTGACGCACAGCATATAGCCGGAGAGTTTGTTAGTAGATTTTATTTTGATAGGCCTGGCATTCCTAGCATTGCTCTTACTACCGATACTAGCATTCTAACTGCCATTGGCAATGACTATGGATATGATAGATTATTTGCTAGGCAAGTTCAAGCTCAAGGGGCAAAAGGGGATATTTTTATAGGTATATCTACAAGCGGAAACAGCACAAATATCATAGAAGCCCTAAAGGTGTGTAAAGAAAAAGAGATAATATCCATAGGACTCACTGGTCAAAGTGGTGGCAAGATGGCTAATTTATGCGATTATTGTATAAAAGTCCCATCAAACTGCACTCCTAGAATTCAAGAATCCCATATAGTAATAGGACATATAATATGTGCTATTGTAGAAGAAGAGATATTTGGTAAAGGCTTTTAATAAATGAGCAGGTGCCAAGAAGCAATTATTTTATGCGGTGGGTTAGGAACGCGTCTAAAAAGCGTTATATCAAACATACCAAAGCCTATGGCGCCTATCAAAGATAAACCATTTTTAGAGTTTATACTAGAGTATTTAAAAAGACAAAATATCACTAAGATAATTCTAGCAGTTTCATATAAATATGAAATAATACAAAATTATTTTCAAAATTCATATTTAGATATGGAGATTGTGTATAGCATTGAAAATGAGCCACTTGGCACTGGAGGAGCCACACTTCAAGCATTAAAACTCATAGATGGCGATAATGCCTATGTGCTTAATGGTGATACGATTTTTGATATAAGCCTAAGCGATTTAACATTAAAAGATAGCAAAATTTGCGTAGCCTTAAAACAGATGAAAGATTTTGATAGATATGGTAGCGTAAATATTGATAAATATGATAATATAATATCATTTAATGAGAAAAAATTTACATCAGATGGCTTGATAAATGGCGGAATTTATCTAGTTAGTAAAGATATATTTAACGGATTTAATTTAAATAGTAAATTCTCTTTTGAAGAGTTTTTTCAAAATAATTTTTTAAAGCTAAAAGCTAGGGCTTGTGTATTTGATAGGTATTTTATAGATATTGGAATTCCGCAAGACTATAGAAAATTTATTAATGATAACTCCTAATATTATAATATAAATTATAATCTTGTAATATAAAAATTCTAAATATAGTAACCATACTATTTGAATACACAAAATGATATATAGAATAAAAATGGTGGTTAGAGGCAGAATCGAACTGCCGACACGCAGATTTTCAGTCTGCTGCTCTACCGACTGAGCTATCCAACCACCTTAAAAAGGAGTTGAAATTATATTAAAATAAAGCTTAAAATCAAATAAAATTCAACTCAAAAATCAAAATTACAAAATCTGCGATATATACTCTTTAAACTTATCCCCACGCTGGGCATATGAGCTAAATTGATCTAAACTAGCACAAGCTGGACTAAGCAAAGCCACATCATCTCTACCCATAGCCTTATCTATCAAATTTACAGCATTCTCTAATGTTTTGGCATTATACACATCTGCATTTAGCTCACAAGCCATCTTAGTTATCTCATCGCAATTTGAGCCTATAGCATAGATTAAAGCACCTTGCCTAGCCGCAGTAACAACGGCCTTTTGAATACTTACACCCTTATCATCTCCACCAAGTATAATATGTATTTTTAAGCCAATATACCTTGCTAAAGCTTGAAGCGTCGCATCAATATTTGTAGCCTTAGTATCATTTACCCACAATCTGCCTTTACTATCTCTTAACTCCTCAAGTTTATGAGGCTCAATTATAAATTTATTAAGCAGATCTATACTCAATGAGCTAAATATGATATTCTCAATAGCTAATGCCATAATCGCATCCATCAAAAATGGCACCCTAAAATCAATCCTACCAATATCAATACTAAATTTATTAGCCAGATCAATCTCATCTTCATAGCCTATAATTTTAGCATTAGATCTGATATTTTCATAGCATTTTGGCACTATAGCCACGCCCCCTTCTCTCATCATAGATAGTGGTTTTAGCTTAGCCTTTTCATACTCTTTAGCACTACCATGCCAACTTATATGATCATCGCTAATAGGCAAAAGCACATATATATCAGGACTTGCGAATTTAGTATAATGCATAGTAAAAGAGCTAGTTTCTAAGATCCAAATTTTAGCCTTTTTATCCACCAAATCCCCAAGCGGAATTCCCACATTGCCACCCATTATAGCGCCCCTATTTCTTAAGAGATGCTCTGTCATTTTAGTCGTTGTAGTCTTGCCATTTGTACCGCTAATCCAAATACTCTTTGGCGTATAATTTCTAAAATAATCATACTCACTAATTATATTTTTAGCTGATTTTATAAGCTTATGGTATGGCGGAAATCCAGGACTTGGAATCTCAAGCTCACTTAGATTAGGATTAAATTTATCTACTGGCAACAAAGCATTTCCATACTCGTCGCTACTAGCTACTTCAAATTTATCATCATAAATATTCCAGCCGCCACTTCTAGCGATTGATTTTGTCGTTCCTGCGTAACCAAATAGTGATTTTATCATAGTTTTACCTTAGTTTTAATGCTATTAAAGCAATCAAATTTGCCACCAAAGCTATCATCCAAAACCGCACGATAATCTTATTTTCACTCCACCCTTTCATCTCAAAATGATGGTGTAAAGGAGCCATTAAAAATATACGCTTTTTCCTGATTTTAAAGCTACTAACTTGCAAAATCACAGATAGAGTCTCCACCACAAATACAAAGCCTATTATGATAAGCAAAAGCTCATTTTTAGTCACAATCCCCATATAGCCGATAAACGCCCCAATGCTAAGGCTTCCGCTATCTCCCATAAAGACTTCAGCTGGATAGCAATTAAACCACAAAAATCCAAGCAAAGCACCTATTAAAGCCGTAACTAAAATAACTATCTCGCCCAAATTTACCACCTTTGGTAGCAGTAAATATGAGCTATAAACTGCATGCCCCATCAAATAAGCAAAAATCCCCAAAGTCAAAAGCCCTAAAATTGAAGGCACACTAGCCAGCCCATCTAATCCATCGGTTAAATTCACAGCATTAGAAGCAGAAGTAAGCACCAAAATCCACAAAACAACGGCAAATATGGATATATCGTAAATAGGATATTTATAAAAAGGCAGATAAAACATCGCATCTAGTGAGCTAAAAAAATATAAAAAAACAGCAGTAGCCACTCCTAATAAAATTTGAAATACAAGCTTCACCCTAGCACTAAGCCCTGCGTGATTTTGCTTACCTACTATCTTGCTATAATCATCATAAAATCCAAGCAGACAAAATCCACCCAAAACAAAAAGCCCAATTAAAATAAAAGCGTTATTTAAATTTGCACTAAATATAGTAGCTACAATAGCGCAAATTACAAAGACCACGCCACCCATTGTGGGGGTTTTCCTTTTTTGCTGATGAGCTTGTGGGGCTAATTCATAAATTGGCTGATTGGCATTTTTAGCCCTAGCCCAAGCTATAAATTTAGGCATAAAAATAAGAGTAAGAATAAAAGCTAAAAAGAAGCTTATTTGAGCACGAACGGTCAAATAGCTAAAAAAATTCACACCGAAAAAATCATAAATATAGTAAAGCACTAAATTTTCCTAAATTCCATATTAATTTTTAAGGATAAAATTATATAAATTTTTTGATAAAAAATCGGTAAATCATGGATAAAAAAATAAAAATTTATATATATTTATAATTTACTGATAAAATTGCGAGTAAATTTATATATTTGCCTTAAAATACCGAGGAGTTAAAGTTAATGGGTAAAAAATCTATATTGGTTATAACCGATGGAATCGGATATAATCCTAGTGATAAATTTAACGCTTTTAACGCAGCCAAAAAGCCTACATATGAGTGGCTAGAGAAAAATGCGGCTAAAAATTATCTAAAAACTAGCGGCTTAGCAGTTGGATTACCAGATGGCCAGATGGGAAATAGCGAAGTTGGTCATATGACTATAGGAAGTGGTAGAATTTTATATCAAAATTTGGTTAAAATTGATAAAGCTATAAATAGCAATGAGTTAAAAGATAATAAAGCATTAAAAGAGCTATTAAATAGAGTAAAAAGGGTGCATATAATAGGATTATATAGCGATGGTGGCGTGCATTCTCACCTAAATCATTTTGACGCTGTGGCTCAAATTTGCCTAGATGAAGGCAAAATCGTCTATACTCACCCAATAACAGATGGACGAGATGTAAGTCCAAAGAGTGGATTAAATTTCATTAAATCCTTACAAGATAAATTTAATATCGCCACCATAAGCGGTAGATTTTATGCTATGGATAGGGATAATAGATGGGAGAGAGTTCAAAAAGCATATGAAGTAATAGCCAAAAACCAAAATATCCAAAGTATAAAGCCAGATGAATATATACAAAATTCATATAATAATGGCGTTTTTGATGAGTTTATAGAGCCAGCTAGCTTTATGGATTTTGGCGGAATTCAAGCTAGTGATGGTATAGTATTTATTAACTTTAGAAATGATAGAGCAAGGGAGATTTGTGCTGCTTTAGCCAGTAAGGATTTTAATGAATTTGATCGTGAAAATATCTGCGAAAATCTAGTCACAATGACAAATTACGATGATAAATTTAACTTTCCTATAATGTTTGAAAATGATGATATTAAGGATACTTTAGCTGAAGTAATAGCCAAAAATGGTCTTAGTCAGCTCCACACTGCTGAGACTGAAAAATACGCCCATGTTACATTCTTTTTCAATGGCGGAAAAGAGGATTTAGTGGAGAATGAAACTAGGATTTTAATCCCTAGCCCAAAGGTAAAAACATATGATGAAAAGCCACAAATGAGCGCATATGAAGTTACTCAAGCTGTGCTTAAAGGGATTGAAAATGGGGTTGATTTTATCGTTGTCAATTACGCTAATGGCGATATGGTCGGCCATACTGGCAATTATAATGCCGCTATAAGAGCAGTTGAAGCTGTAGATGAGTGCCTTGGTAAGGTGATTAAAAAAGCCTTAGAAAATGGATACTCATATATGCAAATCAGCGACCACGGCAACTGCGAAGCTATGCAAGATAGTAGTGGCGAACTTCTTACAAATCACACTACATTTGATGTATTCAGCTATCTAATTGCTGATGGAGTAACCAATATAGAGTATGGTGGGTTAAGCAATGTAGCCCCAACAATATTAAAACTAATGGATATAGAAATTCCAAAAGTTATGGATAAACCACTATTTTAAAAGGATAAATAATGAAATTTAGCGGAAAAAATGTTTTAGTTACTGGCGGTAGCCGTGGAATTGGAGCTGAAATTTGCAAAGTTTTGGCTAATTTTGGGCTTAAAGTTTGGATAAATTATAGATCAAATCCAGATCTTGCTGATGCTCTAAAAGCTCAAATACAAAATGATGGCGGCAACGCTGCTGTGATTAAATTTGACGCTACAAATGAGGCAGAATTTGCCGAAGCTATAAATTTAATAGTCCAAAGCGATGGAGAGCTAAGCTATCTTGTAAATAATGCTGGAATTACAAATGATAAATTAGCAATTAGAATGAGCCTAGATGACTTTAATAGCGTAATAGACGCAAATTTAAAAAGTGCATTTATAGGCTCTCGTGAAGCATTAAAAGTAATGAGCAAAAAACGCTTTGGCTCAGTGGTAAATGTCGCTTCAATCGTAGGCGAAATGGGTAACGCAGGTCAAACAAACTATGCTGCAAGCAAAGGCGGTATGATAGCTATGAGTAAGAGCTTTGCCAAAGAAGGAGCTAGTAGAAATATCCGCTTTAATAGCGTAACTCCTGGCTTTATAGCTACAGATATGACAGATTCATTAAGCGATGAAATTAAGGCAAATTATTTGGCAAATATCCCACTTAAAAGATTAGGCGAAGCAAAAGAAGTAGCTACAGCGGTGGCGTTTTTATTAAGCGATTATTCAAGCTACATCACAGGTGATACGCTTAAAATCAACGGCGGATTATATATGTAGCAAACTTTAAGGCAAATTATAGTAAGATTACACTCATTTTTATTTTAGGAGAAAATTATGGCAGTATTTGACGAAGTTAGAGATGTTGTTGTAGAACAACTAAGCGTTGCAGCTGATGCTGTAAAAATGGAGTCAAAAATTATTGAAGATTTAGGTGCTGATTCATTAGATGTTGTTGAGCTAGTTATGGCTTTAGAAGAGAAATTTGATGTTGAAATTCCAGATAGTGAAGCTGAAAAATTAATTAGCATTGCAGATGTTGTAAATTATGTTGAAGGTTTAAAAAAATAATTAGCCATAATGGTTAAAAATTTAAATTTTAGGAGAAGTAGCATTGAAAAGAGTGGTAGTAACTGGTTTAGGCATGATAAATGCACTAGGTCTTGATAAAGATATATCTTTTAAAAATATTTGCGATGGCAAAACAGGAGTAAAAAAGATAACCCTATTTGATGCTACTGATTTTCCAGTGCAAATAGCGGCTCAAATAGATGATTTTGACCCAGCTAGTGTAATGGAAGCAAAAGAGATAAAAAAGGTAGATAGATTTATTCAATTAGGACTAAAAGCCGCTAAAGATGCTATGATTGATGCGAATTTTAAAGATTTTGATCCAAACGAATTTGGCGTTAGCTCAGCAGCTGGTATTGGTGGCCTACCTAATATCGAGAAAAACTCAAATATATGTTTAGAAAAAGGCCCTAGAAAAATATCTCCGTTTTTTATCCCTTCTGCTTTGGTAAATATGCTAGGTGGATTAGTCAGCATAGCTCACAATCTAAAAGGTCCAAATGTATCTAGCGTTACAGCTTGTGCCGCCTCAACTCACGCCATATGCGAAGCTGTCAAAAGCATTATGATTGGCGAAGCAAAAGCTATGCTAGTAGTCGGTGCTGAATCTGCTATTTGCCCTGTGGGTATAGGTGGATTTGCTGCTATGAAAGCACTATCTACAAGAAACGATGATCCAGCGGTCGCTTCAAGACCATTTGACGCAAATAGAGATGGATTTGTAATGGGTGAAGGTGCTGGAGCATTAATATTAGAAGAGTATGAAAGTGCAGTGGCTAGAGGAGCTAGAATCTATGCTGAAATAGTCGGATTTGGCGAAAGTAGTGATGCTCATCATATCACAAGTCCTAGCTTAGATGGCCCACAAAGAGCAATGAGTAAGGCCCTAGAAATGGCAGGAAATATTAAAATTGATTATATCAATGCTCATGGCACATCAACAGCGGCAAACGACGCCAATGAAACGGCAGCCATAAAAGCCGTATTTGGTAGTGATGTTCCAGCGATAAGCTCTACAAAAGGTCAGACAGGTCACTGCCTAGGTGCTGCTGGTGCTATAGAAGCCGTAATCTCAGTAATGGCAATGCAACAAGGCATTATTCCACCTACTATTAACCAAACCGATAGAGCTCCTGAGTGCGATTTAGACTATACTCCAAATTCTGCTAGAAATTGCGAATTAAACGCTGTTATGAGTAACTCATTTGGTTTTGGTGGGACAAATGGCTCAGTAATCTTTAAAAGGCTAAAATAATGGCTAGCTATCTTGATTTTGAAAAAGGTATTCAGCAAATCGATGAAGATATAGCTAATGCTAAGATTAGAGGCGATGAACATGCTATAGAGATCTTAAGTAAAAATTTAGAAAAAGAGATAAGCAAAACATATAAGAATTTAAATGAATTTCAACGCTTAAATTTAGCCAGACATCCAGATCGACCTTATGCGCTTGATTATATCAGAGCACTTCTGACTAATAGTTATGAGATTCACGGCGATAGAGCCTATGCCGATGATCCATCGATAGTCTGCTATAGTGGCTATATAGGCAATAAAAAAGTTATAGTTATAGCCGAGCAAAAGGGTCGTGGAACAAAGTATAAAATTATGAGAAATTTCGGTATGCCACATCCTGAAGGCTATAGAAAGGCTTTGCGTGTAGCTAGACTTGCTGAGAAATTTGAAATTCCAGTAATATTTTTGATAGATACTCCAGGAGCTTATCCAGGAGTTGGAGCTGAAGAACGCGGTCAAAGCGAAGCAATTGCAAGAAATCTGTTTGAGCTTAGTGAGCTTAAAACACGCACAATTGCCATAGTTATCGGCGAAGGTGGTAGTGGTGGGGCACTCGCCATTGGTGTAGCTGACAAATTGGCAATGATGAAAAACTCTGTATTCTCTGTTATTTCGCCAGAGGGTTGTGCTGCCATCTTATGGAATGACCCTAGCAAAAGCGAAGCTGCAACAAAGGCTATGAAAATTACAGCTGATGACTTAAAAGAGTTAAATTTAATTGATGATGTTATAGATGAGCCTATAATGGGTGCTCACAGAGACAAAGATGGCGCTATATCAGCAGTTGGTGAGTATATTAGAACTAAATTAGATGAGCTAGACAGATTATCAATAGATGAAGTTGTAAGTGCTAGAATGGAAAAAATTCTCTCAATTGGGGCTTACGAATAATCAATATTTTAGCCAAATCTATTGGCTAAATTTCATTAAATTTATCTCTTTACAATGCTTAAAATGTTAATTTTATCCTTTGTAGTACCCTAACCTATCTTTAAAAGTTAATTTAATAAATTTTTAATATTAAAACACCTTTAAAATCACTATCAAAATAATTAAATTTTAAGAGTGCTTATGTAGGTATTTCATAGATGAATAATAGAATTTATCTATTATAAAAATGGGATAAATTTACCAAATATAAATAAAAAATTTATATAAATTCTCATATTCTTAAAAATAAATTTATATATCAATAAATTGAAACTATAAATTATATTGGGTAAAACTGCAATTTCTTAAACCATATTCACAAAATATCAAAAGCTTTAAATTTAAGCTATATTAAATTACTAGGTTTTAAAGTATGGATTAAATTTTACACTATTCAAAAGATATTAAGTAAATTTAGCTAAAATATTGCCTAAAAATTTTTCACAAAGAGGTTACTATGGCACTACCAGAAGCAGAACATATATGGTATGATGGTAAATTAGTCAAATGGCACGAGGCTACGACTCATGTTTTAACCCACTCACTACACTACGGAAATGCCGTATTTGAAGGCGTTAGAGCATATATGACACCAAAGGGACTAGCGATATTTTGCCTTAAAGCTCATACTAAAAGGCTATTTGAATCAGCTAAGGCTTGCGGGATTAAAATTCCATTTACTCAAGAAGAGATAAATCAAGCTCACATAGACTTACTAAAAAGCAACACCTACACAGATAATGTCTATATCCGACCACTTGTATTCTTAGGCTATGGCAAAATGGGTGTAAGCCACATCGGTTGCCCTATAAATGTAGCTATCGCAGCATGGCAATGGGGTGCATATATGGGAGAAGAAGCGTTGCAAAATGGTATAAAAGTCAAAATCGCTTCTTGGATGAAGCCAGCTCCATTTTCTATGATGGCAAAGGCCAAAGCAAGTGCAAACTACTTCAACTCTCAAATGGCAAATTTCGAAGCACACGAAGCTGGTTGCGATGAAGCCCTACTTCTTGATCCACAAGGCTTTATAGCTGAAGGAAGTGGCGAATGCTTCTTTATAGTAAAAGATGGCGTAATAATCACCCCACCAAATGATACTAGCCTAGAGAGTATCACACAAAAAAATGTAATCCAAATCGCAAAAGATTTAGGATACGAAGTCCTACGCCAAAGAATCACAAGAGATGAGGCTTATAACGCCGATGAAGCTTTCTTTACTGGCACTGCTGCGGAGGTTACTCCAATTAGCCAAATAGATAGCCGCATTATAGGTAGTGGCAAAAGAGGTAAGGTCTCAAAAGAACTTCAAGACGCATATTTTGAGGTTGTGATGGGTAGAAATGTAAAATATGAAAATCTAATTACTTACATAAATTAAAGGATAGAAATTGCCTGCAGATTTAAACGACTATTTTAATAAAAAAAATGGCAACTCAAATAGCGATGAGAAAAAGCCAAATTTCAATTTTAAAAAGCCAAATGTGCCAAATTTCAGTGGAGGATTAGGTAAATTTAGTGGTATAATCTACGTTTTGATAGCGATAATTGTAGTTTTAGCCGTTGCTAAGCCTTTTGTAGTGATAAACTCTGGTGAAGTGGGCATCAAATCCACTGCTGGTAAATTTGACCCAAATCCACTTCAACCTGGCTTTCACTTCTTCTTGCCTTTCATACAAGAAGTTAGAGTAGTTGATACCAAAGTGCGTCAAATCAACTACACTTCAAGCGAGGGTAGAAACGAAGCAAACTATCGTGGTAGCGGTATAGAGACCAAAGATACAATTTCAGTCCTTGACTCACGCGGACTTCCAGTTAGCATGGACATTACCGTCCAATACCGCCTAAATCCACAAAACGCACCGCAAACCATAGCCGCATGGGGATTTAGCTGGGAAAACAAGATAATTGATCCAGTTGTTAGAAATGTTGTTAGAAATGTAACTGGTAAATACACAGCAGAAGAGCTTCCAGAGCGTAGAAATGATATTGCTGCTGCTATCGATATGGGGATTCGCTCTGATATTGATAAGCAGCCAAATCAGCCTGTAGAGCTTGCTAGCGTGCAGCTTAGAGAGATTATCCTTCCACCAAAGGTAAAAGAGCAAATAGAAAGAGTCCAAATAGCCAAACAAGAAGCCGAAAGAACTAAATATGAGGTTGAAAGAGCAAATCAAGAAGCACTTAAAAAAGCAGCCCTTGCTAAAGGAACAGCCGAAGCTGTTAAAATCGAAGCCCAAGGTAGAGCCGACGCTGTAAAAATCGAAGCTGACGCACAAGCTTACTCAAATTCGCAAATCGCAAGAAGCTTAACAAATAATCTTTTAGAACTCAAACAAATTGAGACTCAAAAAGGATTTAATGAAGCTTTAAAAACCAATCAAGATGCGAAAATTTTCTTAACTCCTGGCGGGGCTGTCCCAAATATTTGGGTTGATACCAAAGATAAACAAAAGCAAATTTCAGCACAAAATTAGGGGTATTAAATGGGCGTGAGTGTGAATTGGGATAAGATCGATGGATTACTTCCAGTAGTAGTCCAAGAGTATGAAAGTGGCGATGTGTTAATGCTAGCATATATGAATAAAGAGGCCTTTGAACTAACTCAAAGTAGCGGTCTTGCCCACTACTACTCACGCACAAAATCTCAAATTTGGAAAAAAGGTCAAGAGAGCGGTAATTTTCAAATAGTAAAATCCATATCCTTAGATTGTGATAATGATGCCTTACTATTAAAAGTCGAGCAAATAGGCAACGCCGCTTGTCATACAGGGGCAAAATCGTGCTTTTTTAACCATTTAAATTTAGAAAAAAAAGATGATTTAGATCTTGAAAAAACCATTAAATATGATATATTAGACCACCTATACCATGTAGCCCTAGATAGAAAGCTAAACCCAAGCAAAGACTCATACATATCCAAACTCTACTCCAAATCGCCTAATAGCTACCTAAAAAAGATAGCCGAAGAGAGTTGTGAGTTAAATTTGGCTATAAAAGATCTTCAAAGATTTAAGCTATACTCAAATTTAAATCTTGAGAATTTTGGAGATCATAGGGCAGATGAGCCAAAATATGATGTCATATATGAGGCTGCTGATGTGATCTTTCATATGATTGTAGCGTTGGCTGATTATGATATTCATCCAAGCGCAATCCTAGATGAGTTAAAACGCCGAGAAGGCATAAGCGGAATAGTAGAGAAAAACTCCCGTGATAAATAGTATTTTAGATACCATTAAATTCTATATTAATAACTTTGGATTTTATGACTATATAGCTATTTCGTGGGTGGTTTTGCTATTTTTTGCTCTACTAGTTTTGGCACTTTATATGCTATTTAAAAAACCTATGCTTGCTCTATTTATACTTTTTTTTGACTTTGGCGGACTTGGTGCAGGGCTATTTTATTCACTTAAATTTATAGATAATACCATACGCCCAAGGGAGCTAATTATGGCTCCGCTTAGACAGCTATACTACGCCGATATTATGATAGCTGATATCAATATCACCAATACTTCTAAAAAGATTTTTAAAAAATGTAGAGTAAAGCTAAGCTTTCATAATATTGGCAAAAACAGCATTCAAAATCTCAAATTTAGATTGACCCCTTTTCGCACCCAAATAGCTATAATACAAGGAGTTGAGCCAGGTCAAACAAAAGAGATTAAATTTACTATAAAAGATTTTCGTCCGCAAAATTATAATACTATATTAAATTCGGAGTGTTTCTAATGAGCTATTTTAACCTATTTCACATTCTAGCCATCATTATCATCATAGCCCTTTTTGGTGGTTTTACCTACTTTATCATACTAAAAGAAAAAAGAGTAAAAGCTGCCATCAGCCTTTTGATAGCTAATGTTACTATTATGAGCTGTATTGCCATCATCTCCATGATGCTTATCGATAGATACACCAAAGTGGCAGTTATAGAGAGCTTCCAAGGCAAAAGAACTCTAATCAATGAGACCATCACCTACACAGGCGTAGTTAGAAATATCGGATATGGCTATATCAATTCATGTACTATGGAGATAGAACTCATCAATGCTCCAGTTAAAAAGCTAGAGGCTAGTGCCTTTGAAGAGCGTGGATTTTTCCAGACCTACCTAGGTAGCTCAAATAACCAAAAAAGCTCGATAAAGGCTGAATTTTTAATAGTCAAAGACCTACCAAGTGGCGACCAAAAAAGCTTTGGCTTTACTATGCCATACCCAGCCCACTTCAATAATCACAGCACAAAATATACACTAGATTGCAAATAAGCTAAATTTAGCTTATTCAAATTATATAATTTACTTATAATTCTACTTTTTATATTTTAAGTTATTATAAATATATAATAGGATAAAATATTAATAAAATAATTCTAAAACAAAGGATAAATATGTTGAAAAATATGAAACTCTCTGTAAAACTTGCGATTGTAGGTTTTATATTTACCGGGTTTATAGTTGCCATAGTTGCTGGTATCGCCATTTACCGAGCCTCAAGTATGGCTGAAGATAATGCTAATGCCTTTATGGAGGCTAGCTCTAAATCAAATGCAAATTTAGTTGCGGCTGAGTTTAATAGACTAGCTGATAGCTTACATGCCTATAAAATCGCTATGGAATCAACACTAGATTCTAATATAGCTATGCCTGTTAATATCATAAGCAATATGCTAGATGATGCCCTAAAAGAGAGTAAATTAGCCGCTGGTATATTCTTTTATACTACAGATGATAGTATCTACGCTAAAAATCCAAATTCCAACGACCCACGATATACTAATGCTGGGGATTTAGCAATCTATGTAAATTATCATGGCAGACTTGAGCGTATCGAGGACAACTACAAAAGCAAAGACTACTATATAAATGGTCTTGAGAAGCCTAGACTATCTGAGCCATTTAAAGACCATATAGAGGGCAATCAAATAGTTATGTCTTCAATGACCTTCCCAGTAAAATATAAAGGAAAAACTATAGGTATAATCGGTGCTGATTTAAACATAGAAAATTTCTTTATTGATAGACTAAAAGAGATCAAACTATATAAAACAGATACAAGCTTTTTGCTATCAAATAAAGGTATAATGGTAGCCAACTCCAATCCAGAAATAAGAGGCCTACCAGTCCAACAAGTAAATCCAAATTTAGCCCAATTATTCCCAGTAATTAATAGCAATCAAAATAGCTATGCCACAGTAACAGCTGATAGCAAAACTCTAAATCAAAATGTCCATTTTAATTTAGCTAAAGTTAATATAAATTATATAAATGAGCCTTGGAGTCTTGCCACACTTGTGCCAACCAATGAGATATTTACTCAAGTAGCATCAGCTAGAAATGGGCTAATAATCGTAGGCATAGTCGTAGCTATAATCGGCGGATTTTTCCTATTCTTTGCTACAAATATGTTAATTCACAGAATTGAAAATATTAGAATTTTACTATCAGAATTTTTTGATTTTTTAAATCACAAAAGAGCAGATGCACGCCTTGCGGTTATTACAAATAATGATGAAATCAGCCAAATGGCAAAGGTTATAAATGATAATATCATAATCATAAAATCAAATTTAGATAAAGACTCAAAGGCCGTTGAAGAATCACTCCAAAAAGCAAACGAAGTAGAAAAAAGGCAATCTAACTGCTAGAATCACTTTAAACCCAGCTTCTCCAGAGCTACTAC
>NZ_JANQCU010000009.1:0-68032 GCF_024723485.1 Campylobacter sp. RM19072
AGTTTCCCCTATTCCTTAAAAATCAGGGTCCCTTCCCAGTTTGGCATTTTTATTTTATAAAAAGCTATATTAAAATCCGTGGCGTAAGCCACTCCTTGAAAGGCTTTTACAAAATTTTCGCAACAAAAAACTCGAAGGAGTTCTTGGCGAAAATTTGGAGTAAAAATCAAATTTAAAGCAACAAAAAGCACCAAATAATCCTTATTATCTTTAATAAAATCATATTTAAGCAAAAAATAAGGGGGGGGGGATAGAATAAGTGTTTTATTTAATTTTTAAGGAGTAAGAATGAAATTATCTCTTATTGCATCAAGAGCAATATTAGGTTTAGGAGTGTTGGGGAGTGTGAGTATTTGCGCACAAGAGCTAACAACACAAACACAAGAAATTAATGCGAGACAAGTATTACAAAATAACAACCCAATCGCAATTTCTTATGAAAGCCAATTGAAAGACTACTTTGATATAGAAATAGATTCAAGCCGCGATGCTGCAAATCTCGTTTTTAAAGAGGGATACAAAGATACAAATTTAAAAATTAATAGTGCTTTAGAAGATTTTGTTCCAAATAGCGTAAATAGAGAAAATACATTTGTAACTATTGATTTAGGTAATGGAGTGCTTGATTTAATAAATGTTCAAAATGGCAATGGAATTGAGAAAAATTCCCATTTAATCAATGCAGATATTACTGCCTCACAAATCAATGTGACTGATATGAATTTAGACTATTTTAGGCAAGAAAGCACATTAAGCGGAAATGTAAAACTAACAGGAACACGATTACCAGCTGATTCTGATGATTTTGGCTCTACTGTACGGATTGTTAGCGGTGGGCTTGACAAAGTTGATTATAATGGTGGCTTAACAATTTGGGGGAATTTGGAGGCAACTAAAACTAGATTTGAAGGTGTTGGCAATGGTTCCCTAAACTTTGATATTAAAGGCAATGCAAATATTAAAGAATCGAATTTTTCTGTGATTTCTACAAGCTTTAATAATCTCATTTTAGATAGATTTGTTTTTGCAAGTGCAAATAGCTTTAATAGCGATGTAACCACTAGCAATACCGCAGGTGCAAGCATTCTTAACAGCATTTACGATATCGTGAGTGATGAGAATCTTGCAAACCAATTCATAGAAATAGAGGGAAATGCTTACCTTACCCCTATGGATGCGGGAGATTTTGTAAATTACAAATTAAGCGTGGAAAAAGGTAGCGACAAAGAATACTTAATTGTAAATGGTGGAGTAAATTCTACAAAAATCAACAGCACAAAAGAAATTTTAACATTTGAAAAAGAACATTTAGAGAAAATCATACGAGTAGAAGATTTAGCAAACTCACAAAATCCGGTTAAACAAGCTATCTTAAAAGATTTACAAGCACAAATTGCAAAAAGAGAGGAAATTCTTAATAAGATTAATTCTAGTGACGAAGAATCGCTAAGCACTGAAGATAAAATGGGTGCAATGGGTATTGAAATTACAAATACTACCAAACACATTTTTGAAAAAGTATCCAACCTTAACGGCGCACAAGCAGATAACTATAAATTTCTTCTCACAACAGGCATTATGGGTGGTGCTACAAACACTGCTAAAACAGCAGATTCTATGCAAACTTCTGGCAACCTAAACGAAGCACAAGGTATCTTTGATAGTTTGATTAACTCTAATATTAATGCTAAAGTGGGTATAGATGCAATCACAAATAAAGACTTCTTTAAAGATGTAAGAGAAAGTGCAAAAAATAGCACAGATATTCTAAATAACACTAGTTCTGCAAATGGTGCTATGAATATCTCTAATGATATGGCTCTAGGTGACAGAATAGCTAGAATTAATAATCCATATAGTGAAGTAAGATTTGCTAATGTGCTTAAATCTAGCCTTTTGGCAAATAGCACAAATATAGCAAGTGACGCTATCTATGACTATTATGGCACAAAAACTTATAAAGATAGTGTATGGGGAAATACCTTTGGTGGAGCAAATATAATCGATGGAGAAAGTGGAGGATTGTATGGAATAAGCATAGGTGCAGATAAAGAATTTAATGAAAATTTACTTTTAGGAATCTATGCCACTTATGCAAATTCTAAAATCAAAGATAAGCTAAGCGTTCAAGAATCAGATAATTATCAAATAGGTATTTATAGCTCTTATAGATTTAATTATTCTTGGGAATTAAATTCTAAACTCTATGGACAAATAGGAGATACAAAGCAAGATATTAATTTAGCAGGAAGTTTAAATAATGCTGATTTTAATAGGAAATTTGTAGGATTAAATACAAGTATAGGTAAAGTATTTAATTTAGAAAGTGATCTATTTTTAAAGCCATTTGTAGGAGTGAATTATTATTATAGCCATACACCAAGCTATGATGAAAAAGGTATCTTAGCAAGAAAGGTAGAATCTAATACTAATAACTCTTTGAGTTTAGAATTAGGATTAGAATCTAGAAAATATTTTAATGAAAGCTCTTATTTATTTATAACTCCAAAGATTGAACAATATGTAGTTAATAATGGAGAGGATTATGTAGCTAGCTTTGTAGGTTCTAATACTTCTTTTTCTATTAAAGGAGAAGAGAAGAAAAAGACTTATGGACAATTAATTATAGGAGGAAATATCTCTTTAAATGATAGCCTAAGTTTAGATGTAGGGATTGGAGCTAAACAGATCTTAGCAGGAAAAGTAGATTCTAAAAATGAAACTTACTTAAGTGGAAATGTGGGAATCAAGTATAGATTCTAAAAATTACTAGAAAGAAATTAAAGATAATTTCTTTCTATCTAGTTTGAAGGTTTAAAAAACAAGAGAAAACCAAAATAGTTTTCTCCTGTCCGTTTTTAACTTTGCAGGTCAGCAAAACCAGCGAATGCGACCCCGAAGGGGAGGTTTGTGTAAAACCAGCGAATGCGACCCCGAAGGGGAGGTTTCTGTAAAGCCGACCTTTGCGACCAAAGTTTAGCACTTTGGAAACGCACTAAAGTCCCTACTTTGTAGGGTTACCCTTATTTGCTTCAAATTTGTTTTATTAAATCTGAGCGAAAGCTCAGCAACATTGAAAGGCTTTTTCAAAATTTTTGCAACAAAAAACTCGAAGGAGTTTTTGGCGAAAATTTAGAGTAAAAATAAAAAAGCCAAACTGGGAAGGGGTTGGGATTTTTAAGGGATAGGGGAAACTGTTTTGGCTTTCAAATTATAGTTTCCCCTGTCCCTTAAAGAAAAGAATTTAAAAAAGTTTGCACTACTCATCTGCCAAAAAGCATCCCCCTTCCCGCTTAAAAAGAAAAAATTCTTTGCTATTAAAATTAAAATTTTATAAAAACATAAAAAAATTAGTATTATAAATTTAGAATATAAAAAAGTAAAGAAGGGTAAGGTAGGTGTGTTTTTCTCATCAGCTTGATTAATTATACTATACTCATTTCCTATGAAATTTACTACACTACAAGTTATCAAGGGCTCGCCAAGGGTATTAATCTTTTCAAGCAAAGCATTAAATAGCCTTGCTTAAAAAGCTCTACCGGTAAAATCATTAATCAAATAAATCGCTTAAATTCACTTTTTGCCATTTTGTGCTCTTAGGTTTTTGGCTAAATCACAAGAGTTATTATCTCCATTATTACAAGCGATTTGATAGATTGTAATAGCCGTATCTATATCTTTTGTAACTCCATCACCATATACGAACATATCCGCAAGCTGCTTACACGCAGGGATATACTGAAATCCATAGCATATCATATCATAAGCTATAGCCGCACTCTTAAAATCCCCACTTTTATAAATTCCATCAGCGAGTCTTTTACATTTTGATGGCTCTTTTGAGTTGGTGCAATCATTATAAAAAATATTAATTTTAGCCTCTATCTCATCTTGAGTTACCTCTATTTGATCTGGCTTTGCGGTGATTGGAGCTGGGAATTTTTGCAAACAACCAGCTAGGATAAACCCAGCCAAAATGGCTACAACTACTGATCTCAACTCTCTCTCCTTACTATATAATAGGTTTGTTTATTTGGTAATTTTTCTATTATAATTTTATATTTACTAGCCCATAATGGCACAATTTCATTAAATTCATCTATTATTTGCGGTATTTGGCTTTCGCATTTGATTTTAAATTTATCTTCGCTATTTGATAAAGCCACAAATCCATCAAGATGCTTGATCTTTTCATGTAAATTTATGATATGCTCTATCTCTTTCTCATCAAAATCGCAGGCCGATAAGACCCTTTTAACCTGCTCTAAAAGCGAATTATTCACATTGTATCCAAGCCCTGTTAATACTAATTCTAAGCTCATTATCACTCCTGATTATTTGATTTTTGACTGATTAAAACCGCTTCTATAATCTTTTTAATATCCCCATCTAGCACGGCATCAGCTTGTGAGTATGCGATATTGCTCCTATTGTCCTTTACTTGTTTATATGGGAATAAGACATATGAGCGAATTTGATGCCCCCAGCCCATTTGGCTCTTTTCTACTGAGTCGCTAGCGGCTCTTTGTTTCTCCAGTTCTAGCTCGTATAATCTTGATTTTAGCATTTTCATCGCTGTGGCTTTGTTTTTATGCTGACTTCTGTCATTTTGACACTGCACTACAATGCCTGTTGGTATGTGAGTTATCCTTACTGCACTCTCAGTTTTATTTACATGTTGTCCGCCTGCCCCACTAGCTCTGTAATAATCTAACCTTAAATCCTTATCTTCTATCTCTATCTCAATATCATCATCAACTTCAGGGCTTACCATCACGCTTGAAAAGCTCGTATGACGCCTACCAGCACTATCAAATGGACTAGTTCTAACAAGGCGATGAATGCCATTTTCAGCCTTTAAGTATCCATAAGCATTCTCACCTTTTACAATAAAGCTTACATCTTTTAATCCAGCTTCATCGCCCTCTTGGAAGTCTAAAGTCTCAACTTTAAACCCCTCCCTTTCGCAAAATCTTAGATACATTCTATAAAGCATACTCGCCCAGTCATTACTCTCAGTCCCACCAGCTCCTGGGTGAATGCTAATAATGGCGTTTTTGCTATCATCTTCACCGCTAAGCATCATAGAGACCTCTAAATTTGTAATGACCTCTTCTAAATTCTCTGAATCCTCAAATAGCGAATTTATAGTATCAATATCATTTTCTAAATTTGCTAAATCAAATAGCTCCACAGCGTCATTTAGGGCATTTTGAGCGTTTTTAAATTTGCTTAGCATAGAGTTTAGCTTGGTTTTTTCTTTTCCTATTTGGCTACTCATTTGCACATTAGACCAAAAGCTAGGGTCTTGCTCTAGATCTTCAATCTCTTTAAGCCTAGTTTGTATAAATTCTGGATTTATAACCTTAGCAATATTGTCAATTTTGATTTTTAAACCCTTTAAAAGTTCGCTATATTCATAATTATCCAAAGTTCTACCTCGTAAATTTTTAGCAAAATATTATCTAAAATATGGTTAAAATTTAATTATTTAAAGTAAATATTTTTAGAAATTTATGCTAAAATTACAGATTAAAAATTCCAAAAAGAGAGTATAATGCAGATATTAAAAACCATACAAGAGCTACGAGATTTTCGTGCTAAATGCAGTGGCGATGTAGGCTTTGTAGCGACGATGGGGGCTTTACACGCAGGTCATGCCCAACTAATCAAAACCTCTGTATCACAAAATAATCATACAATAGTAAGCATTTTTGTCAATCCAACGCAATTTTTACCAGGAGAAGACCTAAGCCGATACCCAAGAACGCCTGAGGCTGATATTAAAATTTGCCAGTTGTGTCAAGCTGATGCGGTATTTATGCCTGAAGTTGATGAAATTTATAATCAAAATGAGATTAAAATTCTAGCACCTAAGGAGCTATCTAGCACTCTAGAAGGTGTTACTAGACCGGGGCATTTTGATGGGGTTTGTACTATTTTAACTAAATTTTTTAACATTATAAATCCTACAAATGCCTATTTTGGTAAAAAGGACGCTCAGCAGCTTATAATCATTGAAAATATGGTAAAATCGCTATTTATGAATGTCAATATAGTGCCAATTGATATAGTAAGATCTAGCGATGGACTAGCTCTATCAAGCCGAAATTCATATCTAAATGATGATGAGCTAGCTCAAGCTCTTAAAATTTCAAGGTCGCTAATGAAAGCTAGTAATCTTATAAAAGCTGGCGAGCTAAGCTCAATAGAGATCAAAAAAGCGATGAGTAGTATCTTAGAGCCTTTAAGGGTTGATTATATAGCCATTGTAGATAAGAATTTAAATCCGGTTGATAAAATCGAGCTTGGCAATAGCATTATTTTAGTCGCTGTGTATGTCAAAAATACGCGTTTAATTGATAATTTGTGGGTGTAATGTGGCAAATTTATATTTAGTTTCACTTGGATGTAATAAAAATCTAGTCGATAGCGAGATTATGCTTGGTAGGCTTGGTGCGTATGATATAGTAGATGATCCATCAATTGCTGATGTGATGATAGTAAATACCTGTGGATTTATAGAAGATGCAAAGAGCGAGAGCATAAGTGCGATTTTAGAATTAGCTAGTTTTAAAAAGCCAAATTCAGTCCTAGTAGTAACAGGGTGCTTAATGCAAAGATACCGTGATGAGCTTATGCGAGAGCTTCCTGAGGTTGATATATTTACTGGTGTTGGGGATTATGATAAGATCGATGAGATAATCCTTAAAAAGCAAAATTTATTTAGCCCAGATACATATTTACAACCTAAAAATACCAAAAGAGTGATTACTGGCTCAAGCTACCACGCCTATATCAAAATCTCTGAAGGGTGTAATCAAAAATGTAGCTTTTGCGCTATTCCAAGCTTTAAAGGTAAATTAAAAAGCAGAGATATAGATAGCATAGTAGATGAGATTAAAGAGTTAGTAAGCGTAGGCTATAGGGATTTTAGCTTTATCGCTCAAGATAGTAGCTCATTTTTGCGTGATTGTGGCAAGAGCGATGGCTTAATCTCTTTAATTGACGCAGTTGAAAAGATAGATGGCGTAGATGTCGCTAGAATTTTATACCTATATCCTACTAGCACCAATGCAAAACTGATACAAAAAATTATAGATTCAAAGGTATTTGCTAATTACTTTGATATGCCTATTCAGCATATAAATGATGAGATGCTAAAGATAATGCGAAGGGGAGCTAATAAAGATAAGATTATCCAACTTTTAAAGATGATGAGAGATGCGCCAAATAGCTTTTTACGAACGGGGATTATAATAGGTCATCCAGGCGAAAAATATAGCTATTTTGATGAGCTTTGTGAATTTTTGCGTGAGTTTAAATTTGATAGAATTAGTGCTTTTGCATACTCTAAAGAAGAGGATACTATAGCTTACGATATGGAGCAAATAGAGCCAAAAATCATCACTCAAAGACTAAATAAGATTGAAAAAATCATAAAATCTACAATTGATGAGAGCTTTAAAAGCTTAGTTGGAAAGTCTATTAAAGCTCAAATTAATGGCGTTAGTAGCGAAGGGGAGATGTTTTATGGCGCTAAGGCTGTGATTTGGGATAGGGATATTGATGGGGAAATTCTAATAAATGATAGCCAAATCCAAAATCCTAAAGTTGGGCAAATTTATGATTGTCAAATCACCAAATACGCCAAAGATAAATTGATTGGGCAGATTGTTTGCAACTAAAGCTTGACTATCTAAAAAACAAAAAATCCCTACTAGCATTCTCACACGGAGTAGATAGCACGGCACTTTTTTATCTTTTAAATAGTGCTGGGGTGAGCTTTGATTGTGCTATGGTAAATTACCAAACTCGCCCAAGCTCCTTAGCAGAGGAGTTAAGCGCAAGGGAGCTTTGTAAAAAATTTAACAAAAAAATATTTATCCATAAAGCCAATTTAAATCTATCTAACTCAAATTTTGAAAAAATTGCTCGAGATATTAGATATGAGTTTTTTGATAAGATTATGTGTGAGTATGATTATGACGCACTTATTTTAGCTCATCAGCTAAATGACGCACTAGAGTGGCTACTAATGCAACTAAGCAAAGGTAGTGGCGCTGTGGGACTAGCTGGAATGATGCCTAGAAGCAAAAAAAGGATTAAATTTCAAAATATAACTAAAAATATAGAGATATTTCGCCCACTTCTAGGGGTGAGTAAAGATGAAATTTTAAAGTATTTACAAAGTCAAAATATAGAGTATTTCGTTGATTTATCCAATCAAGATATTAAATTTAAACGCAATAGAATTAGGGCGGAATTTAGCGATAAATTTATATCACAATTTGCAAGTGGAGTAAAGAGAAGTTTTGAGCTTTTAAGGGGTGATGCGATCATCTTACTAGGAGAGTTTGAGTATGAAGATGGGGAGCTTTTTATCGTTAAAAAACTGCCAAATTCAATAAATCTAATAGACCAAGCCTGTAAAAAGCTAGGAGTTTTGATGAGCCAAAAAACAAGAGAGCTATGCACTCAAAATGATTGCGTAGTCTCGCATAAAGTTACCATCACATCAAATCAAAGCTACTACTTCATCGCTCCATACATTAAAACCAAAATGGATAAGAATATCAAGGATAAATTTAGAATTCTTAAAATACCAGCCCTACTTCGCCCGTATCTATCGCTAAATTCGCATAAACTCAACGCTCTTGATAAATTTTTATCATAAAGCTAGTCTCTATATAATCATCTTTTGAGCTCATCTCTATAGGAAAATCAATCTTAATAAGATTATCATAATTCTTACTATCCATTATAAAATCATATAGATTTTGTGGGCTTTTCATTGTAGCAGTAAGGTTTATTTGGCTAATGATATATCTAGGATCACTATCAATGATATTAGCCCTTGAGAGATATAAATTGCTAAAATATTTCCCAGCTAAACTGATAAATTTCATCTCATTAAAACTATTTTTTAATGAATCCAAAGCCTTTTTATTTTGTAAATTTAAATTCTCATATGTAGCTAAATTCTCATTATAAATCTGCTCTATCTTGGCTAAATTTACATCTTTTTCGTTATTTATCTCTACAGCTTGCTTGTATCTATCAATGACTGGGAGCGCTACAAAAAACACCATAACAAGCATAAAAAAGACAAAAATCATACTAAAAATTGTTAATTTTGTTAAATCAATACTATCTAAACTTCTATCTGTTCTCATCGCTCAAGCTCTCCATCTGTGCAATATCTATCTTATTAATACTAACAAAATTATACCACCCATTTGGAAGTTGGTAAAATGTAGTGTTAGATATAGCAAATATAGATTTTAGCG
Organism: Campylobacter sp. RM19072; assembly: GCF_024723485.1. Lineage (NCBI taxonomy): Bacteria > Pseudomonadati > Campylobacterota > Epsilonproteobacteria > Campylobacterales > Campylobacteraceae > Campylobacter > Campylobacter sp. RM19072. The sequence goes on from NZ_JANQCU010000009.1 coordinate 9,291, forward strand.
GTGCTTCAAAGAGCAATTTAAAGTGATCTTTAGTAGGCGTTATACCCTTGATTTTCAAAGAGCCATCTTCTAAATATATGCTAGTTAAAGTAACACCATCTGGCACAAGATTAAATAAATTCATCAAACTCTGATTTAAAATCAAATTTTTATTATAAATATCTAAAGTCATATCTCTTTTTATCAAAGTGGTTTTAGTTTTATCCTCTATGTTTTTAATAGCTTGAAATGTCTCATTATACTTCTCTTGTAACTCTATAGAGTTAGAGTTTATAAGATAAATTTTCACACTAAGTAGCATAGCCCCAATAATAAATAAAAGCGTAAGAATAAGCATAGCCCAAAGCCAAATTTTGGTAAAAATAGATAGTAACGGCTTGATTTTTGGCTGTATAAAACTATAACTCATCGCAAATCTCTTTTATCATTATATTATTTAATATCTTATCAATATCGTGTTTTACGACCTTACACTCTATCATCAAGTCATTTTCAGCCATCACTAAAAACTCATTATCCAAGCTAAGCCCATCAAATATCACTACCTCTTTGATAAAATCCCCACCATAAATTTCATTATGATAATACTCATTAATTGCAAGTTTGATATTACTAATAAGCGTAATCTCCTCGCCAATATCCCTTACACTATCTTCTAATTTCTTATCAATTCCACCTATATTCTCTTGGCGAATATCCTCAAAATCACTCTTATCTAAATCTCCATCATCAAAAGAATCAAATGAGCCAATATCGCCTAAATTATCAAGTTGGCTTAATCTATCTTCCTCCTCTTCGATTACATTATCTAAATCCGCACTCTCCTCTTTGGTTACAGCTTTATCATAATAGTCAAAAGTATCAATCTCTTTTCTATTATCAAAATAGGCACCAAATTTCATCTTATCCCCATCAAATATCATAATAGTATTGCTATCTTCCATATTTAATAGATATAGAATTTTACCATCACTTGGGGATTCTTTTATCAAAGAGTGTAAAATGGCAAATGGAGAATAAATTAAATCTGGCTTTATAGCTAATGAGTTTTCAAAAAGCTCCAACTCATTATCAGGTACCACGATACTCCAACCATCTAGCCTGACTTTATCAACTAAGTTATATTCTAGATTAAATTTTTCAAATTCACTAGCACTAACTGCTGGTAAAGCCCACTGCTTAGGGCTATTTAGCATAGCGGCTAAATAGATGGTGTGATACTGCCTAGCTCTTTTTTTAAGATAATCTGTAAATTTAGAATCAACCACTCCATTATTTATATCAAATACAGCCTCGCCGCTATTTATAATCTTATCACCTTTAATAGCACGAGAAAAAAGATGGCATTTATTATCTTTTATGATAACACTAATGTATAAAGTAGTTAAAAATCCACGAATCCAAGAGATTAAACCAGACATATCAAACCTTAAATTTTAAAAATTTTAGCCAAATTAGCTTTAAATTTAGATTATACCATCCACCTCATCAAATTTTCTTGCTATCAAAGCTTTAGCCTCTTGCATATCTAATCCTTCAAGGTTAAATTCCCTACTTACATAATAGGTTATTTTGCTAAAAGGCTTTGGCAAAATCATCTTATCCCAGCTATTAAACTGCCAAAATCTAGTAGCTGTATAGCTTAAAATAACTATATTTGCCCCAGTTTTTTGTGATATTGTAACTGAACCATCGCTAATACTATGCCTTGGACCCCTTGGACCATCTGGAGTTATGGCTACATCTACTCCATTATCTATTGATTTTATAGCAGATAAAAATGCCTTTAAAGCACCCTTTGATGAACTTCCTCTAATAGAGCCAATGCCAAAATGAGAGATAATATCAGATATTATTTGACCATCTTTGTGATCTGATATTATCACATTTGCTTTTCTACCTTGCCAACACTTGCTAAATATAAATGGCATAAATGCAAGTTTTTCGTGCCAAAAAAGAATAATAACTGGCTTATTTGACAAGGTATTGTTAATAAATTCTTTCTTGCAAGTTAGATATATAAGCCTCATTAAAAAAACTAATAAATTCTCTATGATTTTAATAATAAATTTAGACTTAAACAATCTGCCCATTTAATACCATTCGTCTTGGCTGAGTGATCTGAACTTTAGCAAATTTGCCTAGTAGCTCCTCGCTACCTTTAATTTGAACTAAAAAGTTATTATCCGTGCGACCCGCTATCATTCCATCAGCTCTAAGCTCTTCAAAATATACCTCATAAATATCGCCCATCTTAGTAGCTACAATCTCATCTAAAATTTCATTATGTCTATTTTGTAATCTAGTAAGCCTAGCACCAGCTATAGCATCATCAATCTGATTTGGCATAGAAGCAGCCGCAGTTAGTGGGCGAGCTGAATATTTAAATGAAAAAACTTGCTCAAATCTCACTTTCTCTAGCACATCCATCGTATCTTCAAAGTCAGCATCACTCTCTCCAGGAAATCCTACTATAATATCAGTAGATATACTAAGATTAGGACATAGGGATCTAAGCTTGTTTGCCCTATCTAAAAACCACTCTTTAGTATATCCACGCTTCATAGCTTTTAAAATCGCACTACTTCCGCTTTGTAAAGGCATATGTATGGATTTACAAATTTTAGAATTTGAGCTAAATTCATTTAAAAATTTATCATCCATATGGAGTGGATGTGGGCTAGTAAAGCGAATTCTCTCCACCCCATCAATCTGGCTTATCATATTTAAAAGATCGCTAAAATCTATCTTTTCGCCATTAGAATTGCTAAATCTTTTGCCATAGTTATTGACATTTTGCCCAAGCAAAAATATCTCTTTAGCTCCATTATTAGCAGCTTTTTTAATCTCATTTAAAATTATATCTTTTGGGATACTAATCTCATCGCCCCTAGTGTGTGGGACAATGCAGTAGGTGCATTTCTTGTCGCACCCTATCATGATATTTACAAAGCTCTTATATGGACTGGTGCGAAACTCGCCAAATGCATACTGGCTCTCATCATGATTTATATCCACACTTACAAATTTAGGCGTTTTAACCGCGGTTTTAATCTTTGATACATTTCTAGCACCAAGGACAAAATCCACATATGGAGCACGCTTAAATACATCTGATCCTAAATGACTAGCCGTACATCCACATACCCCAATTTTAGCCCCTGGCTTTTTGACCTTCTCAAATCCACCAACCTCGCTAAAAAGCTTATGGACTGGCTTTTCACGCACTGAGCAAGTATTTATAAGTATCAAATCCGCTTCATCAATTTTACTAGTAGCCTCATACTCATCACTAAGTTCAGCTATGATATGCTCGCTATCACGGACATTCATAGCGCATCCTAAAGTCTCTATAAAGAGCTTTTTTTTGTTAAATTCAGCACTCAAAGTATATGCACCTCATACATATAATCATTCTCATCTAAGCCATATTTAACGGTGCGATGATATACGCTCAAACCCTTATTTTCGAAATATTCAACTAAAGCAATAAGTTGCTTATGTGAGTTATCACGATCAAAGTAAAATATCTTTCCACCATCTTTTAATGCAGCGCTTTCGATCTTTTCTAAGCTAATTGTTTTTGGTTTTGCGTCCAATTCAGCCCTAGCTAGTTTTAACTCCATAATCTATCCTTTTTGAGTGATTTTAACCGATGAGTATATCAAATTTGCTATAAAATTTCGTTTAAATTACTAAATATAAATAAATTTAAAGATTATAAAAGCTAATATAAGATAAAATACCAACCTTGCAATTCAAATCCTAATATTATTTAATAAATAATCACAAGAAGGCAATTTTATGGAGAAAATATCAGATATAATCGAGTCAATCGCTCACGAGAAAAATTTAAGCATCGAAGATGTGAAAGCTAGAATTTTAAAGGCTTTTGAATCAGCTGCTAAGAAGCTATATGGCACCCAGTGTGAGTATGAAGCAACGATAAATCCAACTACTAAAAATATAGTTTTATACCAAAAAATTTTAGTTGTAGAAGATGATGATAAGCGTTTAGATGATGAGCATTTTATAAGTCTTACTAAGGCTTATGAGCTTGATAAGAGCCTTGAGATAGGAGATAGCTTAAATTATGAGATAAATATTGAGGATTTAGGTCGCAGTGCGGCTGGGGTATTGGGGCGTGAGATAGAGTATCACATTCAACGCCTTATAGAGGAGAAAATTTTTGAAAAATACAATGCCAAGGTCGGCTCACTTGTCTTTGGGTCTGTTACAAGGGTTGATAATGATGAAAATACCTTTATAGAGATTGATGAGATTAGGGCTGTGATGAGTATGAAAAATCGCATTAAAGATGAGAAATTTAAAGTAGGCGATGTGGTAAAATGCGTTATAAAAAGCGTAAAATTGGACAAAAAAGATGGCATTAAAGTCGAGCTATCTCGCACCTCACCTAAATTTCTTGAAGCACTATTAAAAGCTGAAGTCCCTGAGATAAAAGATGGCGGAGTAATCATTCAAAATAGTGCTAGAATTCCAGGCAAAAAAGCTAAAATCGCCCTATACTCAACCACTCCAAATATCGATGCAGTCGGTGCCACAGTAGGGGTAAAGGGCGTAAGGATTAATGCTGTTAGCAATGAGTTAAATGGCGAAAATATCGATGCAATTGAGTATAGCAATGAGCCAGCCATCTTCGTAGCTCGTGCATTAGCTCCAGCCATAGTAAGCTCTGTGAAAATAGATGGAGAAAAGGCCATTGTCTCTTTAGTGCCAGATCAAAAATCAAAAGCAATTGGTGCTAGCGGTATAAATATTAGACTAGCAAGCATGCTAACAAAATATGAGATTGAATTACAAGAGCTAAGTACTACAAGCCAATCAAATCAGATAAATAACGAAGAGGGATTAAAAAATCTAAAAGCCCTATTTGGAGATCTTTGATGAAGTTACAAGCCTTGAAATAAGGCTTGTAAAAATCTTAAAATTTAACTAAATTTCACTCCATACCAAACTCTAAAGCTAGAAATTTTCCTGTATGCGATCTGCTTTTTTTATAGCCTTTAGCTAGTTCTACTGGGCTACCTTTGGCGACTACTTTTCCACCACCTGCTCCACCTTCTGGCCCCATATCTATGATATAATCGCAATTTTTAATCACATCTAAATTATGCTCTATTACCACGACTGAATTTCCTAGCTCCACCAGATGGTGCAATACGCCAGTTAGCCTATCTACATCGCTAAAATGCAATCCAGTTGTAGGCTCATCTAAGATATAAAGCGTAGAGCCCGTATCTGTGCGACTAAGCTCTTTGGCTAGTTTAATGCGTTGAGCTTCTCCACCACTTAGCGTAGTAGCTGGCTGCCCTAGCGTAAGATAGCCAAGACCAACTGAGCAAATAGTTTTAAGCTTAGAGTGAATTTTAGGCACCTTAGCAAAAAATTCCAAAGCATCATCAGCGCTCATCGATAATACTTCAGATATATTCTTGCCTTTATATCTTACCTCTAGAGTTTGAGAATTATAGCGAGTTCCCTTACACGCATCACAAACCACGCTAATATCAGGCAAAAAGTGCATTTCAACCTTTATCTCCCCTTCTCCGCTACACTTTTCGCATCTACCGCCTTTGACATTAAAGCTAAAGCGTCCGATTTTATACCCTCTTATTTGAGCCTCTTTAGTTGCGGCAAATAGAGCTCTTATCTCATCCATTACCCCTGTATAAGTAGCTGGATTTGAGCGTGGGGTTCTACCTATTGGGCTTTGATCTAGGTATATAACCTTATCTAACTGCTCTAATCCTTCTATCTTTGCCCCTTTTAGGGTTTGGAATTTTCTAGCTCTATTTAGCTCTATTTCAGCTGCTGGAAGTAGCGCTTTAAGCACTAATGAGCTTTTACCACTTCCACTTACACCAGTAACGCCTACAAGATTGCTAAGTGGGAATTTAACGCTTAAATTTGAGATATTATTTATTGTTATACCGCTTAAATTTAGCCATTTTTTTTGCTTTCTGCCTTGATAGTAGTTAATCTCTTTTTTACCATTTAGATATTGAGCTGTTTGGGTTTTGGAATTTAATAGCTCCTTATATGTGCCTTTAAATACCACTTCACCGCCATAAACCCCAGCCCCAGGACCAATATCTACTATATAATCAGCTGCTTCAATGGTCTTTTTATCATGCTCTACGACAATTACGGTATTGCCCTTTTCTTGTAAATTTCTTAAAGTTTTAATAAGCTTTAGAGTATCTCTTTCATGTAATCCAATGCTTGGCTCATCTAGCACATACATTACCCCGCTTAATCCGCTCCCTATCTGACTAGCAATCCTTATGCGTTGAGCTTCCCCGCCGCTAATAGTCCTAGCGTCCCTACCAAGGCTAATATATCCAAGCCCTACATCATATAAGAAAAATAATCTCTCATTAATCTCTTTTAAAATCGGCGTTGCGATTAAGGTTTGTTGGCTATTTAAATATGCAAATTTATCTTTATCGCTAAAGAATTTAGTAGCATCTTCTATACTCATATTAATAATATCACCAATTGATTTAGAGGCTACTCTAACTGCTAAGCTATCACTACACAATCTATCGCCCCCGCAACTCTCACAAACCTTCTCAATCATATACTCGCCAAAATCTTTATCATCTTTTAAAATTTCATATGCGACTTTTAAAACCCCTTCAAAATGCTTATTAATCCTATGTCGCTTCCATAAAAACTCAATCCCCTTAGCATTGCCATATAGTATAAGCCTTTTAGAATCATCATCAAGCTGTGAGTATGGAGTTTTGATATTAATACCATTTTGTTCGCAAAATGCGATTAAAAATTTATAATAATAACTCTTATTAAAGCCATACATAACCTTTATAGCTCCATCTTCAATGCTTAAGCTATCATCAATTATCTTATTTAAATCCAAGCTAAAGCGAATTCCAAGTCCATCGCAGCTAGGACAAGCACCCTTAGGGGAGTTAAAACTAAAGCTAAGTGGTTCAAGAGCATTAAAGCTAATTTTACAATTAAAACAAGCATTATGTTCGCTAAAGTGTATATGTGAATTATCTAAGCCTAGCTCATCAGCGTTAGATATCTCAATTTCAAGTTCGCCAAAACTCTCATAAAGTCCCTTTTGGACATCATCTGCGATTCTAGAAGTATTATCACTATTTACTATAACTCTATCGATTACGGCTTTTATAGTGTGTTTTTTGGTTTTTGATAGCTCTATTTCTTCATCTAAACGCACCATCACGCCATCTATCATCGCTCTTATAAAGCCCTTATTTGCTAGGCTCTCTAATGTATCAGCAAAGCTACCTTTTTTCTCTCTTACAATTGGGGATAAAATCGTGATTTTAGCACCTTGTGGGAGTTTTAAAATTTGCTCTATTATATCATTTGCACTCATTTTAGATACCACTTGATTACATTTTGGGCAATGCTGGATACCAATCCTAGCATATAATAGTCGCAAATAATCATAAATTTCAGTTATTGTCCCAACTGTAGAGCGTGGATTTTTGCTAGTGCTTTTTTGGTCAATTGCGATAGCTGGAGTAAGCCCATCGATATGATCTACATCAGGCTTTGCAACTCTATCAAGAAATTGCCTAGCATAGCTTGAGAGTGATTCTATATATCTTCTTTGCCCTTCGGCATATAAAGTATCAAAAGCCAAAGTACTCTTGCCACTACCGCTAAGACCTGTAAATACAACTAATTTATTTTTTGGAATATCTAAATTAATATTTTTTAGATTATGCTCTTTAGCACCTCGAATTTTAATAATCTCACTCATATCTAATCCATACTTTTAATAAAATCTTGGATTATATCTAAAATTTAATAATGATACACAAGGTTAATTATAAAATCCAAATTTAACTCTATTTTCAACTCTAAGGCATGATGGCCAAAGAGTATAAAATCTAACCCCCTTATACTCCAATTCAATCTTATAAAATAACCCCATAAAGCTCTTATCGATCACATCTGCTTCAAACTCTCCACCCATATAAATTTCAGAATAGGCAAATATATTATTGCGAGATTTAATCCAATCAAAGAATTTATCCCCACTTGGTAAATTTGAATTAATATGATTTAGATTGCCTAGCATTTGAATGCTTTTTGGATTTTTTACGCTATAAAATAGCTCCTTAGGAGCCCCAATATCTAATATCTCGCCCCCATCAAACAGAGCAATTTTATCACTTAAATAATAGGCATCATCAATATCATGAGTTACCAAAATAGCTGATAAACCCTCCTTTAAAATCATATCTTTTAACTCCGCTCTTAAGCTTTCTTTTAATCCTTGATCTAAATTTGAAAATGGCTCATCTAAAAGCAAGAGTTTCGCACCAGCTGCAATAGCCCTAGCAAAAGCCACCCTTTGAGCCTGTCCGCCTGAGATTTGATCTGGCTTTTTATCCTTTAGCTCCTCTATGCCAAATTTAACCAAAAGCTCTTTTATCCTTAAATTCATCTCATTTTTATTTAATTTATTTAGAGCAAAAGCTATATTATCATATACACTAAGATGAGGAAAAAGAGCATAATTTTGAAACATAAATCCAATATTTAAATCGCAACTAAGCTCATCATATTGACTACTTTCTAAACCAGCGATACAACGCAAAAGTGTGCTTTTACCACTACCACTACTACCTAAAATAGATAGAATTTCATTATCTTTAAGCGTTAAATCAATCCCTTTTAAAATCTCATTTTGACCAAATTTTTTACGCAAATTTTTAATCTTTAGCATTTTTTGCCTTTATAAATATATGGGTAAAAATCAATACAAATAGCGATAATATCACAATCATCAAAGATGGCAACGCACTATCATAAATTCTCTCATCAGTAGCATACCAAAACGCCTTTACGCTTAAGGTCTCAAAGCTAAATGGCGATAGCATTCTAGTAAGCGGCAACTCCTTTATAGTATCTATAAAAACTACTAAAAATGAAAGCAAGAAAAACTGCTTTAAAAGTGGCATATATAGCTTAATCATCAATATAAAATAGCTTGGTCTTAGCATATATCCAACCTCATCAATTGATGAGTGAATTTTAGCAAATCCCCCATCAATTGAGTATATAGCAGTAGCTAAAAATCTAACTACATAAGCAAATATCAATACGCTAAATGATACCCCCAAAATAGCCACACCAAATATATTACCGATAAACGCCGCTGCTATCATCAAGCTCACCCCAATAGCAGCCCCAGGAATAGCATATCCAATAGAGCTAGCCTTAAGTATCCAAAAGCTAAATTTACTATCCTTACTAACCCTAGCTACAAAGCATAAAACAAATGCCAAAATAGTTGTGATAACCCCAGTAACCCCAGCTAAAATAAGCGAATTTAAACTAAGCATATAAAACTCAATCTCAAAAAGCTTATAATCCCTTAAGCCCCAATATCCAAGCCATAAAAGTGGCAATATAAAGCCAACAAATAAGATTATAAGGCAATAAAGCGTAGCCATTGTAGATTTAAATTTACTCAAATCCCTTTTTTTGATAAAATCGCTAATATCTTGATTGAAGCTAAATTTACTCTTTTGACGCTCCCTATACTCTACATACATAAGTCCAAAAACACAAAACATCAAAATCGCAGATAACGCACTTGATGAGTATGGATCTCCAAGGTCATACCAAGTCTTAAAAATTCCAGCACTAAAAGTATCAACACCAAGATACGCACTAGCTCCATAGTCGCTTAAAACCTCCATTAAAACTAGCATAAGCCCAGCAATAATACTTGGCATAGCTATCTTAATGCTAACTTTAAAAAATATACTAAATTCGCTATAGCCGTGAATTTTACCAACCTCATAAATCGCCATAGATTCGCTCTTAAAGGCTGATTTGGCTAATAAATATACATATGGGTATAAAGATATGCTAAGCACAAAAATAACGCCATAAATATTAAAAATATCAATCCTAAAGCCAAAAATGCTTTGAAATTCCCCGTCATAATCCATAATTCCTACATAAACAAAAGCTAAAATATAAGCTGGAATAGCAAGTGGCAATATAAGTAAATTTTCTAAAATTTTAGATAGATAAAAGTTATAATTACTAACCAAATAAGCCGTAGAAACACCCAAAATATAGCAAATCACAAGCACAAAAAATGCTACTATAAATGTATCTTTGACAAATCTTAAAAATAGAAAATCAAAAAAGTGATTTAAATTTTTAGAGACCTCTTCAAGCCTTGCTAGATCACTACCAGCAAAGGCTTGATATAGATATGTGCCAAATTCAATAAAAATACTAATAACAGGGATAATCACCAAAAAAGCTAGTAAAATCCCTAGGAATTTTATAGCTTTTGTGCGTTTTCTCATCTAAATCCTACTTCATCATATATAAGCACAGCGTCTTTGACATTATCAGCAATCTTCGATACGGCTATACTATCTTCTTTAAATTTGCCAAAATCCTTTACAATATCCGAAGGCTCTACATCTAGGCGAACTGGAAATTCATAATTGATATTTGTAAGCATTGTTTGCACCTCTTTGCTAAGCATAAACTCCATAAATTTCTTAGCTGCGTCTTGGTTTTTGCTAGATGCAGTCATAGCTATACCGCTTACATTTATATGAGCTCCACGACCATCTTGATTTGGGAATATCACTCCAATTGAGTTGCCTACCTCTACATCTTTTGGATTTTTAGAAGTTCTAAGAAGTCCTATATAATATGTATTCATAACAGCATACGGAGCCACTCCAGCTATCATCTGTCTTGCTTGATCTCTATCGCCACCTTTTGGAGCCATAGCTAGATTATCTAGCACCCCTTTTGCCCATTTTTTAGCCTCATCTTTGCCATCATTTGCAATTATTGAGGCTAGAAGTGTTTTAGAGTATGGTGCAGTCGCACTTCTCATTAATACCTTACCCTTTAGCTCTGGCTTAGCTAAATCTTCATAATTTTTAACTAAATTTAAATCAACATTAGCATTTTTATTATAAGCTATAATCCTAGCCCTTTTAGTAATGGCAAACCACATATCATCTTTATCTCTTAAATTTGCTGGAATTATATCTTTTAAAACCTTAGAATTCACAGGGGCTAATACATTTGCATTTTTAGCTTCAGTTAAATTTGATACATCAGCAGTGATAAATATATCAGCTGGAGAGTTTTTGCCCTCTAGTTGAAGTCTTTTTATAAGCTCTGGAGCTTTTGCTGTTGTGTGGTTTATTTTGATACCAGTTTGAGCTTCGAATTTTTTATATATCTCAAAATCTGCATCATAGTGTCTAGCTGAATATATATTAAGCTCAGCACCTATCAAAGCCGATGCACTAAGCAGTGCAGTGATGATAACCTTTCTCATATTTTCTCCTAAATTTTATAATTTTGATTGCGAAATAATAGCGACATAAAGTAAATGATAAATAAATGATAATGGTTATTAATTTCTATTAATCTACTAAATTTACCATTTTTAAATAGATAAATTTAAATAAATTTAAAAAGAGAATTTTAAATTTAAATTATAATAATATGTTACATATTTACACATATTTACACATATTTATAAAAAATTTTACCAAATTTAAAATAAATTTTGTCAAATTCAAAAAATTACTGATATAATGTAATCTTAAATAATTCTACAATAAAGGTTAATAAATGGCAAATCCAAATATTCCTGTTGATAAACAGACAAATGCTGTTCAAATCATCGGTCTTTTTGGCGGTATTTTGGCAGCTATGCTTGTTTATTACATTATGCCAAGCAATGCTGGTGAGATAGCCACCGCAGCTGCAAATGGTAAAACTCTAAATGTTAATGCTCTTCCCATAGTAGCTGCTGTTGCGGTTCTTATGGGTATATGGTGGATGACTGAAGCAATAGCCCTACCAGCTACGGCTTTACTTCCTATGGTTTTATTCCCTATTCTTGGCGTGGATACATTTAAAAATGCCGCTACTCCATACGCTAGTGATACTATATATCTATTTATGGGTGGCTTCGTTCTAGCCCTTGCTATGCAAAAATGGAATCTCCACACTCGCATAGCCCTTGGGATTGTCCTTCTTGTAGGCACTAGTCCTAGAAGGCTTGTAGCTGGATTTATGATAGCTACTGGCTTTATGTCTATGTGGGTTAGCAATACCGCAACTGCGGTTATGATGCTACCAGTTGGCCTATCTGTGCTTCATCTAGTTAGCAAATTAACTGGCAAAGATAATGAGCTAAAGCAAGTCGATACAAATCATATGGATGAAATCAGCCGTCAAGGCACTCAAGGCGGATTTGCAAGTGCCGTTATCCATAAAGGCAAAGATGTAGTAAGCGAAATCAAAGATAAAACCAAAGCCTACACCTCAAATTTCGGCATCGCTCTAATGCTTGGTATCGCATATGCTGCTTCTGTAGGCTCTCTTGGGACTATCATTGGGACCCCGCCAAATGCACTTTTAGTAGCTCATATGAAAAATGAATTTGGTATTGAGATTGGATTTGGTGAGTGGATGTTAATGGGCGTTCCGCTATCGATTGTTATGCTAATTGCTTGTTGGGCACTTTTAGTTTATGTGCTATTTAAGCCTGAAATTAGTGAAATTCCAGGTGGCAAAGAGGTTATTCATAATGAGTATAAAAAGCTAGGTTCAATGAGTAGAGCTGAGTGGCTAGTGGGTGGCGTGTTTGTTTTAGCGGCACTTTGTTGGATATTCCTTGGATTTATCTTTAAACACTATGGAATCAAGGTCGCTAGCTTAGATTCAGTTATTGCGATGAGCGTTGCTGTGTTGTTATTTATAATTCCAGCAAATTCAAATGGCGAAAGACTAATTGATTGGGATACGGCTAAAAAACTCCCATGGGATATTCTAATCTTATTTGGTGGCGGTCTTGCACTTTCAGCTCAATTTAGCAAAACTGGCTTATCACTATGGATAGGACACCAAGTATCAGCACTTGGATTTATGCCAATTATACTTATTATATTGATTGTAACTGCTCTAGTAATATTCCTAACAGAGATCACATCAAATACAGCTACCGCAGCCGCATTCTTACCAGTTATAGCTGGGGTGGCAATTGGCTTAGGATATGAGGGTCAAAATATAATGATATTTACAATTCCTGTAGCTCTTGCGGCAACTTGTGCGTTTATGCTACCAGTTGCCACTCCGCCAAATGCTATTGCTTATGGCTCTGGATATGTAAAAATCAATAATATGATTAAAGCTGGTTTATGGCTAAATATCATTGGTATATTCTTAATCACGCTAACAGTCATATTCCTTACAACTGCAGTATTTAAAATAAGCTTATAAAACCTTAGCTAGGCAATTTCGCCTAGCTAATCCATTCGCAACTTACTATTTTAAAAATTAATAAATTTAGAAATTTAATAAAATTATTTTAATTTTAATATTAAATAAAAAGATAATATGGTATAATTAAACATTATATAAATAATATCAATTATAAGAAATAATATATAAAGAGATTTAGATATGAAGTTTTTGCTTTGTATTTTTTCATTTGTTTTGATGGTTTTTGCTAAGTGCCAACCAATGCTAAATTCAAATATAAATATAAATATTGCAGATTTTAGCCAAGATAAAATCTCATATAGCGATGGTAAAAACCTATATCTAATGGATAAAAATTATAAAATCACATCCACTATAGAGGCAAAATCAGATAAAATCAATATAATTAAATTTCATAATTCAAATCTCATAGCTGGATTAGATAGCGGATATGCTATACAAATCAACCCAAAAGGCGATAAGCAAATTTTATTAGATCCAGTAAAGACAAAAATCATAGATGGCATAACTTCTATAAATATCATAAAAGATAAGATAATATTTACTCTTAGCACCAAATATATAGTAATATACGATACGATAAATAGCATATATAAAAAATCAAATTTAAATCTAAATTCCAAAATCACAAATACACATATAATCAATAATATACTCTACATAACCACCTTTAATAGAAATCTTTATGAATTAAATCTAGATAACTTTAAATTAAATAAAATTTCACAAATGCCAAATATCCCAACTGCCATTAGCAGCATAGATGATGAGATAATAATTGGATTAATCGATGGCAAAATAATATACAAAAATCAAATTTATCAAATTTCAAACAACCAAATAAGCAAAATAAAAATATACAAAAATACTATTTATATTAGCGATTGGAGTTCAAATCTATATATTTATGATTTAAATCTAAATTTAAAAAATAGCATAAAAGTTGGCAATGATGCAATTTTGGATATGTTTATTGATAAAAATAGCCAAATAATTTTATGGAATTCTGCTATTTTTTCTTGTAATTTTGGTATTGAGTAATTGATACAAATTTTATAAAAGGAGAGTTTTATGTATAGTTTTATCAAAAAGCCACTACTCTTTAGTGCTGGCTTATGCTTAAGCCTATCTAGCCTTTTTGGTGCTAGCGAGCTTGAAACTATCATGAAAGAGCGTAACTTAAGCGAAAAAGATGTCTTAGCTGCGGCTAAAACCTATCAACCAAGCGGTCGTAAAGATGAGTATATCGTCTTTAGTTCTGGCGGTCAAAGCGGTCAAGTAATCGTCTATGGCGTTCCATCGATGAGAATTTACAAATACATAGGTGTATTTACTCCCGAGCCGTGGCAAGGCTATGGCTATGATAGTGAGAGTAAGGCGATATTAAAAAGCGGTGCTATAAGGGGTAAGGAGATAAGCTGGGGCGATACTCACCACCCAAATTTCACCGAAAAAAATGGCGAATATGTGGGGGATTATCTATTTATCAATGATAAAGCCAATCCAAGAACGGCTGTAATCAACCTTAGCGACTTTGAAACTACTCAAATTGTGGTAAATCCAATTATGAAAAGCGAACACGGCGGTAGCTTTGTAACCCCAAATACCGAGTATATCATCGAAGCTAGTCAATACGCAGCTCCGCTAGATAATAACTACCACCCAATTGAAGAGTATGAATCTGTCTATAGAGGGGCAATTACATTTTGGAAATTTGATTATCCAAAAGGCAAAATAGATGAGAAAGCCTCATTCTCACTAGAACTCCCTCCATATATGCAAGATCTAAGTGATGCTGGTAAAGGCGAGTCTATGGGTTGGGCATTTACAAATAGCTTTAACTCAGAGATGTATACTGGTGGGATAGAAAAGGGTCTTCCACCATTTGAAGCTGGTATGAGTAGAAATGATACTGATTATTTGCATATGTATAACTGGCAAATTTTAGAAAAATTAGCAAAAGATCCTAAAAACTACAAGATAATCAATAACCACAAAGTTATCCCTATTAGCGTAGCTGTGGCTAATAACGCTCTATTTTTGATCCCTGAGCCAAAATCCCCACACGGCGTAGACGTTAGCCCAGATGGTAGATATATCCTAGTAGGTGGTAAGCTAGATACCCACGCTAGTGTCTATGACTTTAAAAAGATAAAAGCATTAATAGATAAAAAGGAATTTGCAAGTAAAGATCCATTTGGAATTCCAATCCTAGATATGCAAAAATCCCTTCACGGACAAGTAGAGTTAGGTCTTGGGCCACTTCACAACGCTTTTGATGCTAAAGATGGAGTGGTTTATACCTCGCTATATGTAGATAGTCAAATCGTAAAATGGGATTACAAAAATTTAAAAACCCTAGATAGAGTAAATGTCCATTATAATATAGGCCACCTTGATACTATGGAGGGTAAATCAGCTAAACCTATTGGCAAATATGCCCTAGCACTTGATAAACTCTCAATTGATAGATTTAATCCTGTTGGCCCACTTCATCCACAAAATCATCAGCTTATAGATATAACTGGGGCAAAAATGGAGCTTATCTATGATATGCCTATACCTTTAGGTGAGCCTCACGATGTTGTCTCAATCAGTGCTAGTAAGTTAAAACCAGCCATGACATACAAAATGGGAACCAACTCAAGAACAGGCCAGCAATCAGTGGGTATGACTCTAGCTGGTCAAGAGAGGGTTGAGAGAAATGGCAAAAATGTAACCGTATATGCAACTTTAGTAAGAAGCCACATAAATCCAGAGCATATAGAGGTAAATAAAGATGATAATGTAACTATCTATCTAACCAACCTTGAAAGAGCCCAAGATGAGACTCACGGCTTTGCTATAGATCTATACAATGTCCATGCCTCAATTGAGCCTGGCAAGACTGCTAGTGTAAATTTCATAGCTGATATGGAGGGTGTATTCCCTTATTATTGTACTGAGTTTTGCTCTGCTTTACACCTTGAGATGATGGGGTATCTATATGTCAAAGATCCAAAGAAAAAGTATGAAGCCATCAAACAAGCTAAATTAAAAGAGCTTAGCCCAGCCCAGCTACAAGCTGAGTATAATAAGGTTATTGCTACAAACAAGGCTACAGATGATGTTATCCAAAGTGTTGTTAAATTTCTAAAAGAGAAACACTTTGAGAAGTATCCAAAAGTCAAACAACTTGTCGAAGATGCCCTAGATCAATATGGCAAAATCCCTGAAGTTAAAGCAAAAGCCGATGAAGCCTACAAAAAAGGCGATATAAATGGTGCTATCCTTTGGGAGTATCAAGTATGGCAATATATGGTTAAAACTGCCGATGTTGGCTTAAGAGCTAAAAATAATCTGACAAAAGCACTAGCTACGCCTATGACTGCCGTGCAAGCTCGCGGGGAAGAGGCGTATCTAAAAGGCGGATGTAATGGCTGCCATGTAATCGGTCAAGTAAGCTCAGGTCCAGATCTAACTGGAGTTTTACTAAGACATGAAAATGCCGAAAAATGGGTATTTGAATTCATTAAAGATCCAGCTAGTAAATATGAAGAGGATTATGTAAAAGCTATGATTAACTTCTTTAATCTAAGAATGCCAAATCAACATATGAGCGATCAAGAGATCAAAGATATTATAGAGTATCTAAAATGGATTGATGAGAACGCTGGGTTGTATTAAAATAAATGGGGCGGAGATTTCCGCCTCGCTGATTAAATTTAATATCCGCCCAAATGGACTGATATTAAATTTAATTAAAGGATAAAGATGAAAAAATACCAACTCTACACTTTACTGGCTTTGATTTTAATGACTATAGGATTTACTATTCCTGTTATTGCATATCATGGGGTAGCTAATAAGATTAAAAATAACGCACAAATCCCAAGCTATGTATATCCAATATACAATCTTTATACAAAAATTCAATACAAAAATCATCTAATGGCACCAGAAGTTAGAGATAATCTAGCTAAAATGATTGAGACAAGGGCTGAAATCGGAGTGCCAAGTCTGCCTGTTTGGTATGTCTCACTTGAGGCTCCAAACTACCCTAAAGAGGCCTTTCCAGATGGAATTCCAGTATATTTTCATGTAGATGGCTATAGTGGTGATGTCCATGAGATGAATACCATAAATCACTATATCGGAATGTATCCTATGGAGTATGGCGGCAATGTAGAAAGAGCCATCGCACCATACTATTTGCTTATTGCTACAATCTTTATGCTTTTATATCTTTATTATAACGGCAAGGGAAATTCACTTTTATTAATCCCTACGATTATAGCGCCTATTTTATTTATGAGTGCATTTGTAGGGTGGCTATACTGGTATGGACACAATATGCAAGAGTGGGGTGCATTTAAAATAAAGCCATTTATGCCAACAGCTCTAGGCGATGGTAAAGTGGCTCAATTTACCACCCATTCATATCCAGCCATAGGCTTTTGGGTGATGATTGCTATGAGTATTTTATCTATTTTGGCGATATTTTCTAAAAATAAACACCTTAAGGAAAATGCGTGAGAAAACTCTGCTTAATTGCCCTAATATCTAGCTATATTTTTGCCAATGAGCTTCAAAATGCTATAGATAGCGCAAATAGCGGTGATATAATAGAGCTTGGTAGTGGAATTTACAGTGGCAATATCACTATAAATAAGCCAATAACCATTGATGGCAAAGATAGAAGTGCCATTATAAAAGGCAATGGCACAGGCGATGTGATAAAGATAAATAGCTCTGGCGTAAGGCTTTTAAATTTAACCATCGAAAATAGCGGAAACTCTCATAATACCATTGATTCAGCCATAAACTGCGATGGAGCAAGTAGAGTTGAAATCATCAATAACACTATTCAAAACTCACTTTTTGGGGTAAATTTCAAGCAATGTAATGACTCTAAGATAGTTAATAATTTTATCACTTCAAAGCCTGTTGATTTAGGTCTTAGGGGAGATGGAATTCGCCTATGGTATAGCCATGATAATATAGTAGAAAACAACCATCTACACAAGAGCCGAGATATGGTAGTATGGTACTCTAGTAATAACCAAATTCGCAAAAACTATGGAGAATATGGTAGATACTCACTTCACTTTATGTATGCTGGTAAAAATTTGGTCGAAGATAATATTTTTAAATACAACTCCGTTGGTATATTTTTTATGTTCTCTTCTGGGACAACTGCTAGGAGAAATCAAATTCTAAGCTCTACTGGAGCTTTTGGGGTAGGTATTGGTATGAAAGATACAAGTGATTTTATCATTGAAAATAACACTCTAGCCTACAACGCTAGGGGATTATACCTTGACCAATCCCCATTTCAGCCAGGCACCACAAATATATATGAAAATAATAAGATATTATATAACACAATTGGAGTTCAATTTCACGCTACCTTACACAAAAGCATATTTAATCACAATAATTTCATAGGAAATATGGAAGTAGCCATTAATGATACCCCTGGGTCAAAAATAGATATAAATGATTGGAGCCAAAATTATTTTGATGACTATGCTGGATTTGATAGAGATAAAGATGGAATTGGCGATATAGAGTATAAGAATTTTACCTATCTTGACTCACTATGGCAATACTATCCAAATTTAAGACTATTTTATGGAAGTGCAATTATGAGTATATTAAATTTCATCTCTAAACTCGCCCCATTTTCTGAGCCACAACTCTTAATAACAGACCCAAACCCAAAAATGGAGCCATATCATGAATAGGAGAGAATTTAGCATTTTTAGCCTTATTACGCTTGGGGGTGCCATTGGTGGTGGGATAGTGATAAATAAATTTTATGAGCCAAAGCTCCATCTTAGACCGCCAGGAAGTGCTAAAAATTTCGAGTCTTTATGTATCAAATGCGGTCAATGCGTCCAAGTTTGCCCATATCATAGTATAAATTTACTTGGCTTTGATGATGGGATAAATCTAGCCACAGCCTACATAGACCCAAGCAAAAGAGGGTGCTATCTATGCGATCTCTTCCCTTGCGTTCTAGCCTGTCCTAGCGGGGCATTAGATCACAATATAAATTCAATCAAAGATGTCAAAATGGGAGTTGCCATCATCAAAGATATGCAAAAATGCTACGCAACCCTAGATAAAAGCGTAAGCAAAAGCGATGTTAGCACCTTGCTAGAGCGTAAAACCTACAATCAAAGAGAGAATGAAGCTAAAAAAATTATAGAAGATAATATCTCTAAAACCTGCCATCTATGCATCAGCTCATGCCCAGTTCAAGGTGCTATAAGCCTTGTAAAAATCAGCGATAAACCAGCTATAAAAATAGAGCCAAATTGCGTTGGATGTGGCGTTTGCCAAGAAGTCTGCTTTGCTAATGTAATAGAAATTTTACCAAATAAAAGCTATAAGGATATATATGGAGATTAAAATGCAAAAATCAATTATACTACTACTTAGTGCTATGATATTTTTAGGGTGTCAAAACGAGCAAAATCCTAAAAATCAACCACAAGAGCAAAGTACAACCTCAATCACAATCAAAAAAGGAGATAAAACTGCTCAAAACAGAGCTGATAATTGGGTAGTCTATGATATAGATGGGGCTAAAAATATCAAATTTGGAGTTGGTGAATCAAACCAAACTACCAAATCAATTGGTGCCATTGCTCTTACTAGAGCCCCGCTGCAAAGCATTAATAAAGCTCTATTAAAAGGGCAATTGAGTAAGAATTTTATCACCAAATGCTCAGCTTGTCATGATGATTATGCTAATGGAATTATCGGGCCATCTTTGCTAGATAAATCAAACGAGCAAATATATAATATGATAATTGCTTATCGCACCAAAACCAAGACAAATATCCTAATGAGCGACCTTGTAAAAGCCATGAGCGATAAAGAGATAAAGGATATTGCTAATGAGATTAGTGAATTTAATAAACAATTTAGGAGTCAAAAATGAATTTAGGCAAAATTTTAGCCCTATTATTAAGCTGTTTAATTGTAATTTTAATGCTTTTTATGGCTTTTAGCTCTGATAATTTACAAACACAAGAGATGGTAGCAACCACCTCAAAGCAAACGCAAAATATTTTTAGCTCAAAAAGTGAATTTCAAACAAACGATGAGTTAAATAAGATTAAAGAGCTCAAACAAAGCGTATCAATCAGCAGTGATGGCGTAAGCAAAATATACTTACAAAGCTGTGCTCCATGCCACGCTAAAGATGGCTCTGGAATTATCGCCCCATCAATAATCGGAAAGAGCAAGGCTGAAATTTTAGCTAGATTAAATGAGTATAAATCTGGAAATATACCAAATAGCTTGATGAAAGGACTTTTAGATAATGTCAGCGATGAAAATTTAACAATTTTAGCTGAAGAAATATCTAAATTTAAATAGCATTATGGATAAATATAAAAGCCGTCAAACCATCGCTAATGCTGGTTTTTTCTCTACCTTTATAACCATTACAAAAAGTGGTAAAAAGCGTCCTAGTATAAGATTTTATAGATATTGCTCTATGGTGCTAATCCATCTTTTATTTGTGCTATCATTTATAGCAGATATTCAGATAATTGAAGGCGATATTACTGGGTCTAGAATGGTAGGATTTCATCTAGCTGATCCATTTATCACCGCTCAAATCACGCTTAGTAGGGGCGAACTGCCGATAAATTTACTCATTGGTGCTTTTACAATTTTGGCATTTTATATATTTTTTGCTGGGCGTGCCTTTTGCTCTTGGGTCTGCCCGTATAACTTTTTTAGCGAATTTGCTGAGAGATTAAATGCTAAATTAATTAGCAAAAAGATAATTAAAAAAAGAGAATTTGATACAAAAATCAGATATATATTTTTGCTATTTTTTGCTATTTTAAGCCTTGTTAGTGGGTATTTGATATTTGAAATTTTCAATGTTGTAGGTATAGTATCAAGATTTATAATCTATGGCTATAGTGCTGCTATATGGTGGGTGATTTTAGTATTTTTGGCCGAAGTATTCTTTAGTAGGAGATTTTGGTGTAGATATATCTGCCCTATTGGAACTCTATACTCATTGCTATCTAGATTTAGAGCTATAAAAGTCAGCTGGGATAAAAATAGATGCGATCACTGTGCTGTATGCATGGATGTCTGTATCACTCCAAAAGTTCTAGAGATCACAAAAGCTAAAAATATAGATAAGCCAAATGATAAATTTAGCATAGTAAGTGGAGATTGCACCATGTGCGGTAGGTGCATTGATGTATGCCATCAAGATGCTTTAAGCTATGATAATATGCTAAAAAAACTTTTATAAGGATTTAATATTGATAAAAATAGAAAATATTACTAAAAAATTTGGCTCTCAAATCATATTAAATAATATAAATTTAAATATCCAAGATAGCCAAAAACTCCTAATAATGGGGCAAAATGGAGCTGGTAAATCTACCTTGATGAAGGTAATTTTAGGCGAAATAATCTGTGATAATGGCTCTATATCCATAGATGGCATTGACCCAATCAAAGATAGAAAAAACGCCCTAAAATATCTAAGCTTCGTCCCACAAACCCCGCCACCACTTAGACTTAGCGTAAGCGATTTGTGCCACTACTGCGTTAGCTCAACAAAAGCTAACTTAAATGATATAATATCATATTTAAAAGAGCTAGATTTAGAGTATAAAAAAGAGTATAAAAAGCCATTTTATAAGCTATCAGGCGGTATGAAACAAAAGGTATTAATAGCTCTAGCACTAGCAAGAGAGTCAAAAACTATAATGTTTGATGAGCCAACTGCTAATCTCGACCCTAAGGCTAGAGAAAAATTTATGGATATTTTAAATTCCAAATTTCAATCCCACACGCTAATTTTCATCTCTCACAGAGTAAGCGAGGTTAAGGGTATAGTAAATCGCATTGTAGAGATGGATTTAGGCAATATAATTAAAGATAATAAGGCAAATAATGAGTAATTTAATCTTAATAGCAAAAATTGATATAAAAGAGACCTTCGCTTCAAAATGGTTTTTATTTTATTTAATTACGTTTGCTGGGCTTATTGCGATATTTTTTGTTACAGGTGTTGTAGATAGTAGAGTTGCTGGATTTAGCGGTCTTACTAGAATGCTATTGCTATTTATACAAATTTGTATAATAATTTTACCAATATTCATTCTCATCACAACCGTGCGAAGTATAAATTCCAATAGAGAAGTTGGAGCATTAGAGTATCTGCTTAGCTTTCCAATTTCGCTTAAAGAATACTATTTTGGCAAGGCTTTGGGTAGGGCTTTTACTATATTTTTACCCATACTCTTAGCTCTTATATTATCACTTTTTATAGCGATATTTAAGGATACTGCCATACCTTGGGGGCTATTTTTTTACTATACTTTACTGCTTTTAGTATTATCTTTTGTATTTTTATCATTTGGATTTTTAATCTCAAGTATTATTAAAAATAGTGAGCTTGGGCTTGGATTTTCATTCTTATTTTGGCTATTTTTATTGGCATTTTTAGACCTAGCATTAATAGGCATAATGATGCAAAGCTTAGTAAATGAAAACATCATCTACGCCATATCACTAGCTAACCCCATACAGATATTTAGGATAGCGGCCATTAGCTTATTTGATCCAAATTTAGCCGTGATTGGGCCTGCTGCTTATTTTATTTTAGATGGTTTTGGTAGGGTTAATTTTTTGATATATTCAGCGGTGTATCCAACTTTACTTGGTATAATATGCCTAGTAGCTGGGTATATATCATTTTCTAGGAGAGATTTAGTATGAGAAGGCTAATATTTTTAGCTCTTTGTGTGTGCGTTGGCTTTAGCCAAAATCTAAAAAATAGCCAATTTTTTAAAGATGTAAATTCAACCTGCCCTATTAAATTTATAGATGTCTTTAAATATCCTGATTGGATAGCAGCAGTTGAATACAAAAATGGCAAAAAAGTGCTTTTTAGCTCGGCTAAACAGATGTTTTACTATATTTATACTAGTAAGCCAAAGGAGGTAGTCCCCCTTAAAAAGCTATATGTTACTGATTACAAAACCAAGGAGCTAATAGAGGCAACTGATGCGTTTTATGTATTTGGTAGTCGTATAGTAAGCTTTAGCGGTGATGACCTTATACCATTTAGAAGTTATGATGATGCTAAGGAATTTGCTGATAAAACTTCAGCTAGTAGGATTTTTGAATTTAGCAAAATTAATAAAAAATTGATTGATTACTTAAATTAAGGTCTAAAAATGAAAAAAATTTTATATATTTTAATTGCAATTATCGCTGGTGGCTTACTTGCTTTTTTAATGAATCTTCCAAGTGATAATACACAAAAAATATCAGACCAATCAAATATAACTTGTGATTTAAACACTCAAAACTGCTCCATAGAGCATAATGGAGATCAAATTAGCTTCTCATTTTATCCAAGACCACTTGAGGCTATGGTGCCACTTACGCTAAAAGTAGATGGATTAAAGCATAATTATAAAAATTTAAATGCTCGAATTTATGGGCTAAATATGGATATGGGAACGATAAAGGCAAATTTAGAAAATAGAGGTAGTCTCTACATAGGCTCAGTGGTGCTAAGCTCATGCGTAGTTGAAGTTATGAATTATAGATTGGAGTTATATGATGGGGATAAGCAACTTGGAATTTATATAGATTTTAATCTTAAAATCTGATTTTAACCTAATAGACCAAATAGCCATTTGGCTATTTGACTAAATTAATCAACCTTAAAAAATGTATCCAAATGTATATTTTCAAAAGCCGCTTGCAAACTCACAAATAGCTTTGGATTTTGCTTTTCAAGGGATGCTAAAAGCTCTTTAGTCTCAGCTCTAGCGTGTGGCATTTTGACATCAAATCTCATAGCCGGACAAGCCTCATCGCCAATTACTTTAAGCTCATTTCTAATAGCATTATCACGCAATTGACGCTCACGCACATTAATAAGCGGTCTTATAACCACTAAGCCATTTTTAGCCGTGTATTTTGGCGCTAAGGTTCTTAATGCTCCATTATATGTAAAATTCATAAAAAAGCTCTCAACCGCATCATCTAAATGATGACCAATAGCAAGCTTATTAAACCCATTAGCCAAAGCATAAGTATATAGATACCCACGCCTCATACGACTAAAAAAGCTACAAAAGCTTGAGTTTTTACGAATTTTATCCTTGCTAATTTCAAATATAGAGCTATCAATCACACTATGCTTAATCCCATGATCCTCGCAATGCCTAGTAAGATAGTCGTAATTCTCACCCATTCCATAGCTAAGGGTTACTGCTTGGAATTCAAATTTATCTGGTGTAACATTTTGAAAATGCTTAAGAATGTGAGCTAAGCTTAAACTATCTTTACCGCCGCTTAAACCTAGCAAAATTCTATCGCCCTTTTCAAACATTTTATACTTAGCATTAGTTTGACCGACTTGTCTAATTAGCTTTTTGCTTAATTCTATCATATATTTTTTACCATTTCTAAGACAAATTTAGCAGATTTATCAGCAGCTTCTATTAGAAATTTATCAAAGTCAATCTCCGCTTTGCCACCAGCTTCATCGCTAATAGCTCTAAGCATGCAAAATCCAACTCCAAGAGCAGCACAAACCTGAGCTACGCTAGCTCCTTCCATCTCTACTGCGTCAGCTTGAAAGGTTGATTTTATCCACTCTTTTTTATCATCATTACAGATAAATTGGTCCCCAGTAGCCACCACCCCACTAAGCAAATTCACACCCAAAGAGTCAGCTACCTTTTTAGCGACATCATTTAGCATATCATCGCTATTTTCAAAGATATTAATCCCAGGCACATACCCATGCGGATGACCAAAAGCCGTTATATCCAAATCATGCTGAGCGGTGCTAGTGGTATAGAGCATATCCCCTATTTTTAAATTCTCATTTAAAGCCCCAGCCACACCGGTAAATATCAGCTTCTCACAGCCAAATTTCTCTATCAAAATAGCAGCAGTTAAGGCCGCATTTACTTTGCCAATTTTAGAGTAGGCTATCACGAGATCATGACCAAAATAATTAACTTTATAAAATAGATTTTTAGCATAATCAATCTTATCATATTCGCCAACTGCTCCTAGCAAAAGCTCGATCTCCTCGCTCATCGCCCCAAGTATAGCAATCTTCATCTTAAAGCCTCTAAAGTTTCCTTAAGTGAGCTTAAATTTGTAATACTATATGTTGGTTTATCACAGATTTTTTTATTCATTCCCTTTAGCACACTCGCACCAAATTCAATAAAACAATCAACGCTATTAGCATAATTTTCAACGCTATTTTGATATAGCACTGGACTAACTAATTGTAGCTTTAATAGCTCTAAAGCCTCTTTTTTAGTAGAGTAGATCTTAGCAGTTACATTTGAAACCACCGGCGAAAACTCATCACTCAATAGACCCTCTAGCTCATTAGCAAGCTTAATGCTAGCATTTTGAAGAAGTGGGCAATGGCTTGCTACGCTCATATCAAGTAGCATAGCTCTCTTAGCCCCAGCAGATTTAAACTCACCCGCACTCAACTCAAGATCACTTCTAATACCAGCTACCACGATTTGACCATCGCAATTATAGTTTGCTGGCCAAATTTGTCTATTGCTATTTTTACAAATCTCTTCTACTTTTTCATTGCTAAGACCTAGCACGACCATCATTCCAGCACCAATGCCTAAACAATCTTGCGTCATAAATTTACCACGCAAATTTACCAATTTAATAACTTCAAGTGGCTTAATAGCACCACTTACGCTAAGAGCGCTAAACTCACCCAAAGAGTGACCAAAGCTAATTTGTGCTTGTAAATCCAAGCTATGTTTAAGTGCTTCAAAGCACATTAGCGAATTTAGCACGATAGCTGGTTGAGTAAATTCAGACTGACCTAGCTTATCATTTGCTTCAAATAACAAGGATTTAAAATCAATATCACAATACTCGCTAGCACTATCTAATAGCTCTTTAGCAGCCTTAAACTCGCCATATATCTCTTGCCCCATACCAACGCTTTGTGAGCCTTGACCTGGAAAAATAAACCCAACTCTCATATCAAACTCTTAGTGGTGTTTGCCGCAGCAGCCGCCACCATTTTCATCGTGGTGAGCACCATTACAACACTCATCGCTATCATCGTGATGATGGCTACCACAGCCACCACCATGACTACCGCAACCACCATGGCTATGGTGATGTCCATGTCCATGATCATGACCACCGCAACCACACACATGAGGCATAGCTACAACGCCTGTTAGCTCCTCATCAGCATCAGCGTCCCTATTTTCTGTAATTTGAACATTAAATTCCAAATCCCTACCAGCATATGGGTGGTTAAAATCCACAGTAACATCATTTTCGCCAATGGCTTTGACGCTTACTCTAACAGTGCTGCCATCTTCACCCTCGCCAAAAAGCTCCATACCGACTTTTAAATCAATACCAGCAAACTGCTCTTTAGGCAAGGTTTGAAGAGCGTTTTCATCATACTCGCCCACACCCTCACTAGCTAGGATTTTGATAGTAGCCTTCTGGCCTACGCTTAAATTTATAACTCCGCTTTCTAAAGCTTCTAAAACTTGGTTTTTACCACTTACAAAAGCGATCTCTTGACCGCCGATATTTGACTCTAAAATCTCGCCACTACTAGCATCTTTAAGCTCGTAAAACATCTTTATAACTTTTGACATAACTCTCTCCTAAATTTATTTTCTATCAGGTGCCGTCTTAGCTTCTTGGCTATCTGGGTATGCTTGTTTTAGTGCTTTATAAAATTTATTAGCACTTTTGGTATCCCCTATCTTATCAAAACTAATAGCCGTATGATATAAAAGCTTTGGCATATAATTGCCCTTTTGGCTTATCGCAACACTCTTTTCATAATATGGTATGGCAGATTTGTAATCTTTATTAAAATATGAAATCTCCCCAAGCATAAAATTTGAATAAGCTGGTTTATAGTTCTTTTTAATCAAATGCTCAAAGCACTCACTAGCCTTTAAATACTCTTTAGATTTATAGGCTTTATCTGCCATAGCAAGCACTTCAGCCCCAGGCATATCATCTAGTTTAAGACTATCTGATCTCTTTTCTTTAGTATCACTCTTTTTATCATTAGACTCTGAATTTGTAGATTTAGCATCTGTGGTTTCAACGCTCTTACTACTAATAAGAGAAGTTAGCTCACTAAGTGCTGTTGTGATCTTTTTAATATCTTTATCTTGTTGGGCTTGATTTGCCTTAATCTGTGATTTTAAATTTGCAATATCTTTAGTGCTTGTAGTCTTTTGTAAATTTAGATTATTTTCTAACTCATTTACCCTAGTCTCTATAGCCAAAATTCTCTTATTTATACCATCTAAAAGACTCTTAACGCCCTCAATATTCTCTTGGACTAATGATACATCAGATTGCATAGAGCCGATATTTTGGTCTAGTCTATCTACTTTTTTTTTATTATTTAGCAAGACCTTTTCATTCTCAGTAAGACCATATGGATTCTCTTTATTTATATTACCTGCATCAAATACTGAAACTTCAGCAAACATAGAAGTTGCAGCCACAATGGCTGCAAAATAAAATATTTTTTTCATATATTGATTTTAAATTATGGAAGCAATCTAAATTCATCACGACGATTTTGAGCATCGCAATCTTTTGTTTTGTCAGTACATACAGGTTTGCTCTCGCCATTACTTGTGATTTCGATTCTATCAGCTGCTATACCTTGAGCTATTAGAGCATCTTTTCCAGCTTTTGCTCTTTTTACACCTAGAGCATAGTTATACTCATCGCTACCCCATTCATCGCAGTTGCCTTCTATCATGATTTTAAAATTACCAGCTTGATTAAATATAGAAGCGTTTTGATTAATTCTACTTTGCATATCTGGGCGGATATTAAATTTATCGAAATCAAAATATACATTTTGAACTTGAGCTTGTAGCGAGTTTAATCTCTCAGCATCGCTCATAGCGCCTTGTTGGCCAGCCTTATTTGCATCTGCACTCATATCTACCTCTGGAGATTTTGAGCTACAACCAGCCATAAATAGAGCCGCAGCAACAGTCGAAACTAAAATTAACTTTTTCATTTTATTCCTTTTATTGAAAATTTGGGCTATATTATATCATAATTATTTGGAATTTAAGATATAAAATAATGGTTTTTACCAATCAATTGATTGAAGCTTTCCAATTCTTAATGGAAACTGAAAACTACGATTTTCATTAACTCTTATAATCCCAACTGCACTACTAACCCCTAGGCTTTTGATAAAAATAATACTCCCCCCATCGCTAGAAAATCTAGGATATGTATTTACTCCGCCAGCAGTAAGCTGTCTTACATAGTCACTTTTAGTAGAGATTAAATAGAGATTAAATGTTTTTTGAGCATACTCATTAATACTTTCTCGACTAGAATAGACTACATAGTTTTCAAAAGTGCTAATTGAGTTGTTATTCTTGCCATGAAATACCATCTGTTCAACCGCCCCACCATCTATACTAGTAGCAAATATGTTAGGATACCCCAATCTATCACTTACAAATACCACTTTTGTATCATTATCTACAAAATTACCATTGACATCAATTCCGCTAAATGTGGTAATTCTTTTTAAATTTTTGCTTATAATATCATATAGATATATGTCACTTTGGTCATTTGGAGCCATGGTTAGAAGGAGTTTAGTGCCATCTTGGCTAACATCGCTTGCTACTATCATTCCGCCACTTTGAAGAATTTTGCTCTTGTTGTTGCTTTTTAGATCAAATTTATATAAGGTTGGGACTGATTTGATATATGAAGTGTAGTAGAATGCACTTTGGTCTTTATTAGCCCATTTAGGAAATATATTTAATCCGCCGCTTACTACGACTTTTTGATATGTAAGCGTGTAATCAGCAACCACAATATTACTCTTTCCAGGGGCTGTGTATTGAGAGAATATTATGGATTTATCCATCCAATCTATAGGTGGTAAATTTAAATTTCTAGCCATATCAACCATACTCTTATGTGCTAAAAATACAAATTTATCAGCACTTTGGGTATATTCACTGCTAAAATGTTCCTTATTTGTCTTTGCATTAAGGACTTTAAGCTTTAAATTTACCCTATCTCCTAGCTGCGTCAAAGCATATCTATATATAAGATCAGCTCTCTCATCAGCACTTATTATCGCACTATCATCAAATTTGCTAGTATAATACCTATCAGATACCTCAAATGCCGATCCAACCTTTAAATCACCAACAACAAGCTTAAAAAATTTATCTTGCATTGCTCTATTAGCAAAATCAGTTGTAGCATCTTGGACTATAATCTTAGGTAGCACAAGCCCCTTATTTACTACATCTATGGTAGCATCTGCAGCGGATAATCCCAAGCAGATAATTAACAACAAAAATAGCTTTTTCACTCTAACTCCGTTTCTATTTGATCAATTAAATTTACATTTATCACTATGCTGTTTTTACTAGGCGGGATTGGAAATTCCAAATCCTTTAGGCGTTCTAAATACTCTCGCACCTTACTATTAAAAGCACTATTTAGTGAATACTCATCGATACTATAGCTTAATTTTCCAAATTCATCTATAATGACTTTTACTTTTGCTTGATTATTTGTATCGGCTTTATATGCAATCCATCTGCTTTGGATAATCTCAACTATATCTCCCATATATTTATTATACACCCCTGTCATAGATGATTTTGGAGCTTTAGTATTTATATCTTTTTGTAAAGAAGCGATAATATCAGCTGCGGTTTTTAAATTTGTTTCTAAATCGCTTTTAGCATTACTTTGGATAGCTTGGGTTGTATTTGGTGTAATTTCTATAGGTGCAGCTTGGCTAAAAAGATCGCTGAAATTTAAATTTGGCTTATCTGGCTCTGGGGGTGGGAGATCTTTATTTGTTGTTTTTTGTGCTGTTTGTGTAGGAGATTGCATCTCATCTTCTACTTTTTTCTCATCTATTTTTTTATCTTTTTGCTCTGGCGATACTATATTTTGAGCTAAATTTGTATCAACTACATAAACATCCATAAAAGCATCTAAATCATTTGTATATTTTATACTCTCTTCATATCTACTAAGCTTGAAAAATATAAAAAATATAATAAAAAGATATAAAACTACTGAAAGCCAAAAAGCAGTTGTAGTATTATATGAGATACCAAATTTACTACTCATCAGCCATTTGTCTCTAAAGCAACCTTAGAAAAACCTGCATTTTTCATACTCTTTAAAACAAACATCACATCATCATAAATTAGTCTCTTATCAGCCTTGATATATACTGGAGAATTTTTATCATATTTTTTAGATATTAAGATTAGATTATCGCCTAACTCATTTAAAGACATTTTAGACTGATCTATATATACCTGTCTTTGGTGATCTATTCTAACTGTTAAGCTCTTAATCTCTTGAGATAGTGCTTTAGACTTTGAGCCATCTGGTAAAGTAATTTGCTCTTCATAGATAATAGCTGGAGTTGTAACCATCAAAATAGCTAACAAAACCAGCATAATATCAACCAAAGGTGTTATATTTAGCTCTGGATTTTCATCAAAATTTATCATCTATTTACTACTAAGCAATAAATTTGATTCTCTTTGAATAAGGCTTATTAGCTCATAAGCTTTACGCTTTATTAAGAGATTAAAACTATAAGCAGGAATCGCTACAAAAATTCCACAACCAGTAGCGACAAGAGCTTCAGAAATTGCTGGTGCAATCACAGATAAAGAGGCCGAGCCTCCACCTTGACCAAGTGCTGCAAATGTCTCTAGTATGCTAATAACCGTTCCAAACAAACCAATAAATGGCGAGGTAGATGCTATTATAGATAGAGTTGTTAAGCCGCTAGTAGAATTGGTTTGAGCTAATGAGATAAAAACCTCTAAACGCTCTTTACTTAAATTGTCTTGCGAACACTTGTTTAAAGATGAGTCAGTAGTCTCAAGCCTTTTGCCAAGCAAGATAGCTTCTAAAGCTTGTTTTTCTCTCTTAATCCAGTTATTAAGGCCACTATATCGTGAGAATAAAATTGTAAAACTAATAATAAAATATAGCGACAACCATGAAAGGACAATGATTGTCACTAAACTACTTTTAGATAGATAACTTATAAAAAGCTCTATAGATTCCACTTATCTAACCCTTGCAGAGTTCTCTATCTTAGCCAATGCAGTAGCTAAAATTCCATTACTATCATGCATTTTTCTAACAAGATTTTTAGCATTTTCTATAGATTTGGCAATATCGCTCTCACTATTACCGCTTACATACACAGCACCATCAACCAAAATAGTAATTTTATTCTTATCAATCTTAGCATAACCCCAATCAATAGCAACGGCATCATGACTTCCATCTAAATTCTCAATATCCACTACTCCAATTTGAAGTAGTGAAACTAAAGAAGCATGACCTGGCAAAACACCAAATTCACCATCGCTACCAGGAAGGACTACCATTTTAGCATCATTAGAAAATATTAGCCCTTCTGGGGTGACTATTTCTAAATGTATTGTATTCATATAGCTTCCTTTTGGCTTACGCTTTCATTTTTTCAGCTTTAGCGATCGCCTCATCAATATTTCCTACCATATAGAACGCATTTTCTGGTAGGTGGTCATATTTACCCTCTAAAATACCTTTAAACCCTGCAATTGTCTCTTCAAGGCTTACATATTTACCAGGGCTACCTGTGAAAACTTCAGCTACGAAGAATGGTTGAGATAGGTATTTTTCTATCTTTCTAGCTCTATCAACTGTAAGTTTATCTTCTTCGCTAAGCTCATCCATACCAAGAATCGCAATAATATCTTGTAAATCTTTGTATTTTTGAAGCACAGCTTGAACACCACGAGCTATTCTATAATGCTCTTCACCTAGAATTTGCGGATCTAGCATTCTTGAAGTTGAATCTAGTGGATCAACCGCTGGATAGATACCTTTTTCAGCAATGGCACGATTAAGAACTGTTGTGGCATCAAGGTGAGCAAAAACAGTAGCCGGTGCTGGGTCAGTAAGGTCATCAGCTGGCACATATACAGCTTGAACAGATGTGATTGAGCCTTTTTTAGTCGATGTAATTCTCTCTTGAAGTTTTCCCATCTCACTAGCTAGCGTAGGCTGATAACCAACAGCACTAGGAATACGGCCAAGAAGTGCTGACATCTCTGAGCCTGATTGAGAAAATCTAAAGATATTATCAATAAACATAAGAACATCTAGCCCCATCTCATCACGGAAATACTCAGCCATTGTAAGACCAGTAAGTGCTATACGATTTCTTGCCCCTGGTGGCTCATTCATCTGTCCATAGCATAAGGCAACTTTATCTAAAACACCAGATTCTTTCATCTCATTATAAAGGTCATTACCCTCTCTTGTTCTTTCGCCAACACCGGCAAATACAGAGTAACCGCTATGTTTAAACGCTACATTATGGATAAGCTCCATTATAATAACCGTTTTGCCAACACCAGCACCACCAAATAGCCCTACTTTACCACCTTTTGCATATGGGGCTAAAAGATCAACTACTTTAATACCAGTTTCAAAAATTTCACTCTTTGTGCTTTGCTCTTCAAATGGTGGTGGATCTCTATGAATAGACCATTTTTTATCAAAATTTTCTTCAGCACCCTCATCTATTAAGTCGCCTACAACATTAAAAATTCTACCCAAAACCTTTTCGCCAACTGGAACACTAATAGGCGTACCAAGAGCTGTAGCTTCTAAACCGCGAGTAAGACCTTCGCTCATATCCATAGCAATTGTTCTTACTCTATTATCGCCAAGATGTGCAGCAGTCTCTAATACTAATCTATGTCTATTGCCTTCAACAGTAAAATTTACTTCAATAGCTTCGTTAATTTTAGGCAAGTAGTCTGTGAAATCAACATCAACTACAGGACCCATAACTTGGCTAATTACACCTTTCATCATCACTCCTTATAAATTTACTTCATACTCTCAACGCCACTTATAATCTCTATAAGCTCTGTTGTAATGCTTTCTTGTCTTGCCTTATTATAAGCAAGATTTAACTCTCTTACTCTCTCTTTTGCGTTATTTGTGGCATTATCCATAGCTTGCATTCTAGCACTATGTTCAGCAGCCAAAGAGTCTATAAGAGCATAATACATACTATACTCAAAATATTTTCTCATAAGCTCATCAAGTATTCTATCATCATGCTCTGGCTCAAAATCCATCAATGAGTCATTTTGATTATCATCTTGAATTTTTGGAGGTTCAACTGGCACTATGGTATTAACCCTAATCTCTTGAGAGATCATATTTTTATAACCATTATGAACTAATACAACCTTATCAGTTACACCAGATGTAAAATCATTAATAGCTGCTCTTATCACCTCTTGAGCTTTTTCATATGTAGGTGCTGAGCTAACACCGCGATAACTTTCTAAAATTTCAATACCTTGAAAATTGAAAAATTCAATACCTTTTTTACCCACAGCCCTTAAGCGAACTTTGATTTTTTTAGCCTTATACTCATCTATCATATTTCTTATTGTTTTGATAGTTGCGATATTAAAACCACCACAAAGACCCTTATCAGCAGTAACAAAAATTATATCAACTTTCTCTAGCTTGGCCTCTGTGTCAAAAAATTTATTTCCTTCACCAACGATCTTAAATTTATTAATTTCGTAAGCAATCTCGCTTAAGACCTCATTGATCTTTAGAGCATAAACACGCGAATGGCGAGCTGCCTCTTCTGCTTTTTTGAGTTTAGCAGTAGAGACTAGCTTCATCGCCTTTGTAGTCTTTTGCGTATTTTGAACGCTCTTAATCTTTCTTTTAATATCCTTTAAATTTGACATATTTTAGCCTTATTCAGCGCTAAATATTGCTTTAAATTCATTTAATGCTTTATCTAGTGCTTCTTCAAT
Source organism: Campylobacter sp. RM19072 (assembly GCF_024723485.1). Classification (NCBI taxonomy): domain Bacteria; kingdom Pseudomonadati; phylum Campylobacterota; class Epsilonproteobacteria; order Campylobacterales; family Campylobacteraceae; genus Campylobacter; species Campylobacter sp. RM19072. The sequence goes on from NZ_JANQCU010000009.1 coordinate 43,529, forward strand.
ATCTTTATCAAGTGCTTTTTTGTTACGAATTTGCTCAAAAATATCTGGGTATTTAGCCTCAATATACGGATAGAGCTCAGCTTCAAATTTAGTAACTGCCGATACTGGAATATCATCTAAATATCCATTACTACCTGCAAATATAATAACAACTTGATTTTCAACTGGAAGTGGGCTATATGGTGGTTGTTTTAACACTTCAACCATTCTTTGACCTCTTTCAAGTTGCTTTCTACTGCTCTCATCAAGATCACTTGCAAATTGAGCAAATGCTTGAAGTTCCCTATATTGAGCTAGATCAAGTCTTAGCGTTCCAGAGACTTTTTTGATAGCTTTTATCTGTGCTGCACCGCCAACACGGGATACAGATAGACCAACATTGATAGCTGGGCGGATACCTGAGTTAAATAGATCGCTCTCAAGGAAAATTTGACCATCTGTAATGGAGATAACATTTGTTGGAATATAAGCCGAAACATCGCCTGCTTGAGTTTCGATAATAGGTAAAGCTGTTAAGCTTCCTGCTCCTAGCTTATCACTTAGCTTACTTGCTCTTTCAAGTAGTCTTGAGTGTAGATAAAATACATCTCCTGGATAAGCCTCACGACCTGGTGGGCGGCGAAGGATAAGCGACATCTCACGATAAGCCACAGCGTGTTTGCTTAAATCATCATAGATGATAAGAGCGTGGCGAGAGTTATCACGGAAATACTCTCCCATTGTTACACCTGCATATGGAGCTAGATATTGTAAGGCTGCTGCATCGCTTGCACTTGCATTTACAACAATTGTATAATCCATAGCACCATACTCTTCAAGCTTTTTGACAACTTGTGCTACGGTTGATTGCTTTTGACCGATAGCTACATAAATACATATAACATCTTGACCTTTTTGATTAATGATTGTATCAGTAGCGACTGTAGTTTTACCAGTTTGGCGGTCTCCAATAATAAGCTCCCTTTGACCTCTACCAATTGGCACAAGACCATCAATAGCTTTAATACCTGTTTGTAGCGGCTCATGGACAGATTTTCTAGCCATAATTCCTTTGGCTTTTTCTTCGATAAATCTACTTTCTGTAGCATCGATAGCACCTTTGCCATCTATTGGTTCGCCAAGAGCATTTACAACACGACCAATTAACGCATCACCAACTGGCACTCTAAGAAGTCTAGCAAGTCTCTTTACGCTACTTCCTTCTTTAATATCATTACAACTACCTAAGACAACAACCCCTACACTGCTCTCTTCTAGGTTTAATGCCATACCTTTTTGACCATTTTCAAATTCAACCATCTCGCCAGCCATGACATTCTTAAGACCATAAACATTTGCCACGCCATCTGCGACTGATATAACTTTGCCAGTCTCTTCAATATTAACGCTAAGATCAAAGTTTTCTATGCGTTCTTTGATGATACTGCTAATCTCATCAGCTTTTAACTTAACACTCACGCTTTTACTCCTTATTAAATTGCTTTTAATATATATTCGCTCATTTGAGCCCTTAATCTATCAATTGAAAAACTAACTTCAACACCTAAATCATCAAGCTCAATTTTAATACCATTAAAATCATTTTTAATAGTCTCAAATTCAACCTTCACATCAAACTTATTAGAAAATTTACTCTCTAACTCACTTTTTTGTGCTGGAGTTATATCTATATTTCCAGATATTAAGCCTTTAAATTTAGAATCTCTTATAGCCTTTTGATACTCAAATTCTTTTGAAATTTCTGGTATTAAATGCAATCTATGTTTTTGACTTAAAAGCATTAGAAATCTACCCAATTTGCTATTTGAATTATCATCTATTAAAGATAGTAGAAAATCAGATTTAGACTTTGCATCAATCATAGGAGAGTCTATTATAAAGTTAAATTTAGATATAGAAAATGCAGATGCTAATTTTCTAAATTCCTCACTTGCTTTATCAAATTCATTAGCATCTAAAGTAAGAATCAATGCTTTTACATATTTTTTAGCTACTACTTCTCTCATTAACTCACCTTCTTAATAATAAGATTAACAAGCTCGTTTTGATCAATTTTTATAGCTTCACTTGCAAATAGCTCATCTAAAACTTCGCTCACTACTGCTCTAACAAGCTTTCTCTCTTCAAATTCTTTTTGCTCTTCATAACTCTTTTCTAAAATATGGATCTCATTTTGAGTATCTTTTTCTATCTTAGCAAGCATAATCTCTATCTCTTTTTTGATAGCTTCAGAAAGCTCGCTTGCCATAACTTTAGCATTTTCTACCCTTTTAGCGGCTTCTTCTCTTTTAGCATTTGATGCTTTTAGCTTCTCTTGAATAGCATTTAATCTATTTGCAATAGAGTTAATCCTAGCATTATACGCAGCTTTTATAGGTTTAGCTATCAAGTAATATAGAATAGAAAAGAATATAACAAAGTTAATTACTCTAGGGACAATATCATATTCTCCACTTCCGCTACTAGCACCAAAGGCAAATATCGGAGCTATTAATAATAGAATAAATTTAATATTCATATAAAACTCCTATATTTTTGATAAAGAACCAGCAAGGGCACTTTTTAACTCTGGTATTTTGGTAGTTAAATTTGATTTTAACTCAGCCTTTCTATCAATCAATCCTGCTATAAAGCTATTATAATCAGCTTCTAAGCTCTCTTTTTTGATGGCGATTTTTGTAGCAGCTTTCTCTTTAGCTTCGCTTAAAGCAGCATGCTTTTTGGCTTGTGCTTCTGCCCTAGCGTCATTTAGTATCTTATCTATCTGAGCTTCATAATTTCCAACATCGCTAGCATTTTTACTAACGCTCTCTTCATCATTTTTGATAGATCTATTTCTATCATCAATGAAACCAAGCAATGGCTTGTAGAGAATAGAATTTAGCACAAAGATAAGCCCTAAAAAGATTACTAAAGTAATCAGCAACAACGGCGGATCTATCTGTAGCATCACTTCTCCTTATGTAATTTCATTAAAACTAGTCCGATATTTTACAATATTAAAAAATAAATTCTACTGAATTTTTTGAATTATTTTTATCATATTATCTATTTTTTTACTATCATTTAAATTTAATATCAATTTTTGACCATTTATCTTACATTTTATACCAAAATTTTCTATTAAATCTTTGAGTAAATTTAAATTTTCTACATCTTTTAAATCGCTTTTTATCTTTTTGTTTTGGGTGGTTGTTTTTAGTCGTTTTACTAAATTTTCAGTATCTCTTACGCTTAATTTTTGTCCCATGATAGTATCAGCAACTAGCTTTTGATTATCGCTATTAAGGCCTACCATTATCTTAGCGTGACCTTGAGTGATTTTGCCATCATCTATCAATTTTTTTGTATATTCATCAAGCCCTAAAAGTCTAAGAGTATTTGTAATTTGCGTTCGGCTCTTTTTAACTATAGTTGAAAGTGCCTCTTGAGTAATTTTATAATCATTAATTAGCTCTTGATATGAGTTGGCTAACTCTATTGGGCTTAGATTTTCTCTTTGGATATTCTCAATTAGTGCTAATTCTCTTAAATTTTTATCTGCAATACTAGCTACAATTGCCTTAATCTTGCTAAGTCCAAGTAACTTGCTAGCCCTTAGGCGTCTCTCCCCAGCAATTAGCGTAAAATCATCACCCTTTCTAATAACAATTATAGGCTGTATTAATCCATGTCTTTCAATGCTTTGGCTAAGCTCTTTTAAGGCTTCATCGCTAAAGTTTTTTCTAGGCTGAAATGGATTTGGCTTGATTTTATCAATATCAATCTCAGCTACTAACTCTTTATTTAACTCCTTATTATACGCCTGTTCCACATCACCTAAAATAGAATCTAGTCCCCTACCAAGTGCCATAATCTACCCCATTATAGAGTGAGCTAAATTTTGATAAGCTTGTGAGCCACTTGATTTAATATCATACAAAATCACTGGCTTACCAAAGCTTGGGCTCTCGGCTAATTTGACATTTCTAGGGATAATGACAAACCCATCTTCGCAATTTTCAGCCTTAAATAATTTATTTCTAAAGTGCTTTTTAAGATCAGCCACAGTCTCCTTAGAGAGATTATTTTGCGCGCTATACATTGTAGGCAAAAATCCTTTTATCGTTAGCTTTGGATTTATCGTCTCTTTTATTACTTTTACGGTGTTAAAAATTTGAGCTAAGCCCTCCATAGCGTAGAATTCACACTGAATTGGGATAATAACGCTATCACTTGCAGTAAGTGCATTAATAGTCAAAATCCCAAGAGTTGGCGGGCTATCAATTATTATATAATCATAGCTATCACGGATTGCGGCAAGCTTATTTTTTAATATGGTTTTATAATCTCTATTTTGTTCGCTAAATTCTTGCTCAATCCCTACTAAACCAATATTTGATGGGGCTATGTCAAGCATTTTTAGCTCTGTTTTTAATATTATATCATTGATATTTTTTCTACCTGTTAATACATGGTAGATATTAAACTCATAATCACTTCTTTTAAATCCCAAGCCAGTTGTCGCATTGGCTTGTGGGTCAATATCAAGTAGCAAAACTCTCTTTTCGGCTACAGCCAAAGAAGCCGCCAAATTCACAGCAGTAGTAGTTTTACCTACTCCGCCTTTTTGATTAGCAATGGTTATAATCTCACTCATCTTGCTGAATATACCTTTTTATCATTTATTATTATTGAGCCATCACTTTGTAGCTTGGCCTCACTTAAGCTTACTTGCTTATCATCTAAATGTATGTAAAAACTCTTTGATAACTCAAATTCTACCAAATATTTGCTAAAAATTTGCTTCCATTTTGGCTTGGCACTTAAAAATTTAAAGTATAAATCTATTATATCATCTCTATCAAGTGCTATATCTAGGCAATCTGCGTAGTGTGGAGAGTATTTTAAATTTAAACCTATACCGCATATATAGATACTATTAATCTTAGTAGTGATGATACCTGCTATTTTGCGACTACCAAGGTAAATATCATTTGGCCATTTTAGCCAAAGCTTTGAGCCTCTATCCCTTAGGGCTAAAACTAAAATAAAAGCAAAATATATACTAGCTGATGCAGGCTCTAGATCATCTACAAGCTCACTCTCATCTATAGCAAAACTTAGATATAAATTGCCCTTTGGACTCTCCCAGCTATTTGCCCTACTGCCTATACCTTGGCTTTGTCTATCTGCTACAATAGCATATGGTGGAGATATTTTAAGCGATTTTATCCCATCAATTAAATAAGTTTGAGTAGATTCACACTCACAAAGATACTCTATCTCCAAGACCAATCCTTTTACCATTTAAATAGCTTCTTGCATCCACTGGCTTCTTACTAGCAGCTTGTAAAGTCTTGATAAATATGCTACCGCCATTTACCCCAAGCACAAATCCATCATCATTTAAGCTTAAAATTTCGCCAACTTCACCACTTAAGCTAGAAATTTCCATATCTAAAATCTTAACTCCATCTTTAGTAAAAATTCCTGGCCAACCATAATATGCTAAAAATTTTGCCCAAATCTCACTAGCAGTTTCAACCTCTAAATTTACTAATCCATCATCTTTTTTGATCTTTTTACACTTCGAGCTAAGGGCATTAAACTGGCTAATTGGCTTGATATTATCATACTCATTTAATACTTTAATAGTTAAATTTGCTGCCATATCGCTTAATTTTTCAAACAATTCATATGAGTTCATCTGCCCTATATCAAGAATACTATAGGCCAAAATATCCCCACTATCAAGCCCTATATCCATCTTCATAGCCGTTACGCCACTTAGGCTTTGCCTGTTTAAAATTGCTGATTGTATAGGCGAGGCACCACGATAAGCTGGGAGTAAAGAAGCGTGAAGGTTTATACAAGGAGAAATATCTAAAATTTCTTTTGGCAAAATCTGCCCATAAGCTGCTACAACTATAAAATCTGGCTTTAGCGACTCAATATGCTCTTTTACCCCATCATCTCTAAGCGAATTTGGCTGATAAACTACGCTATCAAGCCCTAAATTTATAGCCAATTTTTTCACATCTGGCGGAGTTAAGCTCCCACTTCTACCAACTGGCTTATCTGGTTGAGTATAAATAGCAAGGATATTAAATCTAGCTTTATAAATTTCATTTAAAATTCTACTAGCATAACTTGGGGTTCCCATAAAAACGATATTTTTCATATTTTTGCCTTAAAAATTGTCCCACCAATTTGATTTGAATTTAAAAGAAATTCCCTAGCTACGCTAAGATCAAATCCACTAGCTAAAAACATATCTTTTCCATTTTTCATCAAAAAATCAGCCGCTAAAAGCTTTGTGGTTATCCCGCCGGTGCCGTGCTTTGAGCCTGTTTGAGAAATTTTGATTAGCTCTGATTCATCTATATTATTTACAACTTGGCGAATTGTCGCACTCTTATCCATGCTTGGATCGGCTGTATAATATCCATCTATATCGCTTAATATCACCAATAAATCAGCGTCAAAATAATACGCCACCGCACTTGAGAGCCTATCATTATCGCCATAAACTATCTCACTAATCCCTGTGGAGTCATTCTCATTTATAATTGGTAAAATTTTATTTTCAAGCAAGCCATTGATGACATTTTTGGCATGATTTGTAATCTTTCTAGAGTCAAAATCCCCAGCAGTAAGCAAAATTTGAGCCGCCATTTTACCATATTTTGATAGCGATTTAGAGTAAATTTCCATTAGGTATGGCTGCCCTAAACTAGACAAAATTTGCTTATTTACAACACTTGTTCTTGGTAGATTAAATTTAGCTTGACCAGCACTAATTGCACCGCTACTAACTAGTATTACCTCAAATTTATCACTCAAATCACTTAGAAATTGGCAAAGATTATCTATCCTATTTTGATTGATTGAGCCCTCATCGCTTAAGACATGGGAGCCTACTTTTATAACCACTCTTTTCATCAATTATTGCCTTAAATTCAAAAATAAATTTCGTGATTATACTATTTTTGGCTTAAAAATTTGGTTAGAGAATAAAAGCAGTAAATACCGCTTTTATACCAAAATATCATATTTTATAATTCTTTACAAAATAAACAATACAAAAATTTACTAAAACAAATTTATCACTACTATTTTTTAGAATAAAATTAACTAAATTTCAAATTAAGCATCTCTAAAAGCCTAAATTTAAGCTCTTTTATATTCTCATTACTCACACTTGAAATTGGCATTACAAAATATGGAAGAGAAATATCGATTTTATAGCCATCTTGCTTAGCCATAAAGCCAAACTCACTCATAAAATCTTGAATTTTCTCATCAATATCGTAGGCCACATCAGCCCTTGTCAAGGCTATGGCGTAGCTTTTTTTAGCTAGAAGTGGTGAGAATTTCTCTATTTCAGCTCTTAGGGTTTCAAACTGCTCTTTGAGTGAGCGATAATTTGCTAAATCTATCATATAAAGCAAAATTTTTGTTCTTTCAATATGCTTTAAAAATTGTATCCCAAGCCCTCTACCATCGCTAGCACCCTCTATAATCCCTGGTATATCAGCCATCACAAATCCATTAAATTCATCAACTTCTACAAGACCTAGCTTTGGAGTAAGGGTGGTAAATTCATAATTTGCTACTTGCGGTTTTGCATTTGATATGGTTGAGATTAGCGTAGATTTGCCTACATTTGGAAATCCTACTAAACCAACATCGGCTATTAGCTTTAGCTCTAAGCGGATATTTCTCATCTGACCTGCAAGTCCTGGCTGAGCCTTTGTCGGAGCTTGATTTACGCTTGTTTTAAAATGAACATTTCCAAGTCCGCCCTTTCCACCTACCAAAAATAGCTCTTTTTGACCTTGCGTTGTTAAATCTAGCAACATCTCGCCACTATCATTATCATAGACAATAGTCCCAGGTGGAACGATTAATTCAAGGCTTTGCCCCTTTTTACCACTCATATTTCTAGGAAGTCCAGGCTGACCGTTTTGAGCTTTTAAAGCCCTTTTGCCCTTATAATTAGCTAGTGTGTGGGTATTATTATCAACTATGAAATATACATCTCCACCATTTCCGCCATCGCCACCATCTGGCCCACCTAATAAAACATGCTTTTCACGGCGAAAACTAGCACATCCAGCACCACCTTTGCCACTACTTACGCTAAAATTTACGCTATCTATAAACATTTGAATATCCCTTTATTTCAAGGTTAATAAGAAGAAAATTAAAAAGAAAAGCCCCAAATTTGGGGCTTAAATTATGCGGCTGGATAGACAGAAACTTTTTTTCTATCTTTATCTTTTCTTTCAAATTTTACAAAGCCATCAACTAATGCAAATATAGTGTGATCTTTACCCATACCTACATTATTGCCTGGATGAGTAGCAGTGCCTCTTTGGCGAATGATGATATTTCCAGCTCTTACGAACTCGCCACCAAATTTTTTAACACCTAAACGACGACCGATACTATCACGGTTATTTTGGGTTGAGCCTTGACCTTTTTTGTGTGCCATACTTTACTCCTTAGGCTTTGATACTTGTAACTTTTACGCGAGTATATTCTCTTCTAAAACCGCGTTTTAATTTTGAGTCTTTTCTTCTGCGTTTTTTATAGATAACAACTTTTTTATCTTTACCTTCGCATACTACTTCTAAAACAACTTTTGCACCACTTACAAACGGCGCACCTACCTTTAAATTGCCATCATTAACTGCTAAAACCTCAGTGATTTCAACAATTGACTTTGCTTCAGCTTCAAAATGATCTAAATTTAGGAAGTCGCCTTCACTAACTTTATACTGTTTTGAGCCGTGTTTGATAATTGCATACATCAAACTATCCTTTATATTTTGGTAAGACCAATAAGCATTCTTAGGCTAAATTTGCTAAAGAAATTTATGGGGCTTATTTGGTTGTAAGGCGTGATTATACTTTAAACTATATAAATTCAAGCTGAAAAATAATTTTAAAATCAAAACCTACTCATTGGTTAATCAAGAAATATTAACTTTATCTAATTTTTTAAATTTTCTATGTTTTACCAATACTAAAATTCCAAATATGCCAAACAAAACCCCTATAACGCTTAATACTCCTTGATATTTTACATAAGCTAATTCATCGTATTTTTCCACACTAAAATCATCATTCACAGTCACACTAAACTCACTCTTATGTTCGCCATGATCACTAAAAGCAGTAAGTTCTATACGATAAATCCCAGATTTTGGTGGTAAAAATGCAAATTTGCCATAAGAATCAGTTTGACCATGAAGTAAGGCTATAGCCGAATCACCTTCATAAATATCTATTTTACCATACGCAACTGGAGTATTTTGAGTAAAATTTGCTGATATTATGATGGCTTTACCATCATTAACAGTATAACTAACACCGTGGGCAAAGCCAAAAATAACACATAGAAATATTAATAATATAAATTTCATTATTTTAACTCAAAGGATATAGAACTTTGTAAAAGCAAGGTATTTGCATTTGGATCATTTAACTCTTGTTCGCTATCTATAGCTGCAATTACATTTAGTCCTTTTTCTTTTATCTCGATTTGAGCTATGCCAAATTTATTCGTAACACTCTTGCTCTTCTCTTTGCCAACTTCAAAACCAATACCCTCTATAGGCTCTCCATTTTTTAATACAAGCACAGGAAGATAATCTCCAATTTTTAATTTAAATGGATTGCTTAAAGCTATAACTTCTAATTTTAACCCAATTGGGGATACTAAATTTTGATTCCATGAAAAATATGTTTTACCTAATTTAACACTCCTAGAAGTTGAAAATACTACGCCTTTTACTGAGTTTTTTCCACCATCTATAAAGTCTCCGCCTTTATCACTTTCCACCCAGTATCCAGCATCAAATGCACTTGCTATTATAGCTGGCTTTGCAGCGGTAAGTACTTCTGGAGTTTTATTTTCTCCAAAATGATAATTAATACCAGTTTTAATCTCTTTTAAGCTCTCATCATATGCTTTAGCATCTATTAGCTGATTTGATTTATATGGAGAGAAATCTCCGTGAGCCCAAAATTTTACTTCAAATTTATTTGTGCCTACATTTTGAGTAACAACCTGATGAGCACAAAGTGTTGTAGCAACGCTCATAACTGTAGCCAAAAATAGTTTTTTATACATGGTAAATTCTCCTAAAATATTAAAGTGATTTTGATTATATCTATAATAAACTTAATTGTTTATATATTAAAAAATTAATTAAATTACAAAATTTTAATAATAAGAGGTAAATTTATATGATTCGCTCCAAAATATGGAGCGAATGAATTATTTATAGCTCTGGTTTTGGAGTAGCTTCTGTGCTTGCTGGGAATTGTGGATAGATAACTTTTGGTTTTTCGCCTGTTAGAGCATTTAAGAAAGTAATAATGCTTTTTGCTTCAGCATCGCTAATTTCTATACCCAATTGGACGCTTCCCATCTCTTTTACAGCCTCTTCAAGCTTCCAAATAGCACCATTGTGGAAGTATGGAGCAGTCTCTGTTACATTTCTTAAAGTAGGAGTTTTAACCATACCATTTGCATCACCTTTAAAGTCGCCAACATTAGCAAATTTATATTTACCAGCTACTTCAAATGCTTGCATAGAGCCACCTAGATTTACGCCAGTATGACAAGTAACACAGCCTTTATCAATGAAAGTTTGTAAGCCTTGTTTTTCAGCTTTATTTAGAGCTTTTAAGTTGCCATTCATAAATTTATCAAATTTAGATGGAGTAAGAAGGGTTCTTTCAAAACTTGCAATCGCATCAGCTATATTATCAAATGTTATACCATCTTTGTATATTTTTTTAAATTCAGCTTGATATTCAGGAAGTGAGCTAATTCTCTCTACGGCTAATTTAGCTGGAGTTGCCATCTCTGGTTCAGCCTCGATAGGACCTTTGGCTTGATCTACTAAAGTCATAGCACGACCATCCCAAAATTGAGTTGTATTTAGCACAGAGTTATAAACTGTTGGGCTATTTAGATGATGCGGATTTATCGTCCATTTGTGGCCTACAGCAGCAGCAATACCATCAGTTCCACCTAGACCTAGGTTGTGGCATGTATTACAGCTGATTATACCGCTTTTTGATAGGCGTGGTTCAAAATATAGCTTTTTACCAAGTTCAGCTTTTGCTTCGCTAAATTTATTTGGCTTTACACCTATCTCTTTTAGCAACTCATCAACTTGTGCTTGTGTAGTTGGAAGCGCTCTTAAACCAGCATCCTTAGCAGCTTTTAAAAGATCAGCATCGCTAGCTGCAAATACAGATGTAGCAACTAATACAGAACCTAAAAGTAATGTACCTTTCATAAAAAACTCCTTACAAAATTTAGTTTGCGATGAGTAATATAGTAATTGAAAGTAAATAAAAAATAAATTTTTTAACTTGATAAAATCACTCATTTACAATTATTTTTATTAAATATAAAATTTACTTATTTTATTTAAGATAATTTTAATCTTTTTTAAATGATAGAATGGGGTTTAAAAGCTATTTAAACGAAAATATGATTAATATAAATAGTTAAATTTATAATAAAATTTTATATAAAAATTCCAAAAAAATTTTAAATAAGTGTTACAAAAAGTAATAAAATTTCACATTATGAAGAGTTAATTCTTAAAAAATTATGCTAAAAATTGTTGATTTTTATTTAAAATTTAACCATATAATTATTATCAATTTTATATAAGGATATATCACAATGAAAAAGATAGCCATAACATCGGTTTTAAGCTCTAGTTTGCTATTTGGTGCTTTAAGCGAGTCTGAAATTTTAGAGATTGTCAAAGGCGGCAATAGCAATTTAAAATACTCTATTGAATCACGCAAAAATCTACCAAATACAAATTACGAAGAGATCAAAATTAAAATGAGCGATGAAAAAAATAGCGTTTATACGGCACTTTATAGCGATGGAGAATATATTTTTCCTGATATTATAGATGTCAAAAATAGGTTTAGTTATCTGGCAAATTTTGAAAACGAACAAAATAAAATCGCTCTAAAAGAGGCTAGTAAATCTCTTGGAAAAGTGATAAAATCACTGCCAAAAGATAGCATTATCACTCTTGGAAATGATAAAGATAAAGAAGTTAAATATCTATTTACCGATCCTGATTGTCCATATTGTCGTCAAGATTTAGAATTAATAGAAAATAAACTTAAAAACTCAAATTTAAAAGTTATTCTAGCACCGGTAGCATCGCATGGGATACCAGCTATTAAAAAATCAATCGCTATCTTAGATGAAGTTAAAGATGCTAAAGATGACGCAAGCAAGATCGCAATATTAAGAAAATACTTCTTGCCTGATGCAAAAGAGCCACAAAATATCAGCGATAAAAGGGTGAGCCAATTTAAATCTCAAGTAGATAAAATTTATGCTACTGGTGCTGTGCGTGGCGTGCCTACGCTAATAGATGAAAAAGATTTAGGGCTATAAATCAAAAATTTATATAAAAGAAAGAAAATGAAAAATCTAGCCATAATTACCGCACGAGGCGGCTCAAAGCGAATTCCACGCAAGAATATTAAGGAATTTATGGGTAAGCCAATGATAGCTTATGCCATAGATGCTTGTATAAAAGCAAATATCTTCGATGAGATTATGGTCTCAACAGATGATGATGAGATAGCAAGTATAGCCAAAAATCTTGGTGCTAAAGTGCCATTTATGAGATCGATTAAAAACTCAGATGATTACGCCACTACAAATGATGTCTTAATAGAGGTGGTTGATAAGTATAGAAGTCTTGGCAAAAATCCAAGCGTGATATGCTGCGTCTATCCTTGTGTGCCATTTTTAAATGGGGATATTTTGCGTGATGCGTATGATAAGTTTATATCTAGCGGTGCTGATGGGCTTACTCCAGTGGTTAAATTTAGCTTTCCTATCCAAAGGGCATTTAAAATTGTAGATGGCTTTTTACGCTATAATGAGCCACAAAATGCTTTAAAAAGAAGTCAGGATTTAGAGCCTATGTATCACGATGCGGGTATGTTTTATTTCCATAAAACTTCAAATATTAATAGCGATAATATCATGCCATACATAATAGATGAATCCCTAGCTCAAGATATTGATACAATGGAGGATTGGAATATGGCACAAATCAAATTTAAGGTTAAAAATGAGTTATAAAATCGGCTTAAAACTTTGGAGTTTAAATGAGAATTATATATCACCAGCCAAAGAGCTATTTGAGCGTGGAGTATATGATTATATCGAGCTTTACGCTGTGCCAAATAGCCTTGATATGATAGCAAAGTGGAAGAGCCTAGCTAGGAATTGTGGGGTTAAATTTGCCATTCACGCTCCGCATTTTAGTAGTGGGCTTGATTTTTCTAATCCTAATAAGCTTAATTATAATTTAAATTTATGCGAAGAGGTCAAGATATATAGTAATGAGCTTGAAGCCCTATATACGATATTTCATCCAGGTATTGGTGGAGAGCTTTTAGAGAGTATAAGGCAGATGAAAATGATAAAAGATCTCAAATTTGCTATAGAAAATAAACCATATATCGTGCCAATGGAGGGTGGAACTGCCTTTTGCGTTGGGGCGGATTTTGATAGTATTAAGCGTATTTTAGATGAAGTTGGGTGTGATTTTTGTCTTGATGCGGGACATGCGCTTTGTAGTGCGAATTTTCAAGGGTTAAATCCATATGATTATATCGCTAAATTAAACGAGCTAAAGCCTAGAATTTATCATATTAGCGATAATAATGTGGAGTCTAAATTTGATGCTCATTTACATTTTGGGGATGGTAATATCGAGCTTGATAGGGTTTTATCTCTTTTGGTTGGTGGGGAGTTTTTAGCCATTGAGACAATCAAAGATAGTAAAGAGAATTTAGATGATTTCATCAAAGATTCAAACTATTTAAAAAATATTATTGCGAATTTTAATGACAAGGCGTTATAGCAATGATACAAAGTAGTATAATTACGATAAATACAATTCTTAAATACATAATATCTCCTTTTATGGAGAAATTATACAAAAGTTTGAATTTGATTTAAAATATCTATTCAAACCATAATGTCGCTCCATCTTTTAAAGTCCATACTCATATGTGTTGCTCTGCTTGTAAAAGGCTCATAAGATTTTAAATACTCCTTGGTTAATTTCATATTATCAAAATTTATTAAAATAATCCGCTCTTTATAATTTTTATTATATTAAAAGTTGCTAGAGATGCGATTAAATAGTGATTTGGTAGCTATTAAGCAATGATATTAAATTTAGAAGTAGTAAATATTTGATAATAATTATTAAATAATTAAAGAAAATTTTTAATATTTTTTATATATCTTATCGCTTAAATCTCCTATTTTTATAATATTAATTTAAAGTTATTTTGAGTATAATTATCAAAAAAATTGGAGATTTAAATGGAATTTTTAAAAGAGTATATAGATCATATAATATTTGCCACGCTTGGGATTATGGCTTTTGTGGCGTGTTGGTGTGTTATTGAGCGTATTTTGTTTTTGCACAAAGTGCATATAGATGACTATGCAAATCAAACCCAGCTAGATAACGCCCTAAGCTACAATCTTACAACTCTATATATAATCTACTCCAACGCCCCATATGTAGGGCTTTTAGGCACTGTAATTGGAATTATGATTAGCTTTTATGATATGAGTATTTCAGCTACAATTGATGTTAAAAGCGTGGTTTTGGGCTTATCATTAGCACTTAAAGCAACGGCTCTTGGACTATTGGTCGCAATTCCTAGCTTGATAGCTTATAACTACCTTTTACGAGCTGTAAATTTAATATCTAGCAAATATGAAAATAGGATAGAATCTTGATAAAACTACCTAAAAACGAAGGGTTAAATATAATCCCATTTATTGATATTATGCTAGTTGTCTTAGCGATGGTTTTAAGTATCTCAACATTTATCGCAAGTGGCAAAATCAAGGTAGATTTACCAAGTGCAAGCTCAGCCAAACCGCTTGAATCTAAAGATAAAATAACCATTATTATAGATCAAAATGATATATTTTATCTTAATGATAATCAAATTAGCATTGATGAGCTAAATAGCAAAATATCTATAACTCCAAAAGATACTATAGTGGAGCTAAAAAGCGATAAAGAGGCTAAATTTGATAGTTTTGTCAAAATTCTAGATATATTAAAGATAAATAATCACGAAAATTTCTCAATTATCACGGAGAAAATACAATGACTTCTATTTTACAATCTAGCAAAACTCAATCATTTTGCCTTACAACTATGCTATTTATCCCCTTTATTTGGTTTGGATTAAATTTCATAAAGCCCATTACCCCATCTATTAACATAGATAAAAGCATATCCCTAAACCAAATAATCCAAATAGCTGCTAAACCAGCACCCATACCGCAGCCACTAGATAAACTAGAGCCAATCACGCCACCAGCAGAGCCAATCATCAAAAAACCAAGACATAAACCAAAACCAAAAGATAAAATAAAACCAATACCTAAGCTAGAACCAACTAAAATATCAAAGCCACTAGATAAGCCTACAGAGGTAGCGGCTACTTCTAAGCCTGAAAAAATGCAGAGCTTTAATATCTCAAATGCGACAAAAGATCCTATATTAGCAGCGATAAAATCAGCAATTGATAAAGAGCATAGATACCCTAGAATGGCTAAAAAATTAAGGCAACAAGGAGAGGTTTTAGTTAAGTTTATATGGACTAAAGATATGGAGCTAAAAGGGGTTAAAATCATAAAGCCATCACCGCATAAGATACTAAATGAAGCGGCATTAGCGACCATCATGGCCGCATCAAAAAATTTCCCTAAAAATGACAAAACTATAGAAATTCAAATTCCCCTAGTCTATAAAATATCATAAATCCACCTAAATTTCAATCCAAAATAGCCAAATATCATCTAAATTTGGTATTATTTTGGCTTATATATTTATAATTTTGGATTTTTTGGGTAAAATCTATAAAATTAAATTTGGAGTTATTATGAGCCCATTTGTCATAGCTGAGATGTCAGCTAACCACTGCGGAGATAAAAATTTAGCCTTAAAAATTATAAAAGCCGCTAAAGATGCAGGTGCTGATGCTATAAAAATTCAAACCTATACCGCCGACACAATCACAATTGATTCTAAAGATGAAATTTTTATGACTAGAGATGATGAGCTTTGGGCTGGTCAAAGCCTGTATGAGCTATATCAAAAGGCTTATACGCCATGGCAGTGGCAAGCCGAGCTTAAGGCTTATGCTGATGAGATTGGGATTGAGTTTTTTAGCACTCCATTTGATTTTAGTGCTGTTGATTTTTTAGAAAGTATCAATGTAAGTAGGTATAAAATAGCCTCATTTGAAGCGATGGATTATCCGCTTATTCGCTACGCAGCAAAGCATAAAAAGCCTATGATTATCTCAACTGGGGTATCTGAAATTGAAGAAATTTATGAGGCAATTGAAGCTTGTAAAAGTGTCGGAAACAATGATATAACCATTCTTAAATGCACTTCTGATTATCCAGCTAAGATAGAGGATATGAATATTGCCACCATAGCTGATATGGTAGCTAGATTTAGCCCACTTGGCGTTAAAGTCGGTCTAAGTGATCACTCAATGAGCCTAGAGGTGCCAATTTGCGCTGTTGCCCTTGGGGCTAGTGTGATAGAGAAGCACTTCACACTTGATAGAGCCTTAGGCGGTGAAGATAGCGGATTTTCTCTTAATTATGATGAGTTTAGCGCCATGGCAAAAGCAGTCAAAAATGCCTATAAGGCTCTAGGCAAGGTAGATTATAGCTTTGATGAGAAAAATCGCAAATATGCTAGATCGCTTTTTGTAACAAAAGATATTAAAAAAGGGGAAATTTTAACCCCACAAAATATACGCTCCATTCGCCCAGCTCAAGGCTTACACCCTAAATATTATGATGAAGTAATAGGCAAAAGAGCCACAAAAGATCTTAAATTTGCCAAGCCTTTAGAATTTAGCGATTTTGAGTAAAACTATGCAAAAAGTATATATAATAGCTGAAGCAGGGGTAAATCACAATGGCAGTTTAGATATCGCTAAAGCCTTGATAGATGAGGCTTACAGGGCTGGAGCAGATGCGGTGAAATTTCAAACTTTTAAGGCTGAGAATTTAGCTAGTAAAACGGCTTTAAAAGCTAGTTATCAAAAGCAAACTACAAATGCCAACCAAAGTCAATATGATATGCTAAAAGCCCTTGAGCTAAGCTATGATGACCATGTTGAGCTAATCTCACACGCTAAAAGCCTTGGGATTGACTTTTTATCTACACCTTTTGATATAGACTCAGCTAATATGCTCTATGAGCTTGGGATTAAGAGTTTTAAAATTCCAAGTGGGGAGATTACAAATTTACCCCTACTTCGCACCATAGCTAAATTTCAAAAACCGATAATTCTCTCAACTGGTATGGCGACAATGAGTGAAATAGGCGATGCTTTAAGCATTCTTACGCAATATACAAAGCTAGAAAATATCACGATTTTACACGCCAATACGCAGTATCCAACCCCATTTTGTGATGTGAATTTAAAAGCGATGAATAGCATTGGGGCGGAATTTGGGGTTAAATTTGGCTATAGCGATCACACTTTGGGGATTTATGTGCCTATTGGGGCTGTTGCCCTTGGCGCTAGCGTGATAGAGAAGCACTTCACACTTGATAAAACTCAAAATGGCCCAGATCACAAAGCTAGTTTAGAGCCAAATGAGCTAAAAATGATGGTAGATGGGATTAGGGCTATGGAGGCCTCTTTAGGTGATGGTATCAAGCGTCCAAGCCCAAGCGAGATTGAAAATATCAATATCGTTAGAAAATCCATAGTAGCAAAGCGTGATATTATTAAGGGGGAAATTTTAAATGAGCAAAATATCACCACCAAAAGAAGCCTTCTAATTGGCATAAGTCCGATGAAATGGGATAAAGTCATAGGGCAAATAGCTAAAAAAGATTATAAAAAAGATGAGATAATATGAGAAAAATTTGTGTAATTACAGGCTCTAGGGCTGAGTATGGGCTATTATATTGGCTTATTAGTGAGCTTAGCATTAGTGATAGTCTAAGACTTCAGCTAGTAGTTACAGGTAGCCATCTAAGAAGCGAATATGGCAATACATATTTAGAAATTCAAAATGAGTTTAATATCGATAAAAAAGTAGATATATTAAATTTCTCCAATGACGCTCTTGGCGTGTGTAAATCAATGGGTGAAGCTATTAGCAAAATTGGCAAAGCCTTAAGTGATCTTAGCCCTGATATTGTGGTTGTTTTAGGTGATAGATATGAGATATTTTGTGCTGCGGCGGCTGCTTTGGTGCTTGGAATTCCTATAGCTCATATTCATGGTGGTGAGCTAAGTGTTGGAGCGATAGATGAGGCGTTTAGACATAGCATTACTAAGATGGCAAATATCCATTTTACCGCAGCCAAAGAGTATGCTAAAAGGGTGGCTCAGCTAGGAGAGGATCCTAAATTTATATTTAATGTCGGTGGAATGGGGATTGAAAATATCAAAAGATTAAAGCTTTTAAGCAAAAGAAAATTTCAAGACTCAATCAAATTTAAATTAAATAAGAAAAATATCTTAGTTACATACCATCCACTCACTACAAAAAAAGATAGTCAAGATGACTTTAAAGAGATTTTAAAAGCCCTAAGTGAGCTAAAGGATACAAATATCATCTTTACTAAAGCCAATAGCGATGCTGGTGGAATGGCTATAAATAAAATGATAGATGAGTATGTCAAATCCCACCCAAACTCCATCGCCTTTGCCTCTTTGGGTAGCTTAAGGTATTTAAGTGCTTTAAAATATGTAGATATAATCTTAGGCAATAGCTCAAGCGGTCTTTTAGAAGCCCCAAGTTTAGGCGTGGCAACTATAAATGTAGGCTCTAGGCAAGATGGTAGATTAAAGGCTTTAAGCGTGATCGATACTAAGCCTATAAAATCTCAAATTTTAAAAGCGATAAAACTAGCCTACACTTCAAAATTCCAAAAAATTATCCAAAAAAAGCAAAATCCATATGGCAACTCCAAACCTAGCAAAGCGATAATAAAAGTGCTAAAAAATATAAATTTAAAAGATATAAGAGTGAAAAAATTCAAGGATATAATATGAAAAATTGGGGGGGGGTATTGCCCTATGAGCAAAAAGGGTATATTATGGATATAAACTCTATAAAACTAAGCCCAAATAGCACGATCAAAGAGGCATTAAAGATAATAAACAATGGTGCTTTACAAATGGCTTTGGTCGTAGATGAAAATGGAGCGCTCCTAGGCACGATAAGCGATGGAGATATCAGGCGTGGACTACTAAATTCAATGGAGCTTACTAGTAGCATTGAGAGCCTATACTACCGCACGCCGATCATCTCAAATTCCCCCATAATCCCAGCTTCTATCCTAACAAAAGCAAAAGCCAAAAATATCCGCTACATACCAATTATAGATCAAAATGGCATAGCAATAGCGATCAAAAATATCTATGAATCAAACAAAACAAAGCCAAATCAAGTGGTATTGATGGCAGGCGGACTTGGTATGAGACTTCGCCCACTTACTAGCAAAATCCCAAAGCCAATGCTCCATGTAGGGCCAAAGCCCATTTTACAAACCATAATCGAAAGCTTTACTTCTTATGGATACCTAAATTTTACAATATGCGTTAATTACCGCTCAGAGATTATCAAAGAGTATTTTGGCAATGGGGATAAATTTGGTATAAATATCAGCTACATTCACGAGAGCAAACGGCTAGGAACGGCTGGGGCTTTAAGCCTTATTGATAGACCACAAGATGAGTTTTTCGTGATGAATGCTGATCTGCTAACTAACGCTGATTTTAGCAAGCTTCACGACTATCACAACGCTCATAAATCCATAGCCACAATGTGCGTGCGAGAGTATGAGATGCAAGTGCCTTATGGGGTTGTAAATTTAGATGATAACACCATAAAATCCATCACAGAAAAGCCAAAATCCAAATTTCATGTAAGTGCTGGAATATATATGCTAAAGCCACAAATTTTGGATTTAATAGATAAAAATAGCTATCTTGATATGCCAGATCTATTTAATCAACTAGCCGCTAAAGGCCTTAACCCAAAGGCCTATCCAATTAGCGAAAAGTGGCTAGATATAGGTAGAATCGAGGAGTATAATACCGCAAATGAAATTTATAATGAGTTTTTCTCATGAGAGCGCTCATCATCTCTATGGGCTCAATCGGCCGTAGGCACTATGAAGTCTTAAATCAAATGGGCTTCAAAGCTGATGCCGTATCATCGCAAAATTTAGAAAATATTAAAATTTATAAAGATCTAAATCAAGTGGATTTAAACTCTTATGACTACTTCATCATCGCTTCTGCTACGCATTTACACTATAAGCATTTAAGCTACATTGATTCAAAAGTGCGTGGCAAAATCATACTTTGCGAGAAACCATTATTTGATAAATTCCAAAATTTTAGCCCAAATAATCAAATTTTAATCGGTTATAATCTTAGATTTCACCCTTTAATATTAAAACTTAAAGATATGTTAAAAAATCAAAAAATTCTATCTATCGAAGCTCGTTGCGGCCAATACCTGCCAACTTGGCGTAAAATGGATTACACCAAATCATATAGCGCTGATAAAGAGCGTGGCGGTGGGGTTTTATTAGATCTTAGTCATGAGATTGACTATATAAGTTTTTTATCTGATACAAGCCTAAAACTCATCAAAGCTATCCAAGCCAAAATATCAAATTTAAATATCACAAGCGATGATATATCAATGATATTAGCTCGCTCTAATGGTGCTTTAATCAATATTAGCCTAAACTACCTAAGCAAAATGCCTAATCGCCAAATTTTCGTTGAAACAAATGATAATAGCTATCATCTTGATCTTATAGCAAATGAGCTTAAAATCACTAATAAAGATGGATTAACCACGCTAATCAATGAGCCAAATTTAGATAGAAATGCTCTATTTATGGCTATGCACGCCGATGCTTTGGGCGAGCAAAAATATATATGTAAATTAAGTGAAGCCCTAAATACAATGAGATTAATAGATCAAATTCAAAAGGAAAATATATGAGTAAAATACTATGTACCATCTGTGCTAGGGGCGGTAGCAAGGGAGTTAAGAATAAAAATATCCGCCAAATTGCTGGTCTTGCGCTAATTGCTCACACGATAAATCAAGCTAGAGAGTGTGGACTATTTGATCACATAGTTATCAGCACAGATAGCGATGAGATAGCTAGTGTGGCTCAAAATTATGGCGGTGAAGTATTTTTCAAGCGAAATGAAAATCTAGCTAGTGATAACGCTGGGAAGATCCCTGCTATCCGTGATGCGCTCATTAGATCGCAAGAGCATTATAAGCGTGAATTTCCTTATATAATAGACCTTGATGCCACTTCGCCACTTAGATTAGCTAGTGATATCAAAGCAGCTTTTAAGCAGTTTATAGATGATGATAATGATATTTTAATCACAGCCACACCTAGTCGCCGCAGCCCATACTTTAACCTTATAGAAAGACAAAGCGATGGCTCAATAAATTTAAGCAAACCACTACCAAAGGCGATACTACGCAGACAAGACGCACCCCAAACCTACGATATGAACGCCTCAATCTATATATGGAAATCTCAAATTCTATTAACAACCGATACTCTATTTATACCAAAAACTGGCCTATATATAATGCCACAAAATCGCAGCATTGATATAGATGATGAGCTGGATTTTATGATTGTAGAGCATATTTTAAGGAGTCAAAATGCTTAAAGATAAGGTAGTTATCATCATTGGAGGCTCAGGATTAATCGGTAAAGCTTTTATAAATTCCACCATCAAAAATCACGCTATAGTGATCAATGCTGATTTAACAAAGCCAAATATAGAGCAAAAATGCGAATTTATAAACACAGATATAACTAAGCAAAACTCGCTTGATGGCCTAATAGAGCAAGTTAGTCAAAAATATGGCAAGATAGATGCTGTGGTAAATTCAGCCTATCCTAGAACCAAAAGCTTTTCAAATCACTTTTTTGATGTGGATTATGATGATTTTTGTATCAATACAAATCTCCAGCTTGGCGGGGCATTTTTGGTAATGCAAAGATTTGCTAAATACTTTAAAACTCAAGGTTATGGCAATATAATCACACTATCATCTATACAAGGCGTGGTAGCTCCTAAATTCCAAACATATGAAGGCACACAAATGAGCTCACCAGTAGCTTATAGCGCTATTAAAGCTGGGGTATTACACCTAAGCCGCTACCTAGCTAAATACTTAAAAGGGAGCAACATTAGGGTCAATTGTATAAGCCCAGGGGGAATTTTGGATAATCAAAATGAGATATTCTTAAAACAATATAAAGATGTCTGCCTAAGCAAGGGAATGCTCGATCCTAGCGATATTTGCGGAGCTTTGATATTTTTGCTTAGTGATTATAGTCAGTTTATAAACGGACAAAATATCATAATTGATGATGGCTTTTGCTTATAGAGTTAAATTTAGCTATAATTAAACAAATTTAAAAGGAGAAAAATGGACAATTCACTATCAGCATACATCACAAAGTATGACAAACAAGGCTATGGGCTGCATTTTCCAGATGGGCATGTGATTAGATTTTATGAGAGAATTTTAAATTTCGCTCTTAATAAAACTAGTGGAAATCTATTAGATTTTGGTTGTGGTAATGGGGTTCATTCTAAATATTTTGCTAAGCGTTCAGGGGGGGGTATAAGGCCATTTGGCATAGATATTGTGCCAAGCTTAAAGCAAATTTGGCATAACGACCCGCTAATTTGCCAAGAGAATTTTCACATCATCGAGCCTAATAGCTCATTTTCTCATCTATTTAGTCAAAAAATGGATTTTATATTTGCTAATCAAAGCTTATATTATCTTACTAAAAATGATTTTAATACCACTTTAAAAGAGCTTTATGAACTTTGCAATGATGATGCTATAATCTTTGCAACTATGATGGCTAGTGAATGCTATGATATGTATCAAAAATCCAAACCACTCTCAAATGGCCTGACCCATATCCAAGGAACTCCAACAGGAAGAATGAGTGAAAACTCATATATAAGATTTACTGATGATATAGAGCAGTTAAAAGATGATTTTAAGCTATTTGAGCCACTTTATTGGGGAGATTACACACCAATTAATCTATACAATTTTGAAGGTAGCTCACGACATTTTATATTTATCGGTAAAAAATAATACAATAACCCTAGGTCTATCCTAGGTTGATGCTTTTACATAAGCAGATAAAATAATTAATACTGATTTATTTTGAGATATAGAGCTTCAAACATTAAACTTATACAAAATATATTAATATTATTTTATACCAACAATCTCTTTTATATACTCAATTCTATGCGACCAAGTATGATTATTGGCTATATATTCTGCTGCAGATTTTAACTTATCCTTAGTAATTTTATCCATACCAAATTTATTAATCTTATACAATATATCCTCTAATTCATATTCATCTCTAAAAGAGTATAGATAATCCTTAAAGTAATTTTTAATAGCCGGTGTATCATTAGTAACTACTATTCTGCCACATGCTAATATCTCAATTAATCTCCTTGAAAACATAGTAGGAGAATTCTCAATAGTATTTACATTTAAAGATACTAAATAGTTTTTATAGACATCTGCAGTTTTATGATATTCTATAGATGGAAAAATATTGGCACAATAGATATTTGGGTATCTATACATATCAGATTTTCTTTCTGAATTTCTATCATAAATATCTAGACCTAATATTTGAGATGATAGCTTAAACATCATATCTTGCCAATATCTCCGTTTATCATGTATATGAGTAGAATAGCTTCCTACAAAATTTGCTTTTTTGAATTTATATTCAAATCCAGAGAAATTATGAAACTTAGATTGAACTGCAAATATTAAAGTATTAACAGCAACATTACTATCTACAACAGCCCTATATTTTGGAATGCAATTTTGATCTACAGTAAAAATATGATCAAATAATTTTGCACTATCTATAAATCTATCAAAATGCACTCCATCTTCTTTATTCCAAAAAACAGTAGAAATTTTTAAATCTTTAGCATATTGTACCACCGCCTTTAACTGCTTATTATTGCGCACTATTCTTTTTTTAATATAGTTTAGAATAAATCGTAATTGTATCTTATTGTATTTTAAGGAATTGGAATATGAGGCTATTTTATATTTCCATAAATCATTATAACCATTCCAGGCAGACTCTACAAATAAAATATCTGGCTTCCACTGTCGAAGTACATTTTTATAATTATATTTTGTTATATTGGTTACGCTAATATTATCCTCTGCCATCAAAGAACTCATAGTAAACTTATCGGCAATTAAAGCTATTTTCATAAAAATCCAATTTAT
This sequence comes from Campylobacter sp. RM19072, assembly GCF_024723485.1. NCBI lineage: Bacteria > Pseudomonadati > Campylobacterota > Epsilonproteobacteria > Campylobacterales > Campylobacteraceae > Campylobacter > Campylobacter sp. RM19072. Next base: position 67,977 of record NZ_JANQCU010000009.1, read on the forward strand.
AGTCTAAATTTAAACAGTTAATACTATGGTTTATTATATCTAATTATTTAACAAAA
>NZ_JANQCU010000010.1:0-66113 GCF_024723485.1 Campylobacter sp. RM19072
TTTGCTCGTTGGTTGGCTAAAGGTTCTTTAGCTGTAAAAGTATCGTGGTAGGAAGTCTCGCTACTTCCCAACACTTTTTTATTATTATACGCTGTAATAATCCAGTTATTTTTGCCTTGATTATCCCAACCTTTACTAAGCCCAACTTTAAATTCGCTGTCGCCTTTTTTATAAATAATTGTATCTACGCCGTTTTCATTTATAATTTTGCCATTTTTTATAATCTCATTTAAGCCATTTATTAATTTCTCTTGTGGTGTATCGCCGTAAAAACTAGCAAAGTCATTAAGGTGCTTAGCTTCTATCTTGCTAAGCCCATACCCTTTTATATCGCCATTTGCAGCTTTAGCTTCGCCCCACACTAAATCTATATCCCCTAGCTCTTTTCTCTCAAATGCCCCAGCTACTTGCCCTTGTCTTTCAACTAAAAGCTTTCTAATGGCATTTGCCCCATCGTGGTAAAACTCAGCGTAATTTGTGCCGAATTCTTTTATAGGATTAATGTTATACTTAGTTTCGATATCTTTGCGATACTGAGCTAAATTTTCAGCTTCTTTTTTAGCTTCAGCTTTTACTGGCTCTTGCGTTGGCTCTTTGGTTTTAGATAAATTTACTTGATTTTCAGCCTTAATTTGCGTTGGCTCATTAGCTTGAGATTTAACCACTTGTTCTATATCTTTTAACGCATTTTTAAACTCATTTAAGAGATTTCTTGTAGGCGTTGGCAAGTTACCATCTGGGATATTCTCAATATTTTTAATCGCTAGTTTAAAGTCGCCATTAGCATTTAAAATGGCTCTATTTAAGTGTAGTTTTAAGGCTTCATTATTGCCTAATCTTGGTATTAAAGGCTTGAGCTTTTCTATTATGAAGTTTGCCTTCATAGTTTCAGCTCTTTTTCCGCTTTGGTTTTTAATAGAGCTAAATTCAGCCAAAAATATCTAAAATTTAGATAAAATGTCCCATTTGATAAAGGGGAGATATCTTGATAGAGTATGGGAAATTTAAGATAGAGTGCATAAAAAAGCGTGTTAAATATTTACGCCTAAAGATTACTTCAACTGGTGATATTAAGCTCATAGCTCCACTTTACGCTACTAAATTTCAAATAGACAACTTTATCAAAACTCACTCTATTTGGATAGAAAAGACCCTATCAAAAATCCCAAAAAACGATCCAAATCTGATAAAATTCCTAGGCAAAAGCTATAAAATCCAAATATCTAATGAGTTTAAATTTAGCGATGATTATATATTTACTCCAGATTTACAAACTCTAAATCATTACGCCAACGAAAAGCTAAAAGAGCTAATAAGCCAATATATCGCTATTTATAGCCCTAAAATAGGCAAAGAGATAAATGCTATTAGGATTAAAAAGATGACTACTAGATGGGGTAGTTGTAATAGTAAAAAGGGATATTTGAATTTTAGTTCAAATCTCATTCAAAGAGATATTAAATTTATAGAGTATGTGGTGCTTCACGAGTTAGCTCACCTAATCTATCCGCACCACCAAAAGGAATTTTATGATTTTATCGCATCTTTAATGGCTGATTTTAAATCTAGACTTAATCTATAAATCTCCTTGTAATATCTCCATAAGACTCAACCCTTCTGTCTCTTAAAAATGGCCACCACCTTCGGATTTGCTCGCATTTTTGCATATCTATATCTACTATTTGGACGATTTCATCTGTTGAATTTGACCTAAATAGCTCTACCCCTTGAGCGTCAAAAACAAAGCTATTTCCCCAAAATTTAATCCCACCGCCACACTCATCGCTTTCAAAACCCACACGATTAACGCTAATTACAGGGATATTATTTGCCACAGCATGACCCCTTTGGACTGCTACCCAAGCCTCTAGTTGGGCTGATTTTGTCTCTTCATCATCAGAGTCAAACCACCCAATCGCAGTTGGATATATTAATAATTTAGCCCCACTTAAAGCCATTAATCTAGCAGCTTCTGGATACCACTGATCCCAGCAAACAAGCACTCCAAGCCTTCCTAAACTAGTATCAATAGGCTTAAAGCCTAAATCCCCAGGCGTAAAATAGAATTTTTCATAGAAATTTGGATCATCTGGAATATGCATTTTTCTATATATACCAGCCTCTTTTCCATCGCTATCAAATACAACTGAAGTGTTATGATATAGCCCCTCGCTTCGCTTTTCAAATAGCGAAGTTACCAGCACTACTTTATTATCCTTAGCTACATTAGCCCAGTAAATTTTATCCTTTTGATAATCATTTGCTAAATCAAATTTATCCACATTTTCATCTTGACAAAAATACGCCCCTTGATGGAGCTCTTGAAGCACTACAAGCTGCGCTCCATCTCTAGCAGCCTTTTGGATCATCTGCGTTGTGTGGTTAATCGTGCTATCTTTATTGCCATAATATCTATGCGAAATTAGCGCTACTTTCATTATTTTATCCTTTTATATCTATTTTGACTTGAGCAGTGTAAGCTACCATTTTGTCTAATAAACACCCTACTATCCACGCCTATTATATCCCTATTTGGAATTGCTTTTTTAAGAGCATTTATAGCGTTTTCATCAGCGTTTTTATCCCCATATGTCGGCACGATTACAGCACCATTTATAAATATAAAATTACAATATGTCGCCCCAAGGCGTCTGCCATTATAGTAGATTGGTTTGGGTAAGTTTAATCCCACAAGCTCAAATCCAGCCGATTCTAGCTCTCTTTTCATTAAATTTAACTCCACATAATGCTCATCGCTCTCATCATCACAAGCTGCGTAAGCTACAATATTTGGGGCTATAAATCTAGCTAGAGTATCTATGTGGCTATCGGTATCATCGCCTTTTATAAAACCATGTTCTAGCCAGATTATTTTCTCTAGCCCAAATAGGGATTTTAATCTATTTTCTAGCTCAAATTTGCTTAAATTATTTCTATTATCATTTAATAAACACTCAGTAGTAGTTAGCATCACTCCATTGCCGTTAAATTCTACACTCCCACCTTCTAATATCAAATCCACATCTTGTAAAACTCCGCCAAAATGCTTAAATAATTTTGCATTTACTGCGTTATCTTTACTACTACTAAATTTGCCACCCCAAGCGTTAAATTTAAAATTATAGCTAATTATCTCATCAGCCCTTTGAACATCGATAGCACCATAATCTCTAATCCAAGTATCATCGGTATCCACTTGTAAAAATTCGCAATTTTTATACTTTTTAAACCTATCAAAATCACTTAAATTCGGCGCTATCAATAGCACTTTTTGATAGCTACTAACCACCCTTACTAGCTCTTCATAGCTATCTAAAATTTCATCTAGATATAATGCCCAATCACTCTTACTATGCGGTATGCTAAGCATCAAAAGCTCTTGAGCTTCCCACTCAGCAAAAGCCCTAATCTTACTATTTAAATTTAACATAACAAACCTTTAATTAAATCGCAAAGAATAGCAAAAAATATTTTAAAATCTAATAAATTATATTTTAATTTAAGCTAAATTACGATAGCATTTAGACCCTATTTTTAATGAAAGATAAACAATGATATTTAGCTCATATGCCTTTATATTTGGCTTTTTGCCTATTATGCTCTTTGGATTTTATCTCTTAAAATATCTAAAATATCATAGACTTTCTAATATATTTTTAGTTCTTGGTAGTCTATTTTTCTATGGATTTTGGAATTTAATCTATATCCCATTGCTACTTGGCTCTATCTTAATTAACTACATAATAGCTAAGAGAATTTTAACGCCGAATTTGAGCTGGTGGGGGGGGGTAAAGCCCACTTTAATTTTTGGCATAATATTTAATCTTGGATTACTTGGATTTTTCAAATATACAGATTTTTTCTTAGAAAATTTCAATCTTTTTAGCCAAATTTTAAATTTAAACTTCAATATTCCTTTACCACATATAGTCTTGCCTTTAGCAATCTCATTTTTTACCTTTCAGCAGATTGCGTTTTTAACAGATTGCTATAAAAAGGTAGATACTAATGATTTACAAGAGGGAAGTAAAAATATTGATTTTATAGATTACTGCTTATTTGTCAGCTTCTTTCCACAGCTAATTGCTGGGCCAATAGTCCATCACAAGGAGATGATGCCACAATTTAAAGCAAATGAAACTATCAAGATTGAGCTTATAGCTAAAGGGGTTTTTATATTCTGTATTGGAATATTTAAAAAGATATTTATCGCAGATAGCTTTGCTAAGTGGGCTAATGCTGGTTTTGGCTATGTTGAAAATGGTGGAATTTTAAATATTGTAGAGTCGTGGGTAACCTCGCTTTCATATACATTTCAGTTATATTTTGATTTTAGTGGGTATTGTGATATGGCTATTGGGCTTGGGCTTATGTTTGGCATTATCTTGCCTATGAATTTTAACTCTCCATATAAATCATTGAGTATAACTGAATTTTGGCGTAGATGGCATATAACTCTTGGTAGATTTTTAAAAGATTATCTATATATTCCACTTGGCGGTAATAAATTTGGCAAGCTTTTAACGCTTAGAAATCTCTTTATAGTAGCATTTTTAAGCGGAATTTGGCATGGTGCTGGCTGGGGATTTGTGATTTGGGGAGCGCTTCATGGCTTAGCTATGGTAATCCATAGGATTTACTCATATTATAGTAGCTCATTTAAATTTATTAATTTTAGAGTGTATAAGGTTTTTTGCTGGTTTATAACATTTAATTTTTTAAATATAACTTGGATATTTTTTAGAAGTCAAAACTTAGATGGGGCTTTAAATTTACTTAAAGGAATGTTTGGAATTGTCTGGATAGAACTACCACAAAAGCTTAGATTTCCTTTTATTTTAGAGCATATTGGTGGTAGAAATGATACTATTATATATCTAATACTCGCATTTATCATAACCTTAATATTCAAAAATAGCATTGAGATGCTAAATTCATTTAAGCCAAATTTAAAAAACGCAATTTTTGCTGGATTTTTGCTATATTTAGCACTTATTACTTTAAGCATAACTCCATATGTAGAGTTTATATATTTCAATTTTTAAGGTTACAAAATGCCAAATGATAAGAATTCAAAAAGATTTATAGCAGTTGCTATTGCTACGCCTATAGCTCTTACTACTATTTTATTTGGTTTTATATACATATATGACCCACTTCAGATATTTCATAAAAGCTTTTTTGGTAAGCCACGATTTTTTGGTGAGATGCGTCTTGGGGCTAGAGGGATTATAGAGCATTATGATTATGATTCATATATCATTGGCACCTCTATGCTACAAAACACCTCAGCAAAAGAGGCAAACCAAAAAATTGGCGGTAATTTTGTTAATATATCTCCAGCAGCAAGCAGTATAGCCGAAAGAGCCATTATATTAAATTTTCTATTTAAACACAAAAAACCTAAAAATATAATCTACTCTTTAGACGCATTTACCGATGAGATGAGAGGGAAGGTAAATTTCAAACTACTCTATGATGATTCAAAACTAAATGATTTAGAAGCCTATCTAAATGATAGATTTTTAATTTGTATTTTAACACTTAGCAAAGATGAAAAATGTGTCGGTAAGCCTGATATTGAAACTGCCTTACAATGGTATAGAGAAGAGAAGCATCAGCAAAGATTAGGCGGATTTGCTAATTGGATAAAGTATAATCCAGATGAATTAAAGAAATTTGATCTTTTTAATCTCAAATCAGTGATATTTGATGATAACTTAATGGATATAACAAAGCAAAAGAAATTTCTCAGCCAATTTACCCTACCTTTTATCAAAGATAATCCGCAAACCAAATTTTACCTAATACTCCCGCCATACTCTAGATTTCATTTTAAAGTTTTTCCATCAGCTTTTATGGAGCGTAAAAAGGTGGTATTGTGGCTACTTGAGCAAATTAGGGATTTAGATAATGTTAAGATTTACGCATTTGATGATTTAGATTATCCTGATGATATTGCCAATTACGCTGGAGATACAATCCATTACGCACAAGATATGAACTCTTTAGAGCTTAGTGCTATTAAAGACAAAAGACATATTCTCACTCTTGATAACGCAAAATCATACTTTGATAAAGTGGAGCAAAAGATTAAATCATATGATGTAGAGCCATTTATTGATATGATAAAAAATTTATAATAAACAAGGTTTTAAAATGCCAAATGATAAGAATGCAAAAAGATTTATACTTATTACCCTACTATATCCACTGCCTTTTGTGATTATGATTTTTGGATTGATATATATTTATGACCCGCTCCAAATATTTCATAAACCATACTTTAGAGAAGCTACATTTTTTACAGATATGAGAAAACAAGCTTTAGGAATTATAAAAAATTATGAATTTGACTCATATATAATAGGAACTTCAATGCTAGAAAATACCGATTCCAAAGAGGCCGCAAATAAACTTAGTAACGATGGTAATTGGATAAATATACCACTTAGCGGTAGTGGTTTTGATGAAAGAGCTATAGTGATGGATTATATATTTAAAAATCAAAATCCAAAACATATTATATACTCTCTTGATGGATATTATATTGTAAATAATCACAATAATAGTAGTTTGGATTGGGATTTTTTATACAATAATAATTTATACGATGATATAAAAATTTATATGAATTGGAAATTTATATCTTGTGCTGTCAGATTTTCAAACCAAGAAAAATGTGTAGGCAAAATAGATGATATATATCAAATTACCAACTGGTATAAAAAAAATAAAGCAATATTTGGTGGATTTGATAACTGGATAAAAAATAAAGATAATGATGCGATCAAGCAGCCGCTAATAGATATAAAAAATGGTAATCTAAAAAATATAAATAATCAAGATGTATGGGGGGGGGTAGATATATTAGCTCAACAAGATTATCTACAAAAATATTTAATTAGATTTTTTAAAGACTATCCAAATACCAAATTTTCAATAATAATCCCAACATATTCAAGACTATTTTATCGTATGCGAAATATAAAAGGAGCATATAGTGATAATTCTAAATATTTTTATATCTGGGAAAAATCTCTACGATACTTTATCACAAAAAGCAGTAATTATAAAAATGTCAAAGTATATGGATTTGATGATTTAGATTATGCTGATGATATTGCTAATTATAAAGACTTGCCACATTATAGCAAAGATTTAAATTCAATCCAACTTGACGCTATCAAAAATCAAACCAATATCCTAACCCCACAAAACATAGATAAGTATTTAAAAACAGTGGAGCAAAAGATTAAATCATATGATATAGAGCCATTTATCAAGGCTTTAGAAAATGTAGAGATAGAGCAGTAATAGCCCATAAATAGGGCTATATATTAAAATTTAATCAGCTAAATTATCGTTTTAGCTGATTAACTGTTTGGAGCATTTCATCACTTGCGGTGATAGCTTTTGAGTTGGCCTCATACGCACGCTGACCGGTGATGAGATCGGTCATCTCTTCAACGAGCTGGACATTACTCATCTCTACAAAGCTTTGTTTGATCTGACCAAATCCATCAGTTCCACCATTTCCAATATTTGGAGCTCCGCTTGCTGCTGTTTCTAAAAATAGATTATCCCCCATGGAGTGAAGTCCAGCTGGATTGACAAAGCCAGCTAACTCTATTTGACCAATTTGTGTCATCTCTTGATTGCCTGGCTGAAGCACAGACACAGTCCCATCTGTGCCTATTGAAATTTCAGTCGCATCAGCTGGAATAGTCATCTCTGGAAGCAATCTATAGCCATCGCTATTTACTATATTTCCATCGCCATCAAGCTTAAATGCCCCATTTCTTGTGTATGCCGTAGTCCCATCTGGGAGTTGTACTTGGAAAAAGCCATTTCCAGCAATTGTCATATCTAGATTATTGCCAGTTTCTTTAAAATATCCTTGATTAAACATCTTTGTAATAGCAGTAGGACGCACACCAAGACCCACTTCCATACCTGTAGGGCTCATGGTTGTAGCACTAGTTGGGGTGCCTGCGTATTGCATTGTTTGATACATTAAATCAGCAAATTCAGCTCTACTTTTCTTAAAACCTATTGTATTAACATTTGAGATATTGTGCGAAGTCGTATCTATCTGTGTTTGCTGAGCCATCATACCTGTAGCTGCTGTATATAGTGATCTTATCATTACTCTATCCTTTAGTTAGCTCTCATTGAGGCTAGTTTATTTATCGCTTCTTGGTTTAAATCACTCATATGAGTTGTCATAACTTTTTGATACATATCTACCATTCTTTGGGTCTCTATTAGACTTACCATCTCTTTTACTGGATTTACATTTGAGATTTGTGCGTAACCTTGAGCTATAGAGCCACTTGTAGCATTATCTACCACATCTTCTAAGCTATCTATTTTATATAGATTATCCCCTTCTTTTTGTAAATTTCTAAGCTCTCTAGGCTGGGCTACATATAATCTTCCTACTGGATCTTGATTTGAGTAGATATTACCATTACTATCAATTGTCATTGGAGCATTTTGCGGAATAATTATCCCCCTTGTGAGCGGTGGCTGGGCTTCATAATTTGTCGGCAAAACCCTATACCCCTCTTTAGTAACCAAATACCCTTCATTATCTAAATTCAAAGAGCCATTTTTAGTAAGTCTTACACCAGCTGGAGTATCTACTAATAAAAATAGATCATTTTTACCAATTGCTATATCAAGAGGATTATTAGTATGCTTTAACCCACCTACGCTAAAATCTGTATAAACTTCATTAATATGAGGCACTCTATTTAAAGTGCGATTTAAGAATTTAGCAGAATCTTTAGTGTGATTTTCTAGTGGTAATATATCCTTAGTCTCTTTAAAAATTCTTTCAAAATCAGCTATTACCACATCATCTTTTTTATACCCACTGGTATTGACATTAGCAAGATTATTAGTAATAATATCCAAGCGGTTAAACTGCGTTACCATCGCACCAGTTGCTTGGTAATATCCATTTTGCATAGTAGCTCCTAATAAAATGATTTTAGGCAAATAAGCAAGTTGCGTTCCATAATAAAATTTTAGTATAAAAAACATATTATTTTCATAAACATTAAGCTATAAAAAATTAATTTTAATGTATAATCACAACTTCATTTAAACCAAAATTAAGGCTTATAAATTTGACCAAGATATTTAATGAGAAATTTTTTAAATTCATCTTTATAGTTACCATAATCATAATTGGCTTATGGCTTACTTTTCCAACTGAGCTAACCCAAGCACAAAAACTAGCCTACAAAAATGCCTATTTTACCACAATTATGCTGACTTTTGGCGGGATTAGCATAGGTATAATTCTAGGCTTTATTTTAGCATTTTTAAAATTTTTAGATATTAAAATTTTATCATTTATCATCGATGAATACATAGATATTATCCGTGGCACACCTGTGTTATTACAACTTATGATATTTGCTTTTGTTATTCTTGCTACACTTAGTGATAATTTTTACGCAGCAGTTATAGCACTTGGATTAAATAGCTCTGCTTATGTCGCAGAGATAGTTCGTAGCGGTATTAATAGCGTAGATCGCGGTCAAATGGAAGCAGCCCGTGCAATGGGGCTTAGCTATAGTGTATCAATGAGATTAATCATATTTCCACAAGCTATTAAAAATATCCTTCCAGCCCTTGCTAATGAATTTATAAGCCTATTTAAAGAGACTTCTGTAGTGGGGCTTATAGGTATTTTTGATCTAACAATGCAAAGCAAAAGCTTACAAGCTACACTATTTACTCCAGAGCCAATTTTGTTTGCTGGAGTGATATATTATACTAATGTTAAGATATTTTCTGCTATAGCAAAATTATTAGAAAATAGGTTAAATAAAGATGATTAAGGTAGTAAATTTAACAAAAAATTATGGCGATTTATCTGTATTAAATGGCATAAATACCCAAATTCACAAAGGCGAAGTAGTAGCTATAATAGGTCCAAGCGGCGGGGGAAAAAGCACATTCTTACGCTGTTTAAATAGATTAGAAGAGCCAAGTAGTGGAGAGATATTTATAAATGGTAAAAATATCTTAGATAAAAAAGTAGATATAAATAAGGTAAGACAAAAAGTTAGTATGGTCTTTCAGCATTTTAATCTCTTTGCTAATAAAACCGTAATGCAAAATTTAACCCTAGCACCAATCCAAACAAAGCTATGCAGTGAGTCTGAAGCTAAAGATATAGCCTTAACTTTACTAAAAAAAGTTGGATTAGAGTCCAAAGCAGATGTCTATCCGCACAAGCTAAGTGGCGGTCAAAAGCAAAGAATAGCCATAGCTAGAAGTCTAGCCTTAAAGCCTGAAATAATACTATTTGATGAGCCTACAAGTGCCTTAGATCCAGAGATGATAGGCGAAGTTTTATCCATTATGAAAGAGGTAGCAAGTGAGGGTTTGACTATGGTTGTAGTAACTCACGAGATGGGATTTGCAAGAAATGTAGCAAATAGAATATTTTTTATGGATAAGGGGGTTATAGCAGTAGATGGCTCCCCTAAATCCATATTTGCAGACACTTCGCACCCAAGACTAAATGAATTTTTAAATAAGGTTTTAAACCATTAAAAGGAGCTTAAATGAAACTATTTTTCAAACTATTTTTCGGTGTTGCTTTATTAGCCACTTTGGCTCTTAGCCAAACGATAAAAGTCGGCACAAACGCCACATATCCGCCATTTGAATTTATAAATGAGCAAAATCAAATAACTGGGTTTGATATTGATTTAATAAGTGAAATATCTAAGATTGCTGGGTTTAAATTTGAGATTGTAAATATCTCTTTTGATGCTTTAATTCCAGCTTTAAAAGCCGATAAAATCGACATTATAGCTTCAGCTATGAGTGCTACTCCTATAAGAGCTAAGGCTGTTGATTTTAGCAAACCATACTATAATACTATGAATTTATTTATAAAAAGAGCTGATAATAAAGATTTAACCAAGCTTGAGCAATTAGAAGGCAAAAAAATATCTGTCCAATTAGGCACAGTCCAAGAGTTAGCCGCTAGAGAGATTAAATCAGCTAAAGTTATGGCTATTGATGAAATTTTTGGTGCGGTTATGGCTGTGAAAAACTCAAAAGCCGATGCCTTAATAGTAGATAGCTCTATAGGCTATGGGTATTTAAAGCAAAATCCAGATTTAGCTGAATTTTTAATCCTTCCAGATGGTAGCGATGGATTTAGCTTTGCTTTTGATAAAAATAAAAATAAAGAGCTTCAAGCTAAGGTAGATAGCGCCATAGATGAGCTAAAGAGAAATGGCACCTATGATAAACTTTTAATCAAATATGATCTAAAATAAGGGAGTTAAATGAGAAATTTATTTAAGATATTTGTGGCTATATTTTGTCTATCTGTAGCCTTAAATGCTAAGGAGATTATCATCGGTTCTGATGCTGAGTATCCGCCATTTGATTATATAGATGAAAATGGCAAAATCGCTGGATTTGATATTGATTTAATCGATGAAATATCTAAAGTTGCTGGATTTGAGTATAAATTTATAAAAATTGGCTTTGATGCCTTAATTCCAGCCCTAAAAGCCGGTAAAATCGATATGATTGCTGCTTCTATGAGTGCTACTAATGAGCGTAAAAAATCTGTTGATTTTAGTGATCCATATTTTTTTACTAAAAATTTATATTTAAAACTTGCAAATAATGATAAAATCGTATCAAAAGAGCAGCTAAACAACCTTAAAATTGGCGTGATGCTTGGCACAGTTCAAGAGAGCGTAGCACATTCAATAAAAGGAGCTAGAGTTATTCCAACTGAAGGTATTGCTGGTTCTATTATGAATTTAAAAGCCAAAAAAGTAGATGTAGTAATCGTAGATAGCTCTGTTGGGTTTGGGTATCTAAATAAAAATAGAGATATTGTAAATTTCTTAGAAGAGTCAGATGGTAGTGATGGATTTAGCTTTGCTTTTAATAAGGGTAAAAATAGCGAATTTTTAAATAAATTTAATGCAGCCTTAAAAGAGATCAAAGATAATGGCACTTATGATAAACTACTTGTTAAATATGATCTTAAATGAATCAAATTTACGCATTAACTGATCAAAATTTCACTCCAAATCATACTTTAAAAGCTCAAATTAATGAGCTTTTAAATAGTGGAGTTAAGATAATTCAATATAGAAATAAAAGCCAAAATCACGATATATCACTTCTAAAAGAGATAGCAAAAATTTGTAAAAGTTATAATAGTAAATTTATAATAAATGATGATGTAAATCTAGCCAAAATAGTTCAAGCTAGTGGCGTTCATATCGGCAAAGATGATGAGAGTCTAAAAAGAGCTAGGGATATTTTAGGGTATGAAGCATTTATAGGAGTTAGCTGTTATAGCGATTTAAACCTAGCTAAAAATGCTATTAAAAATGGCGCTGATTATATCGCATTTGGCTCGCTATTTCCTAGTAGCTCTAAGCCAAACGCACCGCTATGTCCGCTTAATATAATCAAAGAAGCTAGATTAAAATTTAAAGAAAAAATCGCCGTAATAGGTGGAATTAATAGCTCAAATTTAAATTTAATAAAAGATATTGGCGTTGATTACATAGCTATCATATCCGCACTATATACAGGTGGATCTATAAAGGATAATATAGATAAATTAAATAGAGCATTAAAGGGATAAAATGGATATAATCTCAGCGATAATCTTAGGCATTGTAGAGGGGCTTACTGAGTTTTTACCAGTTAGTTCAACTGGGCATATGATCCTTACTTCACACTTTTTAGGTCTTAAGCAAAATGAAATTTTAAAATGCTTTGAGGTTGTCATTCAGCTTGGTAGTATTTTGGCTGTTGTGTGGGCTTTTAAAGAGCGTCTTACAAGTGATATTTTACTATGGATCAAGCTAATTATAGGATTTATCCCAACTGCGATTATAGGTTTTTTGGCCTATAAACACATTAAAGAGCTATTTGACCCAAATACAGTAGCATATATGCTTATCATTGGCGGTATTGTTTTTATCATTGTTGAGCTATTTCAAAAATGCCCTAGCTATACTCCAAGCACCACGCATATTCACAATATTAGCCACAAACAAGCCTTTATAATCGGTCTTAGTCAGTGCTTAGCTATGATTCCTGGCACCTCTAGAAGTGGCTCTACTATTATTACTGGGTTGCTTTGCGGGCTTAGCCGTGAAGTGGCAGCTAGATTTAGCTTCTTACTTGCAATTCCTACAATGATAGCAGCTACAATATATGATAGCTATAAAAATAGAGAGATTTTCGCTACTAATTTAGATCAAATTTGGATATTTTTACTTGGTGGGGCTGTAGCGTTTATAGTTGCTCTTGTGGTTATTAAGCTATTTTTGCGTTTTGTGGCACACTTTAGCTATATTAGCTTTGGGATTTACCGCATAATTTTAGGATTAGCGTTTTTGTTATTTGGCTCATATCTTGTTTAAAGATTTAGCTAATTCTACGCAATCTTTTATGCTTTGCGATTTAGAGATTATAGGGTCGCAATAACCCTTTAGCTCCTTAGCTGTAGCTTTGCCTATAGCTACTGCTTTGTAGCTATGATCCCAGCCAAAATTTTGGATAAACGCACGCACATTCATAGGACTTGTAAAAATTAAAATTGAGTTTAATTGTGGTTTTTCATAGCTATTATTTTTTAAAATTATATTTTCATAGCCATCAATTACGCTTATATCAATGCCGTTTTGACGAAAGTATATATCTAAATTTGAAATTGTCTCTTTAGCTTTGATAAATATTACTCTCTTGCTAACTAATTTTTCTAAAATTTCAGCACCAAACTCACTTCCATGCGAATTCTTAGCCTCATAAATTTGCCTAAATCCAAACTCCTTACAAGCTAAAGCCGTAGCCTTGCCAATAGCAAAAACCAAAATATCAGCTAAGGTTATAGAGTTAAATTTAAGCGAATTAATAGCGTTTTTGCTAGTAACTATAAGAGCGTCAAATTCACTTAAATCAAGATTAAATTTATTAAACTCAATCCTACAAAGCGAAATTTGCTCCACGCTCTCATCATCAAAAGGCGTATTGGAGAGTAGATATATCATATCTTAATCTAGAAAATCCACCCTACTCCCACTCAATTGTCGCTGGTGGCTTAGAGCTGATATCATAAACTACACGGTTAATTCCGCTTACTTCGTTTATTATACGGCGGCTACAATTTTCTAATAAATCATATGGGAGCCTTGAAAAGCTAGCCGTCATACCATCGCTCGCATCAACTACACGGATACAAACAGCATTCTCATATGTCCTATTATCCCCCATTACGCCTACTGAATTTACATTTAAAAGCACGCAAAATGCTTGCCAAGTCTTATCATACCAGCCACTACTTTTTAGCTCTTCTCGTAAAATTACATCAGCTTTTCTAAGTAGCTCAAGGCTAGGCTCATTTACCTCGCCCATTATGCGTATAGCAAGTCCTGGCCCAGGGAATGGATGGCGAAATACCACATCACGGCTAAGCCCAAGCTCAAGCCCAAGCGCTCTAACCTCATCTTTAAAAATCTCTCTTAATGGCTCAATAAGCTCAAATTTCATCCATTCAGGAAGTCCGCCTACATTGTGATGGCTCTTAATGGTTTTAGACGCGCCAGCTACGCTACTCTCGATTATATCAGTATATAGAGTTCCTTGAGCTAGATACTTTACATTAGCGTGTTTTTTAGCTTCAGAGTCAAAAACCTCTATAAATGTCTCGCCGATAATTTTGCGTTTTTTCTCTGGATCCCTTACCCCTTTTAAACGGCTCAAAAATAGCTCACTAGCATCAATGCTAATTAAATTTACACCAAGTTTAAGCTTAAACATCTCTTCAACTTGCTTAGCCTCATTAGTTCGTAGTAAGCCATTATCTACAAATACCACTATCAAATTCTCAGGCACTGCAGCTGCTAAAAGTGCAGCAACAACAGAGCTATCCACTCCGCCACTTACAGCACACAATACCTTATCATCGCCTACTTTTTCTCTAATGGCAGCAATTTGAGTTTTAGCAAAACTTCCCATATTCCAAGTGCTATCGCACCCGCAAATCTTAGCAAAGTTTTTAAGCATTACACTACCAAATTCGCTATGAGCCACCTCTGGATGAAACTGCATAGCATAAATTTTACGCTCAAAATCACCAAATACGCAAAATTCGCTATTTTGGCTCTTTGCTATCACTTCAAAGCCCTTTGGAAGTTCATTTACCTTATCAGAGTGGCTCATCCATACAACGCTATTATTTACCACACCACTCATAAACTCGCACTCTTTTATAATCTCTATATTTGCCTTACCATACTCTTTGTGATTGGCTGGAGCGACATTGGCGCCATTTTTATGAGCGATTAACTGCATACCATAGCATATCCCAAGGATAGGAAGTCCAAGAGAAAATACCCCATCATCACAAAAATAAGCATTCTCATCATACACACTTGCTGGACCACCACTTAGAATTATCCCTTTTGGGTTTTTTGCTCTTATGGTCTCAATACTAGCATTAAAGGGCATAAGCTCGGTATAAACGCCTTGCTCTCTAAGTCTTCTAGCAATTAATTGGGTATATTGTGAGCCAAAATCTAGCACCAAAATATCAGCATTTTTCATAATTTATCCTAAAATTAAATTTACGCAAGTCTATCTAAATTTGGCTTATTAATTAATTAGCCTTAATCTCTTGTTTAAAATCTGTATAGAATGGATCTGCCTTATATCCACATCCTGCTAAAAAAATTAAGCAAAAAACGGCTATAATTGCCATATGCAAAGTTTTGAGATTATTAACCATATTATAAACGATCCTAAATATAAAAAATTAAAAGCCGCAAAAGAGACAAGAGATATATTAAAATTGCTCGGCGTTGCCAAAAATAGGCTTATTAAATTTACATACCAAAAAGATGGAAATTTATTTATCGCTGTCGTGCATCCACTTGCCAAATTTGAGCTAAATCACGATAGTATCAAATTTCAGATAAAAAACCTATTAAACACATATATTCATAATGCTCCTAGCACCGCCCTAACCCCTGTAAATAGCGTAGTAGTTTTCATCACAAAACCTAAAAATTTCCAAGAAATACCCAAAGAGCAAAAGCCAATTTTCATAGAGCGAAGTGATGGAAAATTTCAAAATAACGCCAAAGATAGAGATATTTACGAACTTTTTGAAAGATTAAGAGAGTCTATAAATGCTAATAGATGAGCTAAAATCGCTACCAAATAGCCCAGGAATTTATCAATATTTTGATAAAAATGCAAAGCTTTTATATGTTGGCAAAGCTAAGAATTTAAAAAACCGAGTAAAAAGCTATTTTAACGCTGATGCTACGCCAAATTCAAATCTTAGCCCACGCATAGCAAAGATGATAAGCCAAGCTGTGCATATAGAGTGGATCACTACTCAAAGCGAACAAGATGCGTTGATACTAGAAAATTCATTTATCAAGCAACTTCACCCAAAATATAATATCTTATTAAGAGATGATAAAACCTACCCATATATATGCTTAGATTTAAATAGCGATTTTCCTAGATTTGAGATAACTAGAAAGGTGTTAAAAGGCTCTAATATCAAATATTTTGGTCCATTTTTCAAAGGTGCTAATGAGATTTTAGAAGCTTTGTATTTAGAGTTTAAACTAGTCCAAAAAAGATCATGCCTAAAAGAGAAAAAGGGGTGCTTATTTCATCAAATTAACCGCTGCTACGCTCCTTGTCTTGGGCTAATTGATAAAAATGATTACGCTAAAATCGTAAATGAAGCTATAAAAAAGATTAAAAATCCAGAGCTTTTAATACCAAATTTAGAAAAAACAATGCTAAATTTAGCCCAAAATGAGAACTATGAAGAGGCTGCTAAGATAAGAGATCAGATCAAAACCATTAACGATACAAGCGTAAAAATCCAAATCGATCTAGCTAAATTAGAGGATTTTGAGGTCATTAGCGTCAATGCAAATTCTGGCTTTGTTTGCGGTGTTAGATTTAGCATTAGAGATGGTAGAGTTTGCTTTTGTACTCACAGTATTAAACCAGCTCAAGATATGATAGAATCGGATTTAGAAGCGTTATACTCAACTATGATTTTAGACGCTTTTACAATAGATCAGCCTGTAGGTGCGACTAAAATTTACACATACGCAAAGCTTGAAGATGAGAATATTTTAACTGATATATTAAATTTACGCCATAATAGAAAATTTCAAATCACTCAGCCAAAAATCGCAGAGAAAAAAGAGCTAGTAGATATCGCCTACCAAAATGCTCTTGAGTTTATAAAAAAACATATCAAAACAAATGATTACACTCTAGCAAGGGAAATTCAAGATCTATTTGAGCTAAATAATCTACCATTAAAAATTGAGATTTTTGATAACTCTCATCTATTTGGCTCAGCTCCAGTTGGCGCTATGGTCGTGTGGGAAAATGGGGAATTTAATAAAGCAAAATATCGCCATATGCACCTTCAAGATATAAATGATTATGACCAAATGTCAAAGCTATTAACCCATAGAGCCAAAAGCTTTGATAAAGCCCCAGCTCCTGATTTATGGATTATAGATGGTGGCGATGCCTTGCTAAATTTAGCCAATCAAATAATCAAAAGTAGTGGAGCAAATGTCGATATAATCGCAATATCTAAAGAAAAAATTGACGCTAAAGCAAATAGAGCAAAAGGCAGGGCAAGTGATAAAATTTACACAAATATAGGCAAATTTAGCCTTAATCCAAATGATACAAAACTGCAATTTATCCAGCGTTTGCGAGATGAGGCGCATAGATTTGCCATTAGTTTTCACCAAAAAAGTAGGCAAAAAATTGATATACAAAGTAGTCAATTAGCCACTCTTGGTATATCAAAAGGATCAATAATCAAGCTTATTAACTACTTTGGTAGCTTTGAAAATATCCAAAATGCTAGCTTTGATGAGATAAAAAAAGTAACCAATAAAAGCGTAGCCCAAAAGATAACAAAAAGCTAAATTTAGCCATTAAATCAAGAGCTAAAACTCTTGAGTATATTCGTATCCAGCGTCTTTTAAGGCTTTTTGAACTCTATCTTGGTGCTCCTTGCCTTTAGTCTCTAAAGTGATGGTTATCTTAGCATCGCCATAGCTTAATTTGGTTGAAAATCTATCATAATCAATCTTAACGATATTTGCCCCAGCAATCCTTAAGACATCTCCAAGTGCCATTAAAGCACCTGGCTTATCGATCAAAGTAACATTAATTATCATCTTTCTATAGCTCTTTAAAAGACCTTTTTCTATAATCACACTTAGAGTTTGTACATCTATATTGCCACCGCTTAAGATAGCACCGATCTTAGAGCCCTTTTTAAACTCAAATTTACTCTCCAAAATGGCTGCTACCGATACCGCACCAGCTCCTTCAACCATAATTTTTTGCTGCTCTAAAAGATATAAAATCGCATTTGCGATCTCCTCATCATCTACTTGTACCATCTCATCTACGCTTTCTAAAATATGAGCTAGAGTAATCTTACTAGCATCTCTAACAGCAATTCCATCAGCAATGGTGCGGACACTTTTAGAATTGTGTTGGCACCTATCTTTAAAGCTCTCAAACATAGCTGGAGCCCCCTTAGCACTAACGCCAATAATATTAATATTTGGATTAATCTGCTTAGCACAACTTGCCACACCGCTAATAAGCCCACCACCGCCAACTGGCACAACTATATAATCAAGATCGCTAACCTCATCTAGCATCTCTAGAGCGATTGTCCCTTGACCTGCTTGGACTAACTCATCATCAAAAGGGTGGATAAAGCTCATATTATTCTCTTTAGCATACTCCAAAGCATAGGCATAAGCCTCATCAAAATTATCTCCCTTTAAAATCACTTCAGCACCAAGGGCTTTAGTCCCAGCGACCTTTGATAGCGGTGCTGCTTCTGGCATAATGATTATAGCCCTTACGCCAAAGTGCTTTGCGCTGATTGCTACCCCTTGAGCGTGATTACCAGCACTTGCTGCTACGACTCCACACTTTTTGGCATCTTCATCTAAATTTGCAATTTTATTAAAAGCACCCCTGACCTTATAAGCCCCAGTTATTTGTAAATTCTCTTTTTTAAGATAAATTTGTGCATCTGCTATCTTGCTTAATTTAGGAGCAAATCCAAAAGGAGTTTTAGCCACAAACCCATCGATATTACGCTTAGCTTGGATAATTTTATTTAAACTTATCATTTCTTAATCCTTTTATGCTCTATCATTATACAAGCATCTTGAACGAAATTTAACCCCGCATTTTGCGCAATCTGCTTAGCCTCATCATTTATAATCCCTAATTGTAGCCATAGATTTTTCACGCCTAATTTCACTGCTTCTTTGGCTAATTCAGTGGCAAACTCAGCCTTTCTAAACATAACTATAGTATCTATATTTTGATTAATCTGGCTTAGGCTTTGATAGGTTTGGCGTCCATTTATCTCTACGCTTTTTGGATATATGGCAAATACATTAAAACCTTGCTCTATTAAGTAGTTACCAACATGATTACTAGCCTTACTTGGATCTGGACTAAAGCCTACAACGGCTATATTTTTCATTGAATTTAAAATATTTTGCATTATTTTTCTTTTTTGTGATTTTTAGGTTTAGATTTTAACGAAATTTTGCTAAGTTTAAATTTAAATTACCCAAAAGCTTTGGTAATAAGCTTTTGGTAGTGTGATTATTTATTTAATAATTCTTTTTACATCAATTTCATTGGCAAAAACGCCATTGCCATCGACTTCACCATATATTGTGACAACTTCATCAGGACCTACGCTAAGCCCATACCAATCCTCATCATCAATCTCTATGATAATGGTATCTTTGCCATCGCTAAATTTATACTTTTCATGTCCGACTTGAGCTATGATTTTGCCTTTTATCTCAACCAAAGTATCATCCCAAGCACGAAGAGCTTCTTTGACTGTTGTAACTCCGCTTTTTGGACCTAAAAATCCACCTTGATTAATCGGTGCTTGACCGCCTGTAAAGCCTGCTGCGTTAGCACTAATTGCTAAAGCTAAAATCGCTATCAAACTAATTTTTTTCATTTTACTTCCTTTAATAATTAATATGGCGTAATTTTATACCATATTTGTTAAGCAAGTGTGAAATTTAAAAGTATATTTTAATGAATATATAAAAATTTTGTCTAAAGTTATAGCTTTTTATCTTTACAAAAGCAAAGATAGCCAAAAACTAATCAAACTAAATTCCCCCATAATAACTTATATTTTATTGCTTTTTTATAAAATACCTTAATTTTAACAAAATTTTCACCGAAACAAACTAGAGATAAAAAGCGTAGAAATTATAAAAATCGGGTATATTATCACATTAAAACGAAAAATTAATTTAAATAAAAACTCTCTAATTTTTTTAAATTTTTTTAACTCTTCATCAGTGTAATTAGAATAATCACCATTAGCAAAGCTAAATCTCAAAGCCAATTTTGGTATCTTATACAAAAAAGGAAATTTATCACCAATTCCTAAAAAATTATCCTTAAATGGCTTAGCGTATGGGTCTGGAAATAACCTATTAACAATAGCAAATGGTAAGAAAAATAGACAAATCAAGCCAAATATAGTAAGTATAAGCAATAAAGATATAAAAGCTCCAATTGTAAATAAACCAATAATACCAGCAAACATATTAATCTCCTTAAAATATATTATTTTAATGAAAAATTATAAAAATATTCGCCCAAGCAAAAGCACTTAAACCAAGAATAAAAGTAAGAATTGGATAAGAAAAACAAAAAATAAAAATCCTAAAAGCTAAATCAGATTTAAAACTATAATCAGCTCTTTTTTTAAAATAAAAAAATATCATCAAAATAGATGAAAACAAAATAATCAATAGTAGCAATAGCGCAAAAATAAGAAACAAACCACTTAAAAAATCTACCAAAATCCCCATTTAACTGCCCATCTAAATATCTACTAAATTAATATTATAATATATCGCTAAGCTTATTAAATAAATTTAACGCAAAATCATCAAATTTAGCCCCTTTTAAGTGGCGTTTGCAAAATTCCACAATAACCCCATGATAGCGGCAAAATAGCTCATTATCGCTTATATCGCCAATTGCTTTATAAACCTCATCTCTATCAATGCTCTCTAACCACTCTTTAGTCTCTTCATAACTCTCAAACTCATACCCAAGGGCCCTTAAAATCCGATTAGTATAGCTATCAACGACCATCTCATCACGCCCACAAGCAAAGCATAAAATAGAATAAACACTCTCTAGCCCCAAGCCCTTTTGAGCTATGAGCCAATCAAAGCTAACCCTACTAGCAAACTCATCAAAGCTATCAAATTTAGTTACAATATTATTACAAAGCAGATTTAATCTCTTAGCCTTAGTGTTGTAAAATCCACTTGGCTTAATAAGCTCACTTAATATCTCAATATCTAAATTTGCTATATCATTTAGAGTTCTAACGCCATAATTTTTTAGATTATTTAAGGATTTTTCTGCGCTAGACCACTTGCTATTTTGGGTTAAAATAGCACCCACTATAACCCAAAAAGTCCCATAATCAGGCCACCAATGCCTATTTAGATTAAAATCAAACTCACAAACTTCATCAAGTGCTAAAAATAGCTCAACGCTTCTCAATATACTCCTTTGTCATTTGCCAAAACTGCTTAGCATTTCTAGGGCTTCTTACACCCTTACTAGCTGCGTATGCTAGGGCTTCATTTTTTATCCTATCTTTATTGATATTGCTACTTTCAAAAAATTTACTCACAATATCGATATACTCATCGATCCCTAACTCATAAAAGCTAATATGAAGTCCAAATCTATCAGCAAGGCTTAAATTCTCCCTGCTATTTTCCTTCTCAATGATATAATTATCGCTATTTGGTTTGCTTTTTACAAGATGTTTTAAATTGGTCGTAGCATAAAATATCACATTTGATGGGGTCGCTTGAATAGAGCCTTCAAGAAGATTTTTTAACTCAGATAATGAGCTATCTGTATTTTCAAACCCAAAATCATCGCAAAAAATAATAAATTTATATCTCTTTTTATCTCTAATTTTATCTAAAATTTTATGAAGATACTTAAGCTCTTTAGTGCTTATCTCTATAAGCCTTAAATTCATATCCATAAATTTACAAAATACAGCCCTTACAAGGCTAGATTTACCACAACCCCTCTCGCCCCATAAAAGTACATGATTTACAACATCATCATTAATAAATTTTAGCGTATTATTTACAAGCTTCTCTTTTTGCTCTTTAAGTCCTATTAAATCATCTAAATTTGTATAGGCAAGCTCACTTACGGCCTTTAATTTTCCATCTCTTACGATAGCTGCTTTGGTCTTTTTCCACTTTATTTTCACTAAAATACCCCTATTGTTTTAGATGTATAATCCACGCTTATAGCTGTGTATGGGTTTTTTAATTGCTCGTTTAGATAGTTTGTTGATTGCGAATTTTGGGTATTTTGATCGGCTTTTGCTTCTTGGGTTTGATTTTTTTGAATTTCTATCTTAGCATCAATCTCCATGCTTGTGGCCGTAGCTGCTACTTGTAAATCAGCCGCACTAGGCTGAGCTGGTGCTAGGGCGGCTCTTTTGATTTGTCCTGCTTTTTTCAATGTCTCTTCTGGCGTATTGCCTGGAGATGTGTCTATACCAACTTCACCGCCTATAGCATACATTTTATTATCTGGTCCCCTTTGGTAGCTATAGGTAGCACCAGTTGTAAGCCCAGCTCCAGCTGACATATGTGCTGCTTCGTGAGTTCTAACTTCTAAATCACGCTTTTGCAGCTGGGTAATTTGCATCTTTTGCTCTTTTGTTAGCTCATATTTACTAGCTTGATCTTGTGAATTTTGCGTGTTGCTATCATTACTTTGCTTCTCTTGCGAAATCTCTTTTTCTATAGTATAAAGTGGCTTATGGTAAGATAGCCCAGAAATAGTCATCTATTTTTCCTTAAATAGCGTAAAATTTCAGCTAAGACATCATCATCATCTTTGCTTGGCGATTTTAAAGCAACTTTTGTTCCATCGATTTTGGTTAAAGTGATATTTTGCTCATAGCTACTAACACTCTTAAATCCTTGCTGTGCTGACATAATCTTTATAACTATAATATCTAAAAACTGCTTAGTATAAATATCAAGCTTGCCAAATCTATCTTCAATCTCCCCACCAATTTCATATACTTCACTTGCTTGATTACACTTACTAAGACGCCTATAAAGCTCTAGTCTTAATCTATCTTCGCTAATTAGCTCACTATTTAAAAAGGCATTTACACTAAGTTTAATATCTACTTGAGACTCCTTTTTATCATTTTTATTTAAAAGCGAATTTATCTCATCTTCTAGCATTTTAAGATATAAAGAGTAGCCAATGGCCTCTATATGACCGCTTTGTGCTTCTCCAATTAAATTTCCGCCACCCCTAATCTCTAAATCATGATAAGCAAGCAAAGCACCACTGCCAATGAATGAATTTGACTCTAGTGCCACAAGACGCTTAAGCGCTTCATCGCTTAGCTCATCTTTATTTTCTACTAAGAAATAGCAATACCCCTGCTTAGAGCCTCTACCTACTCTACCACGGAGCTGATGTAAATCCGCAATACCAAATTTATTTGCTTCATCAATTATAATTGTATTTGCATTTGGGATATGAATTCCACTCTCAACAATGCTAGTACAAAGCAATAAATCATACTCGCCATTAGCAAATTTAATCATCTCATCTTCACTAGTTTTCGCATCAATCTTGCTATGAAGAGTAAGAATCTTTAAATTTGGCACTATATCTTTGATCTCACGCTCAATGCTTGGCATATCAGCAATTTTATTATGTAAGTAAAATATCTGCCCAGCACGGCGTAGCTCACGCATAATCGCCTCTTTAATCAAGCTTCTATCCCACTGCTTGACAAAGGTGCAAACATCTAATCTATCAAGTGGCGGCGTGGTGAGTGTGGCATAGCTTTTAATGGAGCTAAGAGCCATATTTAAGCTTCTTGGAATCGGAGTAGCTGACATAGATAATAGATGGGAGCGATCGCTAAATTCTTTTAATTTCTCTTTTTGTTTTACCCCAAATTTATGCTCTTCATCGATAATGATTAGACCCAAATTCACACTTTGAACGCTCAAAAGTGCGTGTGTCCCAATAACCACAAGTGGTTTAGAGCCCTTTAAATCAGCAAGTAATCTAGCCTTATCTTTAGCCGTGCTAAATCTATCAAGTCGCCTAACATCAATATCAAATTTACTCAATCTATCGCTTAAGCTTTTATAGTGCTGAGCACAAAGCAAGGTAGTAGGCACGAAAAATAGAGCTTGAAATCCACTTTTAACACAAGCAAATATCGCATTCATAGCTACTTCAGTCTTGCCAAAGCCTACATCGCCACTTAAGAGCATATCCATTACCTTGCCACTTCTTAAATGATTTAAAATAGAGCTTATAGCTACACTTTGATCTTGAGTGTATTCAAATCCAGCTTGTGCTTGAAAACTAGCAAATTCAGCACTATCAATATCGATTTTAACACCCTCTATCAGCTCCCTTTTAGCTGCTAGTGAGATAATCTTACTAGCGATGATAAATAGCTTCTCTTTGACTTTTTGCTTAAGCTTTGTAAAACTCGCTTTACCAAGCTTATCTAAATTTACCACCGCACCACTTCCAGCAATATACCTATCTATCATATCAAGGTGCTCTGTAGGAAGGAGCAATCTATCATCATTTTGATAAGTTAATACCACAAATTCCTTACTATTGCCAAGCACGCAAATCAGCTCAAGACCAGCAAATTTACCAATGCCATACTCACTATGAACTACAAAATCTCCGATTTTTAATTCATCTAAAACAATGCTAGTTTTCTGTCTTTTCTTACGAGAAGTAAGGCGGTTTAGGCTGATTATAAGCTCATCTTTGCTTATTAAATTTAATATTAAATCGCTTTTAATAAAACTTAAATTTGGATTTATCTCTAATCCCAAAGCCCTAAATGCACTCTCATTAGAGCTTAAAATCTCTATCTTTTTATCCTTATGAAATGCTATAAGATCACTATTAATGCTACCTTCAAAGGCTCTATATATTTTTGATTTTGGCAAGGTATCAATGCTACTAAGTTTGCTTATATCCATATCGCAATCATCGTAGTCAATCTCACAATCCTTAATAGCTTTAAACTGCTCTAAGTAATCTATAAATCCATCAATGACCCAAAAGCCAAATGAATTTAGATCATTTACCAAATTATTTGATTTGATCTCTTGTAAGCTATCTAAAGTGCTCTTAAACTCACTATCGCTAAGTGCTGCTACATATGGAGTAATCGTAATGCTCTCTTCATTGCTAATGCTCTTTTGGGTAGCGGGGTCAAATCTGCGAATACTCTCTACTATATCAATATCTAGTGTAATTCTACAAGGCTGCTCATCTCCAACGCTAAAAATATCGATTATATCGCCACTAACCCTTATCTCGCCCCTACTTTCTACAATATCAACAAATGTATATCCATACCCTAGCATCTCATCTTTAAAGCTATTTAAGTCGATGGTATCAGCGAAATTTATCTTTTTTACCTTTAGCTGATTTGCGTTTGGGAGTTTATTTAGGATTGTTCTAAATGGGGAGATTATAAGTTTATTTGGATTTGTGCTTAGATGAAATTCGCTCAAAGCCTTGCTAATATCTAAAAGCTCGCTATTAAAAGCTCTTAAATCATCGCCGTTTTTAGCTCTAAAATCAGGAAGGATAAAGCACTCACGCCCAGCATAACTAGCTGCAGCGTAAGCTTTGAGCGCATCTTTATCATCGCTAACAATTAAAATTTGAAACTGATCTTTATGGGTTTTAAAAAACTCATATACCCTTGATTGCACCACTTTCCTCTGTGTCAATTATCTCTAAATTTTCTAAAGATCTCATAGAGTCTGAGGCTTTGATCGAATTTTTACCATCAAATCTACCGCCAGTTTCTATACTTAAGCTACCTGAGCATATATCGCCTAGCACAAATCCACCGCTTAAAATCTCAACTGAATCAGAATCGATATTACCCTCAAAAACGCCATTTATCACAACTTTAGAAGCTGTGATAATCCCAGTAACTTTACCATTTTTACCAATTACAACTGTGTTGCTAGATTTAATCATACCATCTACATGCCCTTCTATGTATAAAACCGAACTGCAAGCCAACTCCCCTTTTATATAAGCACCTTCTGATATTATGGTTGTTTCAGAGTTAAATTTGCCACTGCCTTTACTAAAGACTGCCATGATACTCTCTTCTCCTTTTGAAATATTTCTTCGTAATTTTTTCTATTCCAATTAATAAAATTTGCTGGATCTAGTGGTCTTTGCACAAACCTAATCTCATAGTGTAAATGCGGGCCTGTGCTTATACCAGTATTACCACTATAGCCTATTAAATCTCCTTTTTTAACAAACTGCCCCTCTTTGACAACATCTTTCCTTGATAGATGGGCAAATCTAGTCTTAAAGCCAAAATTATGCTCTAAAACCACCAAATATCCATATCCGCTAACTATATTAAACCCAGCTACTTGCACCACTCCATCAGCGGGTGCATATACTGGAGTTCCAATTGGCGCTCTAAGATCAATACCTTGATGTAAGTGTCTATGACCTAAAACTGGGTGAATTCTCCAGCCAAACTCAGCCGTTACACCACCATCTTCCATCACTTTACCATTTGGAATCATCGAAAATAGTATATTTTGCTGCTCTACTGTAAGCTTAATATTTTCTAATCTATCATCTATTGTAGTGCTATTTGCCTCATCATTTAGCCCTATTTGCTCTTCTAAAAGAGAAATTTTATCCTCGATTGCTATTAGCTCCTCTTCTTTAGTGGAGAGCTTTTGCTTCATCTTTTCATACTCTAAATTTAAACTCTCGCTACTGCTTATTAGCTCCTCTTTGGTCTGCCTAAGAGCATTTGTCTCATCTTGTAAATAGCCCATATATAAAGCCCCAAAGACAAAAATCAATAATAAAATAGCAAAAATATATATAAAAATTTTCTTTAATACCTGACTTAATAGATAGTTTCTAGAGCCATTAACATCAGTTATGGTAACTACAATCTTATCTTTCAATCTCTTCCTTAATAAAATTTTCTACTAACATAAACGATCCAAAGAGTAAATAACGCTCTTTTTCATCAAGATTTTTAAACTCAAAGCACTTAATTTTAAGCTCTTTTGAAAGCTCAATAATCCTATCTACTGCTAATTTTCTATTTTGACTTGGATAATTATAAACCAAAATTGTATCAATAAAAGGCTTTAAGCTTGATAAAACTCCAAAAATATCTTTATCATCAAAGGCATTATATATCAAATTTACCCTATCCCAGCCTATATCTTGTAGATATTTTGCTATGGCTTTAGCTGCGTGGGGGTTATGGCCGACATCTGCTATTAGATTATCCTTTATCCTTTGGCATCTGCCAATTAAGCTTAATTTATCTAAATTTAAAATTATATTATCCAAATTCTCTACACCCAAAATGTGAGCCGCATTTGCCGCTAAGCTTAGATTCATCTTTAAAAACTCAGGCAAATTAAATCTCTTAGCATACTCATCAATGCTACTTTGAAATATATCGCTTTGGAATATTAAATTTGTATTTTTACTCTTAGCAATCTCTTTAGCTATATCTTTACAGGCAAATTCGCTACTAACCAAAGCCACCCCTCCCATCGCATTAAGCTTGGTTGTAGCAATCTTACTAAGAGTATCCCCAAGCATATCAGTATGATCTAAGCCAATTGGCGTAAAAATGCTAAGGATTTTATCAAAGGCGTTAGTAGCGTCATACTCACCACCCATTCCAGCCTCCATAATAAGATAATCATACCCATCAAATAGAACTCCAGCCATCAAGGTTGCCCACTCAAAATAGCTTAAACTCTCTATCATCTGATTTGCGTTATCAAAGGAGTTAAAAATATCTAAAAGCTTAATGTGAGCTAAATTTAATCTATCTTTATCAATGACTTCACAACTACTATAAAATCTCTCACTAAAATCAAATATATGCGGACTACTATAATGCGCTACTTTTTTACCACTAGAAGAGAGAATTTGAGTAAGAAATCTGCCAGTACTACCCTTGCCATTAGTGCCTAATATATGGATAATTGGTGGCGTATTTAGCTTAATTTGTTTAAAAATCCTAGGAAATCTCTCATAATCAATCTCTTTATAATAAATAGGCTTTGAGCTTAGGAATTTCTCATAATCCATCAAATCGCTTTTATGCAATTTAACCCCTCGCTTCTGGCTGATTTTAATCTCAAATTTGCCCTTTGTATCATATCAGTTTGGTTATTTGCACTAGATCTAATGGCAATTCCACAGCTAGCACCTACTATGATATGCTCATTTTTATATCTAAATTTATACCCTGAAATATCATTTAACATCATTTGGGCTAAATTCACACAACCATTTGTATCCAAATTTGCTACTAATATCACAAACTCATCTGTATTTGTCCTAGCGATAAATTCGCCATTTAAACAGCGATTTTGTATAATTTTAGCCATTGTAGATAAGATAGCATCTTTAGCATTTGCCCCATATTTAGCACTAGTATCATCTAAGCCATTAATCCCAATAATCATAATAGCATAATCCACGCCATATTTTAAATTAGCCTCTTCAATGCTAGCTAGCTCCATCTCAAAGCTACTTTTATTATTTAACCCTGTTATCTCATCTTTTTGAATATTAGCCCTAGCTATCATCTCTTCAAGCTCTTTTACTCGCTCTTTTAGATTATTTATAACCTTACTATCATCGCTTAATTTTGAGCCCATCGCTTTTATCTCGCTACGAAGGCTATTTGATGTATTTTGCAATTTTAGCTTTATGGTATTATAATCATCAATTGAAGTGATACTATCCATATCAAAAATAGCACTATCAACCATACTGCCATTATCTAAAAGCGTCGTGGCAAAATCTTGAATTTGGGTATTTAAACTATTTAATATCCCATCTAAAATAGCAATTTTATGCTTTATCTCATTTTGGTCAAGCCTAACTCTTTTTAAGATACATCTCTTAATATCATCTTCCATAGCTGGGCTACTAAGCAAGGCTGGATCTTGCCTTAAATGCTCGCTAACTGCGGCTATATCATCATCGGCACTTGGTGCTATAGATGGGACTAAAGCCGCTATAAGTAGATCGCAAATTTTAAGATATTTTAAATCTTGTTCTTTAGAATTATCTTTAAATTTCTCTATTTTAGAGATTATGCTCTCTATATCATCGCTTTGTTTTATCCCATATTTTTCTAATCTTTTTATATAGTTATCATCAAAATGCGAAACAAAATCAAACCAACGATCTCTAATCAAATTTAAACTATCTACGCTTATTACACCATCTAGCATAGAGATACTTGAATTTGCTAAATCCTTAGCTTTGGTATTATGTAATAAATTTATAGCGTGTAAAATTCGCTTTAAAAGCATCGTTTGAGCTAGACTAATCTTAGTAATATCAGTTGGATTAGCACGATTTAGTCTAGAGCTAATGAAAGCAAAAAGCTCATCAATATTTCTTACATTCATCTTTTTTAGCTCATTTTGATAGCTTTGATCTAGCTTGGATATATAATTTTCTAGCTTCTTACACTCCATCGCACTAAGACCCCTTCTAGCTGCTGCAGCACAAAAAAGAGTGTGATAATTATCAGGAGTTAGGGTGATTTTCTTTTGACTTGCTTCTTGAAATACATCTTTTATAACATCAGATATTAGACTTGCCATCTAAAAGACCTTGCATAGCTAACTTGCTTATAAATTCATCAAAACTTTGAAGTGAGGCATTTGTAATAGCGTCAAATCTCTCACTATCGCTAATAACACTATCGGTAAATCGCTTATCATTAAGCCTTCTTGTTACACGAAAATCATAATCCCCACTAGCTAAAATACTCTTAATATTGCCATTTTTTTGCTTTAATCTATACTCCATAATCAAATTTGCCTTATATGCAGTAGCATAGCCAAACTGGTCATATGAAATAGCGGTAAATGTCAGCGATTTTATAGATGCGATAATTATACTCTCAGCTAGATCTTTTGATACTAGATCAGTCCCAAGGCGTCTTAACATAGCAGATTTTATACCATCTTTTATATTTACTGAGCTCTCTGGGTCAATCTTGCTAATAATCACATCAATCCAAACACTACCACCCAAAACATCTCTAGCAGCCACGCTAGATGGCTTATACCCACAACCCACAATCAAAAAAGTTAGCAATAAAATGGCAAATAGTCTCACTTTAGCCCTTTATAACGATATTTACAAGTTTATTTGGTACATAAATTTCTTTTACTATTTGTGCTTGTGCGATCCACTTAGATACTGCGACTTTGGCTTGAGCAATTATCTCTTCATTGCTTAAGCTCTTATCTACTTCGATTTGGGCTCTTCTTTTGCCATTTATAGTAATTACTAAATTTATTATATCACTATCAAAAACCTCGCTTTTTAACTCAATTTTTCTAAAATTTTTAAGCCCAAATAGCTTGCTACTAAGCTCCCAACAAATATGCGGGATAATTGGCTCTAGTAAATTTAAAATTATATAGTAGCCCTCTGTCCATATATCTTTATTGTTTTGAGCATTTAGGGCATTTAGAGCCTCCATACAAGCTGCGATTAAGGTATTAAAAGCAAAGCTACTCTCAAAAACATCGCTTGATTTTTTAAGCGCTTCATAGACCTTTAATCTTGCGTATTTTTCATCTTTATCTAAATTTGAGTGATTTATATCTGGGATTTGCTCTGTTTTATAGGCATTTACACTTCTATCACAAAGCCTATTTATAAACTTAAACGCACCCTCAACGGCACTATCATTCCACTCAAGCTCCTTTTGTGGAGGGGCTGCAAAGAGTATAAATAGCCTTGCTGTATCAGCACCATATTTAGCGATAATATCATCAGGATCAACTGTATTTCCCTTGCTCTTACTCATCTTAGCACCATCTTTTAAGACCATACCTTGAGTAAGCAAACTAGCAAAAGGCTCACTATCACGCAAATATCCAAGATCTCTTAAAACTTTCTGAAAAAATCTAGCGTATAAAAGATGAAGTATAGCATGCTCTATCCCACCGATATATTGATCTACGCTCATCCAGTAATCAACGCTTTTTTTATCTATGGCTACTTTTTCCCAAGTTTTCTCATCACTTGCATATCTAGCAAAATACCAGCTACTTTCAAAAAATGTATCCATAGTATCGGTTTCTCTTTTAGCTTGATTACCGCATTTAGGGCATTTGCAGTTTTTAAAATTTGGATGCTTATCTAGCGGATTTCCCTCCCCAGTGATAACCACATCATCAGGCAATAAAATAGGCAAATTTTCAAGCTTTTGGGCTACAATTCCGCATTTATCACAATGCACCATTGGTATAGGCGCACCCCAATATCTCTGCCTAGAGATACCCCAATCTCTTAATTTGTAGTTTGTAACCTCTTTGCCAGTATTATTATTTTGAAAATAATTTATAATAACCCTACTAGCCTCTTCATACTCCTTGCCATTTATCATATTAGAATTTATATGCTTACCACTTTTTTGAATATATGGCAACTCATCGCACTCTATTACCTTCTTAATAGGCAAATTAAATTTAATAGCAAACTCATAATCCCGCTCATCATGCGCTGGAACTGCCATCAATGCCCCATGACCATACTGAGCTAATACGAAATTAGCACACCATATCGGCACTAGCTCTTTGGTTAGTGGATGGATAGCATTAATACCTAGATATACCCCATCTTTATCGGCTATTTGACGCTCTTTAGGGCTTTGATTTAACATAGATTTAATCTTATCTTTTATATCTGTGCTAATAAATTCGCTATTTAATAATCTCTTTATAATATCATGCTCGGGTGCTAAAGCACAATAGCTAACACCATAAATAGTATCTGGTCTAGTGGTAAAGACCATAAATCCATCATTTTTAACTATCTCTTTACTACTATCATCAAACTCAAATTTAAACTCAAGCCCATTGCTCTTTCCTATCCAATTCTCTTGCATAGTAATAACCTGGCTTGGCCATTTGTCCTCTAAATCCTTTAAACACTCTAAAAGCTCATTGGCATATTCAGTTATTTTAAGATAGTATCCTGGCATCTCTTTTTGGACTACTTCATGCCCACATCTCCAGCATTTGCCATCTTCGACTTGCTCATTTGCTAAGACGGTTTGGTCATTTTCACACCAATTTACTACAGCTGATTTGCGATATACTAAGCCTTTTTCATACATTTTTATAAAAAACTCTTGCTCCCACTTTGTATAAAGTGGATCGCTTGTAGCTAGTAATCTCTTTTTAGAGAAGCTAAACCCCAAAGAATCAAGCTCTTTTATCATATAATCAATATTTTCATAAGTCCATTTCTTAGGATGGATTTTATGCTTTATAGCAGCATTTTCTGCTGGCATACCAAAGCTATCAAAGCCCATTGGCTGAAGGACATTAAAGCCTTGATTTCTATAGTATCTAGATAGGGCATCTCCTATACTATAGTTTCGCACATGCCCCATATGGAGCCTACCGCTTGGATATGGAAACATTGATAAAATATACTTTTTAGGCAAATTATAATCATCTTTAGGCTCACTATAACCGCTATCTCTCCATGCGCTTTGCCATTTATACTCTATATCTTTAGCTATGTATTGCATTTATTTATCCTTAGAATTCATCTCTAGTTTTATACGCTTCTATCAATATTAAAATAATAGAAAATATATTTGCCAAAATCGCACCAATAACTAGCGTATATACCATACTTTGACTATAGCCAGTTATAAGCAACACAAAAGCAGGAATTAGATGTAAATCAGCCACCAATGAACTAGCAAAAAGCTCAGCTGCAAGTAGGTTTCTTACCCCTACTTTAAGCAAGGTAGAGATCAAATTTATACTAGCAGCGATAAATAACGCAACAGCATTATCCTCAAATAAAAAACCAGCCGTAGTAGTCAAGCTCATAAGTGCAAAAAATGTAAATATAACCTTACCCCAATCCATATAAACTCCTTATAATCTACCTTTTTCATACATAGCGCGAATTTTCTCTTTCTCTTTCTTTCTTAGCTCTTTAGCAACCATTAAAGCTCTATACTCTTCAACACTAAATCTAAACCAACTAAGCATAGGCGCAGCGATAAAAACTGAGCTAATAGTCCCAATCAAAATTCCAATTATCATAATAATAGAAAAGCCATGTATCATATCTCCACCATAGAAAAATAGCGTAATAACGGCTAAAAGTGTGGTAACTGATGTCATCAAAGTCCTAGAAAGAGTAAGCGATACAGACTCATTAATCACGCCAAATAGCTCTATAAATTTACTCTCTTTAACCCTCTCTCTAATCCTATCAAAAATAATGATAGTATCATTTAGCGAGTAGCCAAGAACGGTTAAAATCGCCGCAAGGGTATCTAAATTTACATCAATACTAAGCAAACTAATAGCCCCAAGCACTATAACCACATCGTGAATTTCGCTAAATATAGCAGCTAGAGCAAATCTCCACTCAAATCTAACACCAAGATATATAAGTATAAGCACAAGAGAGACAATCACAGCCATTATCCCCTTCTCTCTTAGCTCACTACCGATTTTTGGCCCTACCACATCAACTCTGCGAATCTCAAATTCTCCACTACCTTTAAGCATATCAGCCACAAAAGCCCCAGGATTATTACCCAAACTATCGCTAGTTGTGGTATATCTAATGGTGATTTCACTAGCTGAGCCAAACTCAGTTATACTAGCATTTTTTAAAATTTCATTACTAGAAAATTTATCTCTAATCAAATCTATTGGCGCATCTTTATCATGATATTTAACCTGAATTAGTGTCCCACCAGCAAAGTCAATCCCATAATTTAACCCCTTGGTAAATAAAAGAGCAATAGAGCCAAAAAATAGCGTAGCAGAGATGGCAAACATAACCCATCTAATACCCATAAAATTATATATTTTACCCTTATCAAATATCTGCATTATTAGCCCCTTTTAATCCTATAACCAAACCAAAGCACACTACTACCTCTTTCTATCTTACGGCTTAAAAACTCAAACATACCATGAGTGCCTAAAATCGCAGTTAGCATAGAAGCGATGATACCGATACTCATAGTTACAGCAAAGCCTTTTACTGGTCCAGTCCCATAAGCATATAGGGCAGCTGAAGTTATAAGCGTAGTTAAATTTGAATCAACAATCGCACTCATAGCATTTTGATATCCCTTTTGGATACAAGTATGTATATTGTGTCCCTCTTTTAAAAGCTCCCTAATACGCTCATTTATAATGACATTTGCATCAACTGCCATGCCTATAGTTAGTAGTATCCCAGCCATACCAGGAAGTGTAAGCGTCGCACCAAATAACGCCATAACCGCTATAAGTAGCAATATATTTACAACCAAAGCAATATTAGCCAAAACTCCAGCTAAGCCATACACTAAAACCATAAATAATAAAACCAAAACAGCCCCTAAAGATAGAGCTATCATACTTTGATCGATGCTTTGCTGACCTAGGCTTGGGCCTATACTTCTTTTTTCTTCCAAATTTACAGGTGCTATTAAGGCTCCACTTCGTAAAGCTATAGCTATATCACGAGCCTCTTCAATGCTAAATCCACCGCTTATTTGACCACTTCCACCGCCGATTCTCTCATTAATAGATGGGGCTGAATATACTCTATTATCTAAGACTATAGCAAGTCTTTTGCCTACATTTGCCCCAGTAAAATCACCGAATTTAGCAGCCCCTTGAGCATTTAGGGTGAAATTTATAATTGGCATATTTGTTTGATTATCAAATGCCACCCTAGCATCTACTAGCATACTTCCATCTAAAATTGGAATTTCATTTACCAAATACTTATATCTTGGATTTTTAGCATCGCTTAATAATAGATCTCCATAAGCTGCGGCCTCATCTTCATTCATAGTTTGAGCTATATCTTGACGCTTTTCATCAACTGCCATTAGCTGTAAGTGGGCTGATTTTGCTATCAAATCCATAGCCCTTTGCTCATCAGCAGCACTCTTAATACCAGGAAGTTCAACTAAAATTTTATCCTCTCCTTGCTTAATCACCGTAGGCTCAGCTAAGCCAAATTGATCTAAGCGGTTTCTAATAGTCTCTACAGCTTGATCTACTGCGTATTTAGAGGTATCGATCTTCTCTTGTGGGGTGAGCAAAACTCTATAATTCAATCCATCTTTTTGCACCTCTACACCGCTGATTTTAGTCAAAATTTCATCTAATCTCTTAGCATCATCTCCATCTAAAAGCGATATATTAATGCCATTTTCATCAGCTTTTAATCTATCTACTAATATATCATTTTTATCGGTATCATACTTTATAGCTGAGGCTATTGTTTTGATTTTAGAGATTATTGCAGACTCTGTTTGGACGCTTAAGAGCATATACAAACCGCCTTGTAGATCTAGTCCTAGGCTTACCTTTTTACCATTTTGACTATCAGTGAAGCTTGGCATAGAAAAGAATATGCCAAACGCAAAAGCAAGGATAAAAACTATAAGCCTGTAAGTTATCCTACTTCTCATCATTAGACTCTATTTTGTCTAATTTTTTGGCGACAAAATTTCTATCAATGCGGACAATTACATCATCATTAAGTTTAACTTTGATAAAATCATCTTCTGGTTTTATGACCTCGCACACTAAGCCTCCATTTGTTACGATTTTATCGCCTTTTTGGAGATTGGCTAGCATATTTTTATGCTCACGCTGCTGTTTTTGCTGTGGTCTAATAACTAAAAAATAGAATATTGCGAACAATACAACAAGGGGTAATAATGAAGTTAGCATTGAATTTTCTGCCATGTGGATCCTTTAAGAAAAAATTAGTTGATTATTTTACATTAAAATTTATAATAAAAGGCTTTATAATATCTATTTTACTCTCGCTTTTTATATTTTTAGATCTACTAAATTTAAAATATATTGCAAATTTAGGTCTAATTAGTGCAATTTTAGGTCTATATCTATTATTAAAAAATGATAGAAAAATTTGGTTTTGGAGTGGGTTTTTTATCGGATTATTTTGGTTTTACTGGATTAGCTTTAGTTTGATTTATTATAATTTTAGCTATCTTATACCTATTGAAATTTTGGGAATTTGCTTAATATATGGCTTTATATTTTTGGCTATTGGTTGGCTAGAAAATATATATATTAAGGCGATTTTCTTGCTTTTTGCTAATCTCATTGCCCCTTTTGGCTTTGATTGGTTAAATTTTCAATTAATCTTTATAGATACCCCGTTTATCCCATCTATATATACCCTTGCTTTGGTGATAATCTGCCTTATTATAGCTATTAAATTTAATGGATATTTTGGGGTTATATTGCTTATTTGCTCCCTTATGATTAGCTACAATAAACCAGCCAAATATGAGAGTTTGCCATTTGATATTTCGCTTATTAGCACAGATCTTAGCCAAGATCAAATTTGGGATCGCAACACAAAAGATAAGATTATCAAAAGCAATCTTGATATAATCGACCTAGCTATCCAAGATGGCTCTAGGGCTGTGGTGCTGCCTGAGAGTGCCTTTCCGCTATTTTTAAATAAAAGCCAAATTCTACTTAGTGAGCTTAAGCAAAAATCCCACCAAATAGCCATAATAGCTGGAGCCTTAGGGGTTAGCGATAATAAGCTTTATAACTCAACATATATATTTGATAAAGGGGAATTTCAAAGGCTTGATAAGCTCATTTTAGTCCCATTTGGCGAGGAGATCCCGCTGCCAAATTTCATTAAAAATCCTATTAATACCCTATTTTTTGGCTCTGCGGTGGATTATAGCAAGGCTAATGGGGTAAGTGATTATGAGATTGATGGAGTAAAGATTAGAAACGCCATCTGCTACGAAGCTACTAAAGATGAGCTATTTAAGAATGATCCTAAATTTATGATAGCTATTAGCAATAATGCGTGGTTTAGCCCATCTACCCAGCCAAATTTACAAAGCAAACTACTAAAATTAATGGCATTTAAGCATAAAACCACGATATATCATAGCATAAATGGCAGCTTAAGTCAGTTAATCACCCCATAAAAGTTACCATAAGTAACACAATATTGAAATATTATAAATTTTTATCTTATTTTATTAAATTTAAGCTTAGATTAATGGGGGGGTATAGTGAAGTTATGAATTTTTAATTCAAATTTTATTATACAAGGGGTTTTTCTATGACAAACATAGTTAAATTTGGTGCTGCGGTTGTAGCAGCTACAGCTATTTTAAGCAGCAATGCAGTAGCGCAAAGCGTATTTGTAGGGGTTGAGGGTGGTTTCTTACAAAGCAGAACAACATTAGATGAAATTTTCCCTTCAACTATTGATGATCCAAGTGATACTTCAGTTGAGCTTGGGTTAAAAGGTGGTTATGACTTTGATACTTTTAGAGTTTGGGGTGGATACTCATACAGAACTAAAGGTAGTGAAGATTATAATCTAAGAGATGGCGCGGATTTCATAGATGGTAAATTTAGTTGGCAAACTCACAATATCTTAGTAGGTGCTGACTACACTCCACTACTAAGCGATAATCTCAAACTAGCTCTTGGTGCTTATACTGGCATTTCATTTGTTAAGGGAGAATTCTCAGGTCAAGCCCAATATACTTCAGGTATCTATACATATACCTTAGATAATTCATCAACAACTGGCACAGGTGCATTAATCGGTCTAAAAATTGGTGGTATCTATGAAGTTGTCAAAAATAATGAGATTGAATTTGGCGTCAAAGGGGATTATCAAACAACCGGTATAGACGAATTTGATAATATACTAAATTATGGCGTATATGTAGGATATAACTACAAATTTTAATAAACGGGGCGTTAATCTGCCCCCATATTTACTTTAAATTCTAAGATTTATCAAGCACCAAGATACTTCTTGCGAATTTCATCATTATTAGTCATATCTTTTGATACTCCCTCCATTACTATATGACCATTTTCTAACACATAGGTATAATCGCTGGTTTTTAGGGCTAAAAAAGCATTTTGCTCTACCAAAAGTATAGTAATGCCCTCTTCTTTTAATCTCTCTATAATATCAAAAACTTCCCCAACAATCTTAGGAGCTAGTCCAAGGCTTGGCTCATCTAGCATTAAGAGCTTTGGCTCACTCATTAAAGCTCTAGAAATAGCAAGCATTTGAGCCTCTCCACCGCTTAGAGTTCCAGCTAATTGATCTCTTTTATGCTTTAATCTAGGAAATAGCTCATACATAGCATCTCTTAAATGCTCATAATTTTCATCATTATTAAAAGCCCCCATTTTAAGATTTTCTTCTACGCTTAGATTTATAAAGACTCTTCTACCTTCTGGGACTAGGGCTATTCCTTGCCTTACTATAGTGTGAGTCTTATGTCTGCTAGTATCATAGCCTAAGAAATTTATCTCTCCGCTTCTTTTAACTGAGTTTATAAGTGCATTTAGTGTGCTAGTTTTACCCGCACCATTTGAGCCAATTAAGCTTACTATCTGACCTGTTTGAACTGAAAAGCTAATCCCCTTTACAGCCTCGATCATACCATAATAAACATGTAAATTTCTAACATCTATCATTGTATAAAATCTCCCAAATACGCACTTATAACATCTTTGTGATTTACTGCTTCAGATGGAGAGCCAGTAAAAATCACCCTTCCATAATCAAGCACCAAAACCCTATCGCACAAGCGATTTACAAATTTCATATCATGCTCGATTAATAAAATCGATAATCCATCTTTAGCCCTAAGATCAAATATCAAATCTGCTAGCTCATCACTCTCGCTAGGATTCATTCCAGCTGCTGGCTCATCTAATAATAGTAGCTTTGGATTAGTAGCTAGCGCTCTTGCTATCTCGACTTTACGCTGAGTTCCATAGCTTAGATTTTTTGCAAATTCATTAGCGTATCTAATAATCCCCAAACGCTCTAAAATTTCCATAGCTCTATCCTTGGCTAATTTTTCAGATCTTGCAAATCTACCAATATGCAAGCAAGCCTCTAAAAAGCTATATTTAGTAGATGAATTCAGTCCGATTAGGACATTTTCAACCACACTCAAAGAGCCAAAAAGGCGTATATTTTGAAATGTTCTAGCGATACCTAAATTTACAATTTTATTTGGTTTAATCCCATTTAGGATTTTATTATTAAATTTAATCTCACCCTTGCTTGGCTCATAGGCACCAGTAATTATATTAAACATAGTAGTTTTTCCAGCACCATTTGGACCGATAAGACCGAAAATTTCGCCACTTTTAATGCTAAAGCTTGTCTCTTTAATAGCCTCAACCCCACCAAAATTTTTAGAAATTTTATTTAATTGTAATATCATTTGTCGCTACCTTTACGCCTAAATAGATCACCTAGCTCCATCTGACCCATAATGCCCTTTCTAGCAAATAGCATAACAAATATAAGCACCAAAGAAAATACCACCATTCTAAGCCCTGGATAAGCATCTGTTTGATACCCAAATATATTCATCGGTTCATCTAAGAATCTAAGCCACTCGCTACCGCCGATGACAAGTATCGTCCCAATAATCGCTCCAGTAGTGCTACCAAGTCCGCCAAGCACAATAATAATAAGCAATAAAAAAGTAAACATAAATGTAAATTGATCTGGACTCACGCTACCTAATAGCCCTACAAGCAAGGCCCCACCCATACCCTCAAAAAACGCACTAACGCAAAATGCGGTAGTCTTAGTAGCAAAGGCGTTGATCCCCATAGCAATGGCCGCATCTTCATCATCTCTTACAGCTTTCATGGCTCTACCAAATTTAGAATAGACTAAATTTAATATCACAATAGTAGCTATAATAGCCAGTCCTCCACTATAAAATATATTAGTAAAGCGGCTCAAATCTCCATTTTCACCTACTTTCATTACCTCATTTAGCCCAATTGAGCCATTAGTAAATGCTGGGAAATTCACAGCTAATAGCTGGATTATAAAGCCAAATCCCAAAGTAACAATAGCTAAATAATCACCCCTAACCCTAAATACAGGCATAGCAAGAATCAAAGCAAGCAAGGTAGCACAAATACCGCTTACAAACATAGCTAAAATAAAATTGCTAGTATATAGAGCTAGTATAATACCAGATGGCTCAGCAGCATCGAATTGATATACTTTAGAATCGGCATTTAATAATAAAATAGCCGCTACATATGCCCCCACAGCCACAAATCCATTTGGCTCAAGGCTAAACTGACCAGTTACGCCATTTATAAGGTTGTAGCTAATAGCAAGAGTTATGAAAATAGCGATATTATTGATAATTCCTAAACTATACTCGCTAAAATATCTATCACAAAAAAATAAAAACCCAATAGCCAAAATAGTAGCTATCCAAAATTTAAATTTACCCACCATCTAAAACCTACTCTTTTCAAAATTAATCCCAAGAATTCCAGTTGGCTTAAATAATAAAACTAGGATTAAAAATATAAACGCAAATGCATCTTTAAATCCTGCAAGATCTGGAAATAAAGCCACAGCCACAACCTCGCTAAATCCTATAATAAATCCACCAAGCACAGCTCCGCCGACACTCCCAATGCCTCCAAGCACAGCTGCCCCAAAAGCCTTAAGCCCTATCAAAACGCCCATCAATGGATCAATACTAGGATAATTAATAGCCCAAAATACTCCGCCAATAGCCGCTAGAGATGACCCAAGAGCAAATACAATTGATATGATTAAATTCGCATCAATTCCCATCAAATTCACAGTGCTAATATCAAAAGCCAAAGCTCTAATAGCAATGCCATATTTGGTTTTATAAAGTATATATAAAACTATACAAAGCAAAAATATAGTAATCACAGGGACA
Source organism: Campylobacter sp. RM19072 (assembly GCF_024723485.1). Taxonomy (NCBI): domain Bacteria; kingdom Pseudomonadati; phylum Campylobacterota; class Epsilonproteobacteria; order Campylobacterales; family Campylobacteraceae; genus Campylobacter; species Campylobacter sp. RM19072. The sequence goes on from NZ_JANQCU010000010.1 coordinate 41,054, forward strand.
AATATCGCACTAACAGGCAAGGTAATGGGGCCAATCTCTACAATATTTTCAAAAAAAGATGGAACGCTAAATGATCTAGGTATCCCGCCAAATACAACTTGAAATATATTTTCTAATAAAAAGCTAATCCCAATAGCTGTGATTAATAGTGAAATTCTAGGTGCGGCTCTAAGAGGCTTATAAGCTATCTTATCAGTGCAAATACCTAAAATCGCAGATAAAATAACTGCAAAAATCAAAGCAAAACCAAATGGAAGCGACATACTTGTCATAGAAAATAACGCCACATAAGCCCCAACCATCATTATATCGCCGTGAGCAAAATTAATAAGCCTTAGCACCCCATAAACCATAGTATAACCAATGGCTATCAAAGCATACATAGAACCCAAGCTAAAGCCATTAACCATCTGCTGTAAAAATAGAGTTATATCCATAAATTCCCCTTATTAAGCCTGTTTGCCTAATCTTACTCATTTCTTAAAGTAGTAAGAATATCGATATTGCTAGCCTTTTTGGCTGGATAGTATGATGAGAGCAAGACAATAATCAAAGCACCAACTAATATCATGGCTAGATCATAAATTGATAGCTCCATAGGGAGTTTTGAGCTACCATAGACATCAGCTGGTAAATTAATTATATCAAAACTTCCTAATAACCAAACTCCAAAAAGCCCCAAAATCAGCCCAAAAACTATCCCACTTCCACCAATTACAACCCCTTGAGCAAAAAAGCTCTTTTTAATCTCCATCTTACTTGCTCCAAGTGCCAAAAGCAAGGCTATCTCTTGGCGACGATTCATAACAGTCATAAGAAGTGAGCTAATAATATTTAAGCTAGCAACCAAAATAATAAGCATTAAAACTATAAAAAGTGCTCTTTTTTCTAGCTCTAAAGCACTGAAAAAATTGCCATTTTGCTCCCACCAACCAATAGCTTTTTGACCTGGTTTTAAGAGTTGATTTAGCTTTATAATATCATCTTTTGGATTGTCTGAATAGATGTGAATTCCATCATATTTTTTATCCTCATAGCCTAAAATTTTAGCCAAAAACTCCACATTTGTGTATGAATACGCCTTATCATAAGCATTAAGCCCTGAGCTAAAATTTGCTACATAATCAAATCTTTTCATAGTAGGCATAGATACTAAGCCACTTGGACTAAGCTGAGTAAAAAGTATAGTAACCTTATCATTTAAAGCAAGAGAGAAATCATCAGCAATCCCCTTGCCTAAAACCACCTCAAAACCCTTTGGAATGGTATCTTTTAAGGCTTCATTTATTACAGAATTTATCTGCTTTTCATCGCTAAAATTTACGCCAAATAGCACTCCGCCCTCTAGTTTGTTGCCATATTTTACAATAGCTTGTGTGGAGATATATGGGCTAAATTTAAGCTCTTTAAACTGCTCTTTAAGCCCAGTTACATCGCTTTCATCAATAGAGCCTTTAATATAGCTAATAATCGTAATTGGATAGTTCATAGTAAATAGCTTACGCTCAAATTCTTTATCAAATCCATTCATTATAGCCATAGCAATGATAAGCACCATCAAGCCAACGCTAACACCCAAAAAGGCTAAAATAGCCGATAGTGCGATGAAGGGCTGAGACTTATCAAAGCGTAAATATTTAAATAGCAAATACCTAACCACTAAGCAAAAACTCCTTTTTTTGGTCCGCTTTTACCACAACACTCTTTATATTTTGCCCCACTACCGCAAGGACAAGGCGAGTTGCGAGATGGCTTTTTATCTCTTTTTGACATATCTTTTGGCTCATCTATATTTGTTAATTCTGTTTTAAATTTAACCACTTGCAAAGCTCTTACACTCTCAGTTTTTAGCCTATTTACAAGCTCCATAAAGAGATTATAGCTCTCTTTTTTATACTCAGTTAGGGGGTCTTTTTGATTATATCCTCTAAGCCCAATTCCCGTTTTTAAAATATCCATTTGGTATAAATGCTCTCTCCAAGCTGCGTCTAAAATTTGTAGATATAAGAGTTTTTCTATACTCCTTCTTTGCTCACTATCTATATTTGACATCTTATTCTCATAATCTTTAGTAAGCTCATCAACTATAAAAGATTTGATTTCATTATAATCAAGCCCCTTTAGCTGGCTAGAATTTATATCTATTAGGCTATTTTCTTTGATTATCAAGCATAGTTTATCCATATCAAAATCCTCGCTAAGCCCACCATCGACAATATCAGCATCATCTAAAAACATAGCGACTAAATCTTGGCGATTAGAGATAATCTTATCTTTTAGATCGCTATTTGGATCTAGTAACTCATCTCTATATTTATATATGGTCTTTCTTTGTTCGTTTGCTACATCATCATACTCTAATACATGTTTTCTACTCTCAAAATGTAGGCTCTCTACCTTTTTTTGAGCATTCTCTACAGCACGAGTAACTAGCCTACTCTCTATACTTTCTCCCTCTTCAATCCCTAATCTTTCCATAATAGCCTTTATCTTATCGCTACCAAATATCCTAAGAAGATTATCTTCTAAGCTTAGATAAAATCTACTAATACCAGGATCCCCCTGACGCCCAGCACGACCTCTTAGCTGGTTATCTATACGGCGACTTTCGTGCCTTTCTGTGCCTATTATATATAGCCCTCCAAGCGATCTGACCTCATCATCAATCCTAATATCCACACCACGACCAGCCATATTAGTTGCGATTGTTACAGCACCTTTAACACCAGCTTGAGCGATGATTTGTGCCTCTTTTTCATGGTTTTTAGCATTTAGCACAGAGTGGGCGATTCTCTCTTTTACAAGCATTTTATGAAACACTTCACTCTTTTCTATGCTTGCAGTTCCTACAAGCACGGGCTGACCGATGGAATTTGCCCTTTTAATCTCTTCGATAACGGCTTTAAATTTCTCATTTTCACTCTTATATATAAGATCATCTTTATCCAATCTTTTAATAGGCAAATTTGTAGGAATGGATATAACATCTAAATTATAAATTTGAGAAAATTCAGACGCTTCAGTCTGTGCTGTTCCTGTCATACCAGCTATTTTGCTATACATTCTAAAATAGTTTTGGAATGTTATATCAGCTAAGGTTTGGCTCTCTTCTTGAATTTTTACACCCTCTTTAGCCTCTAAGGCTTGGTGCAATCCTTCGCTAAATCTCCTACCCTCACTAAGTCTGCCTGTGAATTCATCAACGATCACAACCCCAGAATCACGCACCACATAATGGACATCTTTTTCAAATAAATTGTGAGCTTTTAATGCTTGGTCTAGATGATGGCTTAATATAGCATTGTCTAGATTATATAAATTTTCAACCCCAAATAGCTTTTCAGCCTTAGCAATACCAGCTTCAGTTATCATTATGGTTCTGCTCTTTTCATCTACTATAAAATCCTCTGTAGGCTTATCTTGAGGCGTGGCTGCTGGCTCACCTTTTACCATAGCTCTAGCCACCTCATCAGCCTTGATATAGCCATCAAGAGTGCGATTAGTAGGCCCTGAAATTATAAGAGGAGTCCTAGCCTCATCGATTAAAATACTATCTACCTCATCTACTATTACAAAATTATGCTCCCTTTGAACCTTCATAGATAATTCAAATTTCATATTATCACGCAAGTAATCAAAGCCAAATTCATTATTCGTCCCATAAGTTATATCAGCATCATAAGCGGCCTTACGCTTTACATCATCATACTCACCACCTACTATAATGCCCACGCTAAGACCTAAAAAATTATATATAGCACTCATCTGCGTAGCGTCTCTTTTAGCTAAATAGTCATTTACAGTAACGACATGGACGCCTCTTTTATCCATAGCATTTAGCACCACTGGTAAGGTAGCTACTAAGGTTTTTCCCTCTCCAGTTTTCATCTCTGCTATGCGACCATCATTTAAAACCATACCGCCTATTAATTGCACATCAAAATGCCTCATATTTAGCACTCTTTTTGAGACCTCTCTTACGATGGCAAATACATCATTTAATATACTATCTTTAGTTACTTTTCCATCTATTAATGAATTTTGTAAAGAGAGAAACTCCTGCTTTAGCTCATCATCGCTTAAGGCTTGATATTTTGGCTCTAAAGCATTGATTTTGGCTACTCTTTTGTAATATTTTTTTACCTCTTTATCATTTTTGGTTCCAAATATTTTTCTAGCAATGAGTGAAAGCATTTTATATCCTGTAGTTAAAATAATCTGCCATTTTACCTAAAATCGCTTAAATTTAGGCTTTTATTTGCTAAGTTTTGCTACAATTTGCCATTATAAATCACTAAATTTAAGGCAAAATATGAGAAAAATCATAGTAATTTTTATATTATCTTTAAATCTATTTGGCTATAACGAGCTTGAATTTGATAGCATTGATGCTAAATTTACCCAAACCATAAAAAGCCAAAATCAAACAATAAATTATAGTGGCTTGGTGGTTATAGATAGCAAGTTAGGGGCATTTTGGCAATACCAAACCCCAACTACAAAGCTAATATATTTTAGAGAAAATAGAGTTACTATAATTGAGCCAGAACTAGAACAAGCCATAATCACAAGCCTAAAAAACTCACCAGATATAACCCAAATTCTAAAAAACGCAAAAAAGCTCACAGATGATAAATTTCAAGCCCAATATGATGATATAATCTACAATATCACAATGCAAAATAACTCCCCAAAGCTAATTAGCTATGAAGATAAACTAGGCAATCAAATCACCATTGAATTTACTCAAATAATCAAAAATAAGCCAATTGATAAAGGGCTATTAACTCCTAAAATACCAGCTAATTACGATATAATTAGCAATTAAAAATTCTTATCAAAATTATTATCTTGGATTAGATTTTCAATCTTTGGTAAATTTGGTAAAACAGAGGCTGGCTCACTGCTATTTGGGGTATTTTTATTGATAGATTTTATAGCATCAAGTATCTTTTGGATATTTGTCTCTTCTACAAATTTAAGCTTGATTATATATATCTCTTCAATGGCAATTGAGTGCTTTTTATCTATATATTTTATTAAAGTGGTTTTAAAGCCCTCTTTGCCTTTTGAAGTCATAATATCCTCAGCATAAAAGCTCCCCACAATGATATTTAAAGCATCGTAAATAGGAGCTGTGGGCACATCATCATCTCTAGTTATAATCTCTAAATCCATAGATATTTTCTTAAGATTATTCGCATCATATTTGGAGTATAAATCACTCTCAAACCCCTCCACACTAACAATATCACCAAAACCAAAACTACACAAAATCATCACTAATAAAATAGCCTTTTTCATATATCTTCCCTTATAAATTTCTCTTTTGAATAAAATTCACTCACGCTCTTATCCACATTTACAACGCTTTTTAAATATGAGTAAAAATCCATACTTTTAGTATAAACTATACTCAAATCACTCCAGCTAATCGCCCTTGAGAGTGCTACATATAGCTGACCATTAGCAAAAATATTATTTAAATTACAAACCAAACGCTCGATACTCATTCCTTGAGATTTATGTATGGTAATGGCGTAAGCTAGTTTTAATGGAAATTGAGTAAATTCAGCTCTTAATCTCTCATTTATGCTATCTCCATCTTTTTCATACTCAAATAAAGAGTATGTAAATGGCTCCACTTCAGCGATTTCACCGCTATCTTTTAGCACATTTATGCTAATTATATTGCCATTATCAGCTATATTTACATCTTTGATTATGCCTTGTTCGCCATTATAATACTCACCCCATTTATTAGTCAAAAACATAACCCTAGCATCTTTTTTAATCTGCAAATCACTTAAGACATTTAAGCTATCTACCCACTTATCATAAGCACTAATATGTAAATTCTCATCATATATCTTGCTACTAGCCTTTATAGATATGAGCGGATTTGGAATTTGAGATAGCTTTTTGATATTTAGCATATCAGCTTGAGCGTTATTACCAAATAAAACTATACTATCGCTTGGGATTATATCTGTTATTTTAGATTTTAAGCTTTGATAAATTTCATCATCTACAATGCCAAGCCTAATTCGTGAGAGCATAGAGTAAAATCGCATATCAGAAGTTCTTTTAGATACCACTAATTCAACATTTTTAAATTTAAAATTATACCAAGCAGTAGATTCAAAAGCATAGCAAAAACTCATCAAGCTACTACTATCTTGCTTTTTAACTGGTGGCAGTTGATAAAAGTCCCCCACCACCATCACACGACCATTAAAGCTACCTTGAATAAGCCTATAATATATCATCTCCATCAGATCAGCACTTACCATCGAAATCTCATCAATTATCAAAAGATCAATATTTTTGATAATATCAAATAGCTCTTTTAGCCGTCCTTTTTGCTTATTATCAAGAGCCATTAATTCAGAATAATTCCCACAAAGCCCAAATTTAAAAAAGCTATGAATGCTTACTCCACCAATCCCTACTGCGCTAATTCCAGTGCTACCAAGGGCTATGATATTTTTGCCATTAGATCTATAAATTCGCATAATCTCTTTAGTCGTGTAGCTCTTGCCAACCCCACCACCGCCAGTAAGAAAGATATTACTATTTTCAAGAAGCTCTATAATGTAATTTAACAAAACAATTATCCTATTTTTGCTATAATTATACCTAAAAAATTAAGGATAAAAATGAGAAATTTACTACTATTTTTACTATTTTTCATATTTTTAGGATGTGCTAAACAGAGCTATACGCTAAATGAGCTAAATTTGGCACTTGATCTAAATTTTACTCAAAATGCAAGTATCTTACCAGATACCACTCTAAGCGTTAGCCCAAACAATAACGAGTTAATAGATAAATATTTTAGCGTTTGGGATAATGGCTTTGATATTGATATAAATAGCGCTATGTGGGCGTTTAATACCTACACTTTTGAGAAGCAAAAATATTATGGCGAGAGCCACATTTTACGCGATCAAGCTTGGTTTGATAAGAATAGACAAAACGCAAATTTCGCCGCTTATAAAACGATTTTAAAACCAGCAATTATCCTTAGAGATACCGCCGTTAGAAGCTTTGCGACTAAAGATAGGCTATTTTTAGATAGCAGACCAGGTGAGGGATATCCATTTGATTATTTACAAGATTCAAATTTAGAAGCTTTCCATCCGGTGCTTGTATCGCACTTTAGCCTTGATGGGGCGTGGGCCTTTATCCAAAGCGACTCATTTACTGGCTTTGTCTTAAGTAGCGATATAAAAATTTTAAACAAAAAAGAGGCTGATGAGTTTAGAAAATCCAAATTCGCTATATTTATAAAAGATGGAGTTGCGATAAAAGATAAGGTTGGAGAGTTTAAATTCTACTCAAGAATTGGCGGTTTGGTGCCATATAAAAGAGTTGAAAATGGCAATTTCATCACACCACAAGGATATAAAATAAGCCAAGATATAGCCACTGATAAATTGGAGCTAAACTCCAAAAATGCTAAACTGATATTAAATGAGATGCTAGGAATGAACTATGGCTGGGGCGGGATAGATGGACTTCGTGATTGCTCTGCATTTACAAAAGACTACTTTGCTAGTTTTGGAATTTGGCTACCACGCAACTCCAAACCACAATCCCAAATCGCACAAATCATAGATTTAAAAGGCTTATCTGATGAAGAGAAAAAATCTAAGATAGTTGAATTTGCAGTGCCTTATGCTACGCTTTTATATATGCGTGGGCATATTATGCTATATACTGGCGTTGTAGATGGTAAAATCAGCGTTACTCACGCTTCTTGGGGACTAAAAACCAAAAATAACGCTAGAGCCATCATAGGTCGCACAGCTATAACTGATATTGAGATTGGCAAAGATAGAGATGATATAAAAGCTCTTTTACTCAGCCTTGTAGAATCGATGAATATCCTAGCCCCAAATCCAAAATTAGCCCTACAAAATAGCTATGATATTAAATTTCAAAATAATAATATAATCTTTGCCAATAACTCATCTATGCCATATGATGAGGGTGATATTTTAAATAACCCAAGTATCAAAGATATGTTTGCTTTAAAATATCCCCTTTTAGCCCCTTTAAACTCTAAGCTAATAGATGCTGGAAGGATAAGAAATGAGCGATTTTTTAACGAAATTTATGGTCAGAATAAAGAGGCTGTAGAGAAAAACTTAGTTGAAGTAACTTGGCTAAAAAACAGCCTAAATCAAAAAATTAAATTCAACTCCATCAATGGAGCTGCTAAGGCTTTACAAAAAGTCAGCGATGAGCTTGATATTTTGGTGCAAAATGAGCCAAATTTGATTATATATCTTAAAGATATTGGTGGGACATTTAAATATAGAAATATAGCTCAAACCAACAGGCTATCGGCTCATAGCTGGGGGATTGCTATAGACATAAATGTAGCAAATAGCCACTACTGGCTATGGCACAAAGATGGCTACCAAAACAAAATTCCATATAAAATAGTTGAGATTTTTGAGAAAAATGGATTTATCTGGGGCGGCAGATGGGAGCATTTTGATACAATGCATTTTGAGTATCGCCCTGAATTTGCCGCCTTATATGGGGTTAATTAAAAATAGGCAAACCCACCATCGCTGAGATTACAAAAGCATTTATAATATCTATGAAAAATGCTCCAACTAATGGAATAACGATAAATGCCATATGGCTTGGACCATAATGCTTTGTTACTGTTTGCATATTTACAAGTGCTGTAGGTGTCGCACCAAGACCAAATCCGCAATGGCCAGCTGATAGCACGGCTGCGTCATAATTCTTCCCGCAAAATCTATATGTAACAAATATCACATATAAAACCATAAGCACAATTTGTACCACAAGGATTGTTAGCATAGGAAGTGCAAGAGAGATAAGCTGAGAGATATTAATAGTCATTAAAGCAAATGCTAAAAATAGAGATAGGCTAACATTGCCAATTACAGACATCTCGCGATCAAATACTGTGTGAATTTTAGTAGCTGATAGAATATTTCTAAGAATCGCACCTGTTAATAGACACCATACAAATGTAGGCATAGTTACGAAAGTAACAATCTTTTTAAGCTCAGTTCCAACCAATAAACATATAGCAATCAACGCCAAAGACTCAATAAACGAACTAGATGTTATTAATCTACTTTTTTCAGGCTTTTCAAATAGAGTTGGGTCTATCTTCTCTTTTGAAGTGTGGCCTATTAGATTATTTTTAACAACTAAATATCTAGCTACAGGACCACCGATAATTCCGCCAGCTATCAAACCAAATGTAGCTGCTGCCATCGCTACTTCCATAGCTGGAGCATAACTATAAGGCTCTTTGATAAACTCAGCTGCCCACGCTGCACCAGTGCCATGACCGCCACTCATAGTTATTGAGCCTGTAAGTAAGCCAATAATAGGATTTTCTCCCATTGCCAAAGCCACGCCAACACCGGCTAAATTTTGTAAAATCAATAAGCCAGTAACAATAAATAAAAAACCAAAAAGGACTTTTCCGCCTTTTCTTAATGAGGCAAAATCAGCACTCAAACCAATACTAGCATAAAATGCAAGCATTAATGGATCCTTAAGCGAACCATCAAAATTAAAGCTCAATCCAGCATATCTATTTGCAATAAATATAGCCACAGCTACAATAATTCCACCTACAACTGGCTCAGGAATATTGTAATCTCTTAAAAATTTAATCTTTTTGATGATAAAAGTACCTAGTAATAGCACAAAAACCATCGCACAAAGAGTGGAGTAAAAATTAAGTGTAATTTCCATTTAAGCACCTTAAAAATTAATTTTGTTTATTATTATATTTAGTTTAGTTAAATAAATGAAGTATTTATCAGAATTTTGGTGGTTAAATTTAGCTTAACCACCTATAAAACTACTAATTAATCTAATTGATGGCGATTAATAGTTGGAATATCTAAATCATCGCTATTAATGTTTATATCCAAGCCTGATACCCTACGACGACTAAATATACTCTCTTTTGGCTCTTCAGATTTTGCTGGAGTAACCTCCTTGCTTGGTTGAAGTTTAGATACATTATTATCAGAAAAACCAGTAGCAACTAGTGTTACTAAAACCTTGTCAATTGGCATACTCAAATCGCATTTAGTACCCCAAAATATATCCGCATCAGGATCAGCAGCTGACTCTATAATCTCCATAGCTTCAGTCATATCACTCATCGGACAATCTGGATGTATAGTAAAATGAACTATAGCACCCATCGCTCCCTTAATATCCATATCATCTAAAAGTGGAGATTGCATAGCTGATTTTAAGGCCTCTTGAGCCGCACCATCACCTTGAGCTTCTCCAACACCCATAAGTGATAGCCCCCTATGACTCATAGCAGTCTTAACATCAGCAAAGTCAAGGTTAATATCGCTATCGCCATGGCTAAGAACTATAGAGCTCATACCATTTACCGCACGCGCTAAAATGCTATCAACAAGCTTAAAGCTATCTTTTATACCAGCTTTTCTATCTACAATATTGCTTAATTTTTCATTTGGAACAACTACGACGCTATCACACTCTTTTTTTAACTCATTGATACCCTCAATAGCAAGACGCATTCTCTTACTACCTTCAAATTTAAATGGAGTGGTTACTACGGCTATGGTTAATGCTCCAATCTCTTTAGCAGCTTGAGCCACTACTGGAGCCGCACCAGTACCAGTACCGCCGCCAAATCCAGAGGCTATAAACACAATATCAGAATACTCTAAAGTAGTTTTAATCTCTTCATAACTCTCAATAGCTGCCTCTTTACCAACGCTTGGTTGCATACCAGCACCAAGCCCCCTAGTCTTTTTCTCGCCTAGTTGAATTTTATTTGGAGCAGTTGAGCTATCAAGTGCTTGTGCGTCTGTATTGGCAACTATCAAATCTACAGTTTTCATACCATCTTCATTATTTATACCCTCTCTGATGATATGATTAATCATATTACCACCGCCGCCGCCTACGCCAACAACTTTTATCTTAGCACCATAAATATTTGTCTTCTCTTCTACAGTAAAACCACTCATTACAAGCCCCCTTGACTAAAATAAATTTTTTAAATAATTAACAAATTTAGAAATAGGATTTACCCTATCTAAATCACTATTTGACTTTAAATCACCTTTATCGCTAATATCATCGATCTTCAAATCTAGCTCCACTTTGGTTTTAGGCTCAGATTTAAGCTCATCATATGAATTAGAATTTGCGCTTAAGCCAGACTTCTCCATATTGTCATCAAACTCTTTAATAGATACAAAAGGATTTGGCTTTAAGACTATCTCATCTTTATATCTAAGCTTTCTTTCTGAATCTATCTCATATGGCGTAAAATACCCAGCACCATACAAGCAAAGACCAATTGCACATGAATTTGATGGGTCTTTGAAAACATCAATTGAGCTTTCAAATTCCCTTGGTTTAGCAATTCTAACAGGCATATTATCAAAAATAGCAGTAGCTAACTCCTTAAGCCCTTCAAGCTTTGCCATACCACCAGTTAAGACTATCCCAGCTGAAGCGTAGTCTTTATATCCACTCTTGCTTAACATAGTAGCTAGGATCATTAAAGCCTCTTCAACACGCATATATATAACATTTATTATAACGCTTATATCCACTTCACGACTTGAGTTTTCATCGCCTAAATCTGGCAAGACTATAAGCTCATTACTTTTAGCTTTTAAAGTTCCATATTTTATCTTAACCTCTTCAGCTACAGCTGGAGGGGTATGTAACACGGTAGAAATATCTGTGGTTATATTTAAGCTACCAACTGGTAAGAAATCGTTAAATCTAATTGAATTTCCAGAGTGAATAACCATATCACAACTTGAACCGCCAAGATCTATTAAGACAGTTCCTAATGACTTTTCATCTTCGTTTAGAGTAGAGATAGCCGAAGCATATCCAGATAATACGATATTATCAGCCTTTAAACCAGCCTTTTCTATAGCTTTTCTTAAATTTGTAATGGCTGATTTTTGCACAGCTATAATGTGAGCTTGCACTTCTAATCTAGTGCCATTCATACCTAGTGGATCTTCAATATTATCTTGCTCATCAACTTTAAAGTTATAAGGCAAAGTATGTAAAATCTCATAATCGTGAGGAATTTTAACCTTATATTCAGCTGAGCTAATAGCACGCTCAATTTGCTTGATTGTTACCTCTTTTTCAGGGATATTTATCACATCTTTACAATCTATATTTTTAGCATCTTTACCAGAAATAGATACAATAACCTTATCAAATTTAGTTCCAGCTACCCTTACTACATCGCTTACTACTGATTTTATAGAATTTGATGCTAACTCAATATTTGTAATTGAGCCCTTTTTTAATCCTTGAGATTTGATCGTCCCCATACCAATAATTTTTACTGAATTATTTGACCTTGGGTCGTGCTCTACCATCACAGCACAAATTTGAGTAGAGCCAATATCAATACCTAATATTTTAATTCCCACGACTATTGACCTTTATAATATTGTTCTATCTTATATCTATGTTGAAGCGATGATAGTAAATCCTCTATTAATTGCTCATTTTTGATACTAATCGCACTATTTCTAAGTAGATTTTCGTAATTAGATACATCACTAGCACTAGCTAATTTTTGATCTGTGATTTTATAAACTACAGCTTTATTGCCTAAAATCACATACCCATCTTTACTCTTGCTATCAAAGATTAAATTTATAAATTCAGACACTTCGCTCTCATTTAACTCAGCAATCTCCACCTTGCTATCTCTAGCTATAAAGCCAATATCTCTACCATTGAAATTTTCTAAAGCACCTTTAGCCATATTTTCTAAATTATTTTTAAGTTTATTATCTATATACTCACCTATTATAAACTCTCTAGCCTCTTCATAACTCATAGGCTTTGGAATATCTTTAGACTCTAATTTTGATATTAAATATCCATCTTGATAGTTCATTCTATATTTAACTGGCTTTATATAGTCGCCAATTTGTAGATTTTTCAACTCTTGTGCGTCAAATTCATAATCATCTTCTAAAGCAATTAGATCAAACTCAAACTCCAATTCACCCTTTTTTGCCTTTAGGTATTGGCTTAGAGCTAATTTCCTTGTTTGTCTCATATCATAGTCATCTTTTACACGCTCTTTAGCCACTTCAAAGCTCAAAATTTTATCAAATCCATCTCTATATTGGGCTTTATTTTCATCATAATACTCTTGCAAAGCGGTCAAATTCTCATCGCTTATAATTTTTTGTATAAATTTGCCTTTTAGATTATATTTTGTTTGAGTAAGATATTTATCTTTATTACTTTCCCAGATTGATTTTAGCTCACTTTCATCTACTTTAATATCTGATCTATTTAAATTTATAATCTGCGTAGATACCCTATCTTTCATAAAATAACTAGCCGCTAACATATCAAGATCTTTTGAGTTTGTGTCTATTTTTAAGGCATTAAATAGCTTATCAAGCAGTAGATTGCTAGCTAAATTTTGCTCATAATCCTTTGGTGAAATTCTAGCTTGTTTTAACACGCTTTCATATTTAGCTTTATCAAATTTACCATCGCTCATAAAGCTTGGATCTACCATTAAAGCAAGGATTATCTCCTCTTGAGATACATCTAGTCCTAGCTCATCGGCGTAATTTAACATTACATTATCTTGGATTAATCTTTTTAACACCACCTTATCAAGCCCCATTTGCTCGGCTTGTTCTTGAGTAAATTTACCATTTGAAGCATTTAGATAAAATTCATACATTGTGCTATATTTTTGTTGAAATTGGCTAATTGATATATTTCTATTGCCAACTTTTGCTACGGATTTTGCACGATTGGTATTCATATCATAAGCACCCCAACCTACAAATCCAGCACCCACAAAGGCTATTGTACTAACCCAAATAGTAACAACTAAATATTTTTTATGCTTTTGCATCCAAGTTATCATCAAACTACCCTTTTTATACACCAGACAATTAAACGGTGTTATTTTATCAATAATTGCTTTTAAATTACCTTAAAATAGACCTTAAAATCAAATTTTATCTTTATCTAAAATCAATTTATAAATCCATTTGATAAATTTAGCAATTTACAGCTATTTTCAAGCAAAGCTATGGATTTAGCTAAGTCATGAGCCGTTCGTTCGTATATATATAGCCCATAACCCTTAATAACAACTACATTTGTATGCTTTTCTATCATGTGGCGGCAAATTTCAGATGGTGCACGCTCATACCAATCATCAAAGCGTTTTGGGTCATATATAAATATATTTCCAAATTTCATATAACCAAAATAATCTTTAGGCTCAAAAAATGAGTGATTAATGCTATAAGCGGTTAGAAATGGCGGTATTGCATAGCAGATATACTTAGCTTCAGCTATATTTTTATAAATATTTAAGTGGATATCCGCATCGATACTAGCATCATTCCATCTATAATCTTTCTTAGAGTATAAAATGGTTAGCTCTTCATCGCTAAGACCATCAAAAATCGCATCTTTTCTATTTATTACAAATTGATTATGCTCTATTCTAGCTGATATAGAACCATGAAAAATGCCTAAAAAATTCTTTTTAAACATAGAAGATGAGATCTTCTTAATCTCATTTATTGAATACTCTACATTCATAATTATTCCTGAACTATCCCATAAAATTACCCACATTATACCAAAATATAAGACTCTATTCATCAAATTTATGATAAAATTTTTATTAAAAATTTCAATTAAGGGCTTATTTTGAACTCTATTCATACTCCTGTTTTGCTTAGCGAGGTTGTTGATACTTTTAAAAATATTGGCGATGGTGTGATATTGGATTGTACTTTGGGATATGGTGGGCATTCAAAAGCACTATTAGATTCTATACCAAATATCAAAATAATCGCTTGCGATCAAGATGATATGGCGATCAAATATTGTCAAGATAAATTTAAAGATTATAAAGATAGGATTGAGATTTACAAAAGCAACTTTAGCCAAATTATTAAAAAAATTCCACAAGAGAATATTAAAGGAATTTTAGCTGATATTGGTGTTAGCTCACTTCAACTGGACCTTAATGAGCGTGGTTTTGGGCTTAAAAGCGATGTTTTGGATATGAGAATGGATAGCTCTAATCCAATTAATGCTAAAACTATAGTAAATAACTATACTCAAGATGAGCTACAAAGAGTGTTTTGTGAGTATGGTGAGCTGCCAAATGCCAAAATAATAGCTCAAAAAATTATAAAAGCTAGGGAGAATAAAGAGATAATCTCATGCAAAGAGCTAAGCCAAATAGTTGGAAGCTCAAATTTAAAAAACCGATCTATAAGCGTAGCTACTTTGGTCTTTCAAGCTATAAGAATTGAGGTAAATAAAGAGTTAGATGTGTTAAAAGAGCTATTAAATTCCATTCAAAACTCCAAAATAGATGAGACCAAACTAGCAATTATTAGCTTTCATTCTCTTGAAGATAGGATTATTAAAGATACATTTAAAAAGTGGCAATCAAGCTGTATCTGCCCTATACAAGCTATGCGTTGTGAATGTGGCAATAATCACGCAATTGGCAAAATAATAACCAAAAAGCCTATAACTCCAACTGATAAAGAGATTAGCGATAATCCACGATCTAGCTGTTCTAAAATGAGAATCTTTAAAATTAAGAGGCAAAGATGAGAGATAAAGAGAATTTACTACAAAAAAATATCCAAAGAACAAAAAAAGAGAATAATCTGAATTTTAAAACTATAATCATCGCTTATGCAGCTCTACTCATCATTCTAGCCTTAGCCTTGCCAAAGGTATATTTTAGCAATGAAATTTACTATACAAGCAAGAGTATAGCAGAGCTAAAAAGCAAATTAAATGTGCTAAAAGAAGAAAATAAACTACTAAAAAGAGATTTAGAATATATAAGATATAAAAATCAAATAATTGATAATATGAGCGATTAATGGATAAAATTGCCAAATTTTTTAAATACTATGACCCAGCTTGGTTTGCTCTAAGCTACTCTATCAAAGCCACCATATCTATACTAATATGCGGATTTATAGGATATTATATTGGCGGTTTTTTTGGTATGGTATATGCAGCAAGCTCATCTATGAGTATATTTTTTCTCTCATCGCTTGAAGGCAATATAAAGATAAAGATTAGCTACTTTGTAATATATATTATCCTTGGGATTTGCTCGGTTTTGTTTGTTAATGCTCTTTTTAAATTTCATATTATATTTTGCTTTTTTACGCTAATTTGGATGATATTTGTAGGATTTAGCAATCTTTTTAATCAAAATTTAAATAAAATTCTATCCATCGTTAATGCCACTGGGCTTCTTAGCATTATTGCTTCTAATCAACCAGGTTGGAATCTACAAGACTCTTTAGGTGGCTTTGTAGCAAGTAGCATTATAGCTGCGACCTTTAGGCTTACTCGCTTTGGAACATATGGTAAATTTACTAAACGATCTTGTATGATGATACTTGATGAGCTAGTTCAAATCAGTCAAAATATAAATAACGATAAGGAGTTTTTAAATTTATCCAAACAGTGTAATGAGCATATTAATGATATTAAAAATCTATTTGCCAATAAAAGCTCAACGATAAAAGATGAGCGACTCATCATACACCACTCTAGGGCGATATTTTATCTATATAAATTAGAGGATATATATAATCTACTTATTTCAATGCAAAGATATTTTAAAACGATTAAAAATCCAGATTTACTAAATTTAATAAATAGTGAGATTATAAGAAATTTAATTGAGTTAAAAAATATATTTATAGATAAAAATAGCACCATAAAAGATGACGCATTAAATATAGCAAGGCAGAGCGATCATACTATTTTTACTGCTTCTTTAGAGGTTTTATACTCTAAATTTCATCTAATAAAAGATGGTGGAGAGGATAAAATCACGCTAGAATATAAAAAGCAAAAAAGCATAAAAGAGATAATAAAAGATACAACCTTACACAATCCAACTATCCAATACTCCTTGCGTTTAGCCATCGGCGTTAGTATAGCTATAATTATTGCTAGTTTTATAGATGTTCATAATGGGGTTTGGATAGCTATTGGCGTGATTAGTATGAGTAAGGATAGCTCATATATGACTAAAATCACAGGTATTGCCAATATCAAAGGTGCTATAATAGGAATTGCTCTAACTTCTATTTTAGTAAATTTAATAAGCAATAATAGCATATTTGCCATACTTTGCATAATATCAATTTTCCTAGCCTTTTATCTTAAAAATTTTCCACCTATATATGCAATGGGGGCATTTATGGGGGCGTTTGCCATGGCATACTCGCTTATTTTAGGCAACTCTATGGAGATGGTGTATATAAGAATTATTGATATTTTAATAGGATTTATAGTCTCATTTGGCGTGGCATTTATGCTATTTCGCCATACTAATGAGATTAAACTTAGCAATACATATATCGAGCTGTTGCCTAAATTTAAAAAGCTTAGCAATAGCGTAATTGAAGGTAGATTTACAATAGAACAAAATGAGATATTAAATAGCTTAACTTGGTATCACAACACAATCACGCAAAGCGATAGAAGTAAAGAGCTAAAGAGATATCTAGAAATTTATAGAAATTTATATGATATAAGCTCACTTCTTAGCAATCTAAAAGTCTATACTCAATGGCTTAACCACCCTTCAAAGCCAAACGGAGCCAAAGACGCCTTGATCTCAGATATAAATATCATATCAACTAGATTTGAGATGATAGAAAAAAGAGTAGATAAACTTCCATACTATTTTTATGATAATATGGAAAGCAGAATTCTAAGTCAAGATAAAAAAATAAGATTTTTACTGCTAGAGATAGCAAAAAGACAAGATAGGATAATAGCCTATAGCGACCTACTTATCAGATGATATGGTATGAACTAATCTATCTAAGACATATTTTTCTAAATCTTTGCGTGAAATCTCATGCTTTATAGCCTCATTATAAATTATCTCAATTTTTTGGGAGTATTTCTCATATGGAAAATATGGGAAATGCACCTTCCACGCAGCACGGATCAGCTCAAGGCTAATTAATCTTCTAGTCCAAACCCTAAAATAGTCAAATCCGATAAACACGCACGCAGTTAAAATCACAGTAATAATAACCGAAACATGCAAATCTGCTTCAAATTTGCTAAATAATATGTGAAGTATCCAGACAAAAAGCGTTAAAACAATAAGGCAAAGCAAGGCATAAATAGCGTAAAATCTACGATTACGATAGCGAAAATTCAGCTTAGATGGATCGATTAGCATTCCTTCATTATATAAGCAATTTGCCTCTAAAAGATCACGAAAAAGCACCGGTTGCTTAGATACTACAAATAAATTTTTAAATATAAATTGTTTAATTTTCTCTACCATTGTCATACTTTTTGATAATTTAAATGGGCTATTATATCTAAAAATTAGTCAAAAGCTGATAAAATAACTTAAATTTAAAAAAGGAGTCAAAATGGCAGCAATGATCTCCATGCAAAAAGTCTTTTTAAATGGCAAATTTATCGATAAAGATAGTGCTAAAATAAGCATATTTGATCGTGGATTTATCTTTGGCGATGGGATTTATGAGGTAGTACCAGTGGTAAATTCAACCATGGTAGAAAGGGATGGATTTTGGGATAGATTTCAAAGGAGTTTGAGCGAAATTAGCCTAAATTTACCATACTCTAAGGGCGAATTTGAAGCAATCTTAAACAAACTAATAGAGATAAACTCACTTAAAGAAGGTGGATTATATATACAAATTACCCGTGGGATTGCCCCAAGAGATTTTATCTTTGTAAAAGGGATTGAACCAACTATAATGGCTTTTGCCTTTGCTGATAGCGTCCTTGAAAATCCAAAATCCAAAAGCGGTATTAGCATAATCTCCACTGAAGATATAAGATGGAAAAGACGCGATATAAAGTCCATCTCTTTACTAGGTCAATGCTACGCTAAAAATCAAGCTGCGATAGCTGGGGCTGATGAGTGCTTTATGGTAGAAAATGGCTATGTAACTGAAGCTGGAAGTAGTAGTGCTTTTATCATAAAAGATCACACTTTGATAACCAAACCCCTATCTAATGAGATTTTACCAGGAATTAGGCGTAATAAACTCTTAAGCTTAGCCACACAAATTGGTCTAAAAGTCCAAGAGCGTAAATTTAGCATGAGTGAAGTATATAACGCAGATGAGTGCTTCATAAGTGCTACGACAATAATACTCTTGCCAGTTATAAAAGCAGATGGCAAAGCCATAAATGGCGGTAAAATCGGACAATACTCGCTTAAGCTTAGAGAGCTTTATAAAAATAGTTTAATAACTGAAGCTAATAAAATTAAGGAGATAAAATGATAAATCACACACAAATGCGATACGCCTACGACCATGGCTTTCACTCTTCAAATGATATTGCTAAGAAAAATACACTATATGCGATAATATTCACAATAATTATGATGGTAGCTGAGATTATAGGCGGGATATATTTTGGCTCAATGGCACTTTTGGCTGATGGTTGGCATATGAGTTCTCACGCTTTAGCACTGGGACTAGCATATTTTGCCTACATTATATCAAATAGATATAAAAGCGATGGTAGATTTAATTTTGGCACATATAAGATAGAAATTCTAGCTAGTTATACTAGTGCGTTATCTCTTTTGGTGGTTGCGTTTTTGATGATTTATCACTCTATTTTAAAATTTATAAACCCGCAAACTATAGCATATAAAGAGGCAATTTTCATCGCTATTATAGGGCTTGTGGTGAATTTAATCTGTGCTTGGCTATTAAGGTCTAGCCACGATCATCATAATCACGATCACCACCACGATGATCTAAATTTAAAGGCTGCTTATATGCATGTCATAGCTGATGCGCTTACTTCTATTTTAGCTATAATAGCTTTAAGTTTTGGGCTTTTATTTGGGGCTGATTTTCTTGATCCGCTTATGGGGATAGTGGGAGCTATTTTAATTTTAGTGTGGGCTATGGGACTGCTAAGGCAATCAGGTAAAATACTGCTTGATGCAAATATGAATGAGCCAATAGTTAGTGAAGTTATCGATATTTTACGCCTATTTAGAAGTGATCTAATCATCAAGGATCTACATCTTATAAAAGTAGCAAAGGATAAATACGCTTGTATAATCTCTTTAAGCTCAGATGAGCCATTAGATATAGAATCTATCAAAAAAGAGTTATCAAAGCACAAAGAGCTAGTTCATATATTAGTAGAGATATATCCAAAATAGCTTGAAATTTAGCCAATATGGCTTTCAAAATGACTATAGAGTGATGAAAATAAATAGGTTATTGTAAAATATCATCATATTAAAGGATAGAAGATGGAAATAGTAGGAATAATAGCTCTTGTTTGTGTATATTTAATATGTAAGTTTTGCGAAAATTTAACCCTTAGAGTATGGGGTTTCATCGCTACTATTTTAAGCTTTATTTTTATACTTAGTGGTGGATTTGAGGGATTATTATTAATTAGCATTGTAATGCCCATCATTGTTTTGCTTATATGGATTATAACTTTGGCTATTTTGCGATATGGCTTTAAGAAAAGCATCTCGCCAAGCCTAGTGTTTAGCACTTTTAGCTTTGTGGTTTGGTATGCTCTTAATCTAATTTTAAATATTTTTGTACTTATTATTTGCTGTGTTATATATCTTATTAATCTTAAAAAGAGCAGAGATTTTACCCCTTATTTGCTACACTATGCACCAGCTACTGGAGCTACTTTATATATATTCACACTAATTGGGAAAATATCGCGCGTATTAGAGAGTTAAATATTTTATAGCTAATTTAATAAATTTAAAATAAAATGGGAGTTCTGTATCTCCCATAAAATTTTAATTATTTAACATAAATTTTATATTCAGAGTAGCCTCTTTTATCCATCTCATCATAAGGGATAAATTCCAAAGAAGCGCCATTTATACAATATCTCAATCCACCTTTATCGCTTGGACCATCATCAAAAACATGCCCCAAATGGCTTCCGCTTAGCCTAGAAGTAACCTCTATTCTATCCATACCATGGCTTAGATCACGATTATAGCCAGTCGCATCAGTCGTTATAGGCTTAGTAAAGCTAGGCCATCCGCACCCAGCATCATACTTATCACTAGAGCTAAAAAGCGGTTTTTTGCTCACTATATCCACATATATCCCACGCTCATCAAATTTATCATATTTACTACTATATGGGCGTTCGGTGGCCTTTTCTTGCGTTACCCTATACTCTAAATCACTTAGAGTATTTTTAAGCTCATCTTTGCTAGGGAGCTTAAATTTGCTCTCATCATATAGAGGTTTATTGGCTAAATTTAAATCTATATGGCAATATCCATTTGGGTTTTTTTCTAAATATTTTTGGTGATACTCTTCTGCTTCTACATAGTTTTTCAAAGGCTCTATTTCGACTGCTATCTTTTTATCAAATTTAGCTTGTTTAGCCCTTATAAATTCAGTTACAATAGGCTTTAAACTCTCATCGCTATAGTAAATTCCGGTGCGATACTGCCTTCCTATATCATTACCTTGCTTATTGATAGAAAATGGATCTATAATGCGAAAATAGTGCTCTAAAATCTCATTTAAATCCACTACATTTGGATCAAATCGCACTCTTACAACCTCAGCGTGATCAGTTTTGCTTATCTCATAATAGCTAGTTTCCTGGCTTTTTCCATTTGCATAACCAACTTGAGTGTATTTAACGCCTTTGATACGATCAAAATACCCTTGAGTACCCCAAAAGCACCCACCACCTAAATATATCTCTTTTAAATTTGACATATCACCACCTTTTGGATTAGCCATTAGCGCAGTAATGGCAAGAATTATTGTAGTTATGTATTTTATCATTATACAACCTTAAAATTTAAATTTGGACAATTTTAGCAAAAGCAAAAAAATAAAATCTAAATATTTTATTAAAGAGTTAAAATCAAAAATATCACAAAGCCATCAAAATAGCTTTGCAATATTTAACCCAATAAATGAGATAATATAAGCAACAAATGTTGTAAATATAAATAGATAAAAGATATACTTATACCCGCCAGCTTCCTTGCCAAAGACAATCGTAGCAGCCAAACATGGATTATAAAGCATAATAAATAGAATAAACGCTACTGCCACTTCTAATGGTATTAACTCTTGTATCTTTTGGGTTAATCCTTGAGTTGTTTCATCGACTTGACTACCTAATGAGTATAAAACGCCCATTGTAGATATAGCAACCTCTTTAGCTGCTAAACCACTAACTATACAAACGCTCAATCTCCAATCAAATCCCAAAGGAGCAAAAATCGGCTCAATAAATTTCCCCGCCTTACCTAGATAACTATTTTCTATTAAGATATTTTCTAATTCGTAAGATAATCTATCTTTTTCATCATCATTTGCAGCTAGCTCTATCTTTTGCTTATAGCTATCTTTAACCTGACTTTGGAATGGAAAGCTACTTGCAAACCATATAAGTATAGCTGCTGCTAAAATGAAAGTCCCGGCCTTTTTAATATACATTTTAGCCTTATTATAGACCATAAACCATATAATATTCCAATTTGGCATTATATATTTTGGCATCTCCATGACAAATGGCTCATCTGGACCTTTAAATGCGGTTAAACGCAATATTTTCGCTGCGATAAGACCTAAAATAGCCCCAAAAATATAAATTCCAAATAGCCAATTACCAGCTTGACTTTCAGGAGCAAAAGCACCTATAAATAGCACATACACTGGCAATCTAGCACCGCAACTCATAAAATTTATGATAAAAAGCGTAAGAAGGCGATCTTTTTCATTTTTTAAAGTCCTAGTAGCCATAAACGCTGGAACAGAACAGCCAAAGCCAGTTACTAAAGGGATAAAGCTCTTGCCATGCAGACCAAATTTATGAAAAAAATCCATCTAGCAAAAATGACACCCTAGCCATATATCCAGTAGTCTCTAAAAGTGCAATGCCAAAAAATAGAATAATTATATTAGGCAAAAATAACAACACAGCACCAACGCCACCGATAATCCCATCAGCTAATAAAGATGATATAAGCTCATTGCTTACACTCTGTTTTATCATATCACCCAACGCCACATACCCAGCCTCTATATAGTCCATAGGCACAGCTCCAAGGGTAAAAGTCAGCTGAAATATCAACCACATAAAAAACAAAAATATAGGAATTCCAATGTATTTATTGATCAAGATTTTATCAAGCATTTTGGTATAATTAAGCTCTTTAACACTATGAAACGCCACACTCTTAGCAATCACACCGCTTACAAAATCACTGCACTCTTGCATAAATATCTCATTTATGGATTTGGTTTTGTAGTGAATATATAAGTTGTTGTGAGAATTTTCAATAACCTTTGAAAGCTCTATCCAAATTGGCTTATCGTGCAAAATTTTATAAATTTTATTATCTTGCTTTAACAAAGCAATAGCAACATTTCTATAATTTAACTCATCTATATTAATATCATTTTTAGCTTTTAAAAAGTCGCAAATAGCCCATATCTCATCTTCAATCACATCGCTAAAAATCCTCTTATTTGGAGTATATGGCAAGTTGTGAATATCTATTATACGATCCATTAATTCATTTAAATTTGATTTTAAACTAGCAGATACTGATATGCAAGGGATACCAAGGAGATTTTGAAGCACCTTTGTATCGATATTTATCCCCTCTTTAGATGCTTCATCGCTCATATTTAGAGCTAAAATCATCTTCTTATTTCTCTCCATAATCTGAGTTGTAAGAATTAAATTTCGCTCTAAATTAGCAGAATCTGCAACATTTACAATAATATCATAATCATCTCTATCTATAAATTCTTTAGTAATTCTCTCTTCTAGCGAATAATCATTTATCGAGTATGTCCCAGGAAGATCGATAATTTTAATCTCATAATTTTTATAATTAAATTTTGCCTCTGATTTTTCCACCGTAACACCAGGGAAATTTCCAACTTTTAAATGCGACCCGCTTAGTGAATTTATAAGTAGAGTTTTGCCTACATTTGGCTGACCAACAAGTGCAATTTTAATAATCTTTCTCATCTAAATTCTCTCTACTTCAATGCTTTTTGCCTCATCATATCTTAGCATTAAAAAGTTTCTATTACACTCTATTAAAATAGTAGAGCTACCAAGTGAGCTCTCTACCTTTTTTATAGTTTTAAATTTTGATAGCCCCAGACTAAAAAATCTCTCAAGCAACTTCTCAGTTACATTGAAATTTAGAATTTTAGCCATCTGACCATTTTCTAATAGATCCAAAGTCATATAACTCTCCAATAATGAAATCTATTATCAATTATAATTAAATAAAATTTAAATTATTATTAAAATTGATTATTATTTTATAAATAATTATAATAATATGAAAAATAATATATCAAAATCTAATATCCCATCACCTGGGTCGCCATTATACCAGTGATATGGACTTTGCCCCATAAAATACTGATTAAGCCCTAAATCAAGCCAGTTATCTCTTGAGTATGGTGCTACTGACCCAGACTTTATATCATAAACTCTTGTGTAATATACATTAGCTCTTAAGGTTGGATGATAAAAAATACCACTTCTATTTTTAAGCCTACCTTTTCTAATTAGTTGCTTATGTAAAAGCTCCACCATCTTATTTAATGCTTTATTTCTAGCTAGGAGCAAATCCTTTTTTTGCTCTACATATGGCTTTCCAGCTGGTTTCCAACCGCTTAAAAATGTATTTGGGTTCATTAGCTATTTGGCGTGATTTTATCGATTGTAGTTATCATTCTTTCTGATAGGTCTTGTGGGACTGCTACCCCACCACTAGCATAGCCAAATACCGCATTTGTGATTATCTCAGCTTCTTTTGTGCGTAGTTGGTCATCATAACTAGCTATTTCTCTTATTACTGCGGCGTTTTTTTGCTTTTCGGTAGAAGTTTGAGCTTTTACAAGCTCCGTTCTTGCTTTGTTAAACTCAATTTCAGCATTTGAGAGTAGCTTTTGGCTATTGG
>NZ_JANQCU010000011.1:0-58246 GCF_024723485.1 Campylobacter sp. RM19072
ATCCATAGCCCTAACTAAAAACTCTTTATCAGATAATATTAGGCTTTGGATTATCTCATCAACTCTAACCCCATTACTTTGCTTTATCTGCTCTAAAGCATCAATTAGCTCAGAGAGATTTTGGGCTTTAGCTACTAGCTCTAGCTTTATCTGTTGGGTTTCTGATTTGATTTGCTCAGTTTGAGATTTTATCTGCTGGGTTTGAGTTTTTATCTGCTCAGTCTGAGTTTTAATTTGCTCAGTTTGAGTTTTGATAGTATTAGTCTCAGTTTTTATCTGCTGGGTTTGAGATTTGATTTGCTCAGCCCCTGTTTTGATTTGATTAGTAGCTGTTTTTATAGCATTAGTTTGTTCTATTGCTTCATCTTTAATAGCTAAAGTTTGTGTTTTAATGTTCTCAAAAGCCTCTTTAGCCTCTTCAAAACTTTGCTCTAAATACTCTTTATTTACAGCATCTTTAGCGTCCTTAGGTGCTGCTAGATAGGTTAGCCTAGAGCCACCTGTATCCACAAGCTTCTCTAGACCAGTATCTACCAACCTAAGCACCTTAGAAGTCTCTAAGATACTAGTAGAATTAAATACTTCACTACTCATAAATTACCTCCTTTCATTTATGTTATTAAAATAGGTTTGACCCCACAGGATTTTCTCTCTCTTTTATTTGCATTTCAATGGCTGGTATTCTATGTTTTTGAGGTTTAGAGCTATCGCCCTTTAATAGGTTAATTTTCTCTTCACGACCCTCTTTATACTCAGCAAACATATCAGGGTTATTTTGCACATACACTCTCTTAGCCTTGCTATAGAACCTATTTACAACCTTAACTATTTCATCTTTTCTTAGTTCAATAGGTAAGGCTTGATATTTAGGGTCGCTTATAAGCTGTTGTAGTGCATCTTTTATCCCCATCTCTCCAGCTATCTTTCTTATAGCGTTTTCTTGGCTAGGTTTTAGGTCTAATGTAACACCATTTAAACTAAAGGTATCACTAACCCCCTTACCATTGTAGCCTACATTTATAAGCTCTAAATATACAGGGTCTTGTGTAAAATTAGAGTATCTAATACCAGCAACCTTACTATGCTGAGCTATAGGCTCACCAAGTACTGATAACCTAGGCTCTAAAGTAGCAGGGGCTATAATTGCTTGTAGCTGATTACCTACTGCCTCGAACAAACCTGCTACTCCATCGGCATCAGGTCTTAACTCTCTTACATAGTCAGTCTCACCAAGTACCTCCCTAAGCATTGAGCTAAAAGGCACTATAGAAGCAGTAACAGATTTAGATATTGTCTGCGTTAGAGTTTTCTCATTTACTGCATCAGCAGTCATAGCTTCTACTAACCCTGATAGAGCTGTCATATAAGACTTGCTAATGACTGTATTAGAAAGAGCTATCATAACAGCGGCAAAAGCATTTCTCTTATCCTCTTCTTCTGCTTCATTGTAATGCAAGGCTTGTCCTAAGTTTGCCACAACACCTATTAAAATACCCACAGGGTCAAATCTAGCATAGCTACACCAAGTATCACCTATCTTTATAGAGTTCTCAGGTGGCATACCTGCAGCACCCCTTAACTCCTTAGGGATACTACCTATTAACCTTCCTTCTTCCATAAGCTCCCAAGTTTGCCACATCATAAACGAACCTAGAGCAACTTTATTTAAAGCAGTCCATCTCCTTACTCCACCTGCTGCTATATCAGCTTGAAACTCTCTACTTAAGATAGCTAAAGGTGTCATACGCCCTGCACCTTTAACTAAGTTTAAAGGAGTATTTACAAAAGGTATGGTATATTTCATAACAACACCTAATGGGTTGTTTAGATGCTTTATATCTGTAATAGACATAGCTACTTTATCTAGTCCAGCACCCACACCACCTAGTATCCATTTAGGGTAGTTATCTTTAACATCTTTAGCTATTATCCTAGCGTTATCTAAAAAATACCTATCAGTCTCACCCCATTTTTTTAAAGATGGATTAGGGCTAAGGTCTGTTATAGTTACACCATCTTTATTTAAAGGTGTTGTAAAGGTCATAGACCTAGCTGTCCCTATAGCTAAGCTATGGATTGATTTGATATCTTTTACTAGCTTATCTTCTGCTTCAGTTAAATTCTGCTTATCTAGACCTAGTTTAGTTATAAATCTTTGAGATATATCCTTACCTTGCACAGGAACATTTGTTGGGTCAAAAACTATATCTTCAAGAGCCTGTAGCTTCTGCTCTTTAGAAGCATTAGCATACAAAGGGCTTTCATTGATATAGTTAATACCAAGCCTATATATTTCACTCTTATATACTATGGCTTTCATAGCTTCATCAGTAGATTGTAAAAATCTAAGTGGAAGTGTCATAAAATCCATTAGATATCCAGCAGTCCAAGCTACAGGGTGCTGTTTCCAGTCTCTAGTAGCCCAGTATTCTCTACCTACTTTAGAGTAGTGGCTAGGTGTTAATTTAGATGTTGAGTGTTCAACCTTGATATTAATATCTATATAACTCTCATTATCTTTAAATGAACGCCAAAAATAACCCATATTATCTTCAGGGATACCCTTATGATATCTAAAGGCATCTGCTATACCTGCTGCTAATCCTTTATAAGCTGCTTGTATCTGTGATAGCTCATTTATATCTCTTTTAGATAGAGCCCTACCAAATATAGCCATATGTTGTGTAGCTATATGCATAGCTATGTTTAGAACACTTGAGCCAATGTTTATAAGGTGTGTAGGATATCCTGATAAGATACTACCCAAAAAACCTGCATACACACTATTAAAAGTGGTAAATCTGATAACTCCTGCTTCATTAAGACCATCTTTGATATTACCTTCTTCAATCTTTTTAGAGAAAGATTTTAAAGCATTTAAGATATCATCGTGCCCACCAGCTCTTCCCATTAGATTTTTTAACTCATACTCAGTGAGTGATTTTATATCAACTTCACTAGCACCTACTTTTATCTTATGGGCGTTTAAGGCTCTACCTACATTTGCACTAAGCCCCCTTAGGGCTAATCTCATAGAATATACCTGACCTAGCTTAGCATATAGCTCTAGAAGCTCAGGGATATCTTCTTTACCTTGAGCTGCCTTAGCTAGATAATCATCTATCTCTAATTTAAGAGTATTAGAGAATTGATAGACTACCCTTCTTACTGCTAGAACTCTCATAGCTAGCTGCTGGGTAGCTTCAGCTTCTTTATATATAAATCTTGTAGCTACGCCTAGCTCACTTTCTGTAAGCTTACTTACAACTTTGCCTAGGTTATCCTTGATATGTGCATTAGCCTTATCCTTAGTGGTTTTATGCTTATTAGGTCTCATAACCCGAGGGTCGGGGGTTCAAGTCCCTCTCTCGCAACCAATAATCATAAAATCAAATTCTTAGCCATCTAAATTTATTCTTATACAATTATTAATTTTTATTTTACGGATTTAAGCATATTTTCAATCACGCCAAGCGACATTTTCATATCTTTAGTTATATACCTTTGAGTAGTGGCAATATTAGTATGCCCTAAACAGTAACTAACTAATTCAACAGATGATCCTAAATGATTTATAGAATAAGTTGCTATTAAGTGCCTTATATCGTGTAATCTAAGCTTAGGTAGATTATTGGTTTTTAACAATCTATGCCAAGATTTACGCAAATCAACATATTTATTATTAGTAGCTGGATTGACAAAAACATAATTATCTAGAGAATATGAGCCAGATTTCACAAGCGATACATATCTTTTATAAAGTCTATGATATAAACCATCGCTCATCAAATATATCATAGTTCTTTTAGCTTTATTGATTTGAAAAGGTATAGAATAAGTCTTATTTTTAAAATTTATATCAGACCACTTCAAAGATAATACTTCGTTTTTTCTCCTACCGTGCAATAAAAAATAAAATATATCGCTAGTTGGAGAATCGTTATTAATGATAGCCCTTATGATATTCTTTTGCGTTTTTACAGAGTAGTTAAAGTAAATTTTATTATCAAATCTAGGTAATTCTACAAAATCACAAGGGTTTTTTGTTATCAACTCTAGCTTAATAGCAAATTTAAAAACTACCTTTAATTTGGTTAGTATGTTTTTAACTGTTTTTATTTTATATCCAGATCTTATCAAGTTATTACAAAAACTCTGAATATCTAAAAAGACAATCTCATTAATATAATTAAGACCCAAACCTTGCTTAATGTGCTTATTATATGTGGCTATATCGCTTTTTAAGGTAGATGGACGCAGTAAGAATTCATAGTATATCAAATACTTCTCAAAAACTTCATTTAAAATCATAGTAAATCACTCCATCGCAATCAACGCCAAAATTTTCAAACACGGTATTTAAATCATTTGGGCTATTTTTACCGCAGAATATACCCATTTTTCTTTTTATAAGCTCGTTTTCTACATATGCAAGGTGCTGCAAATTGCAAGTATTGCTATCAAGGCTGCGATAATAGCTTAGCAAGGTATAATCTTTCATATTTGTAATTATAGGCTTACTCTCAAACAAAATTTTGCTGGATTTATCTTTTATAGTCGGCTTTTCATATACACGATAAATTCTATCTATATCTTGGGGTTTTTCTTTATGGTAGTAGTGAATAATATTATCGCTTATAGAGTGCTTTATAACTCCATCAACGCAAGATATAGTCTCGCCACTATGGATATTTTGAAGCAAAAAATAAGTTTCATCAAAATTCCACTCGCAGTGCCATTCAGACATTGATTTTATACTGCATAAATTATAAAAATCCTTATAAAAAAAGTTGATTTTTCTATATATCCATAGCGGAATTTGGTGCTTAGAGCTGATAAAACGGCGAACCTTATATTTAACATACCAAGCGGTATTATAGTCTAGATTGTCACGCTCATTAAAATTTATAAAAGTCTTATTGATATACTTTAGAATATAGCCAGTAGGATTGCTTAAAGTCCATTGAAAGCCATTAATTTCGCCCTTGGCTATCTGCTCTTTTGTTAAATAATTTTGCCTTAAATTTTGCGGAGCATAAAATATATCTTTAAAAGCCTTGAGTATGTATTCATGCGCATATTGCGGATAACTAATTAAAGCGTGAATATGCGGAACGCCATCTTTTTTGTGCGGCTCAAAAGAGCGGATATAATACTTAGTAAAATTCTTATATTTGCGGTGTATGCGAACTATAAATAAATTCCACTGGTAATTAAGCAAATTTATCAAATCCTTAATATTTATATCATTAGGACAATTTTTCATCTTATATTTAAACTCTTCACTTAGTAAATCCCTATCTTTAGCCTTAAACCTACTAAAATCACCCATAAGGGCATCTCTAAAGCAACCATTAAGCGTAATTGTCAAAAAGCTAGACTGCAAACCTTGGTTAAATGAAAAATCATTAATTGTATTTACACGATTATTTAACTCAGCATAATACCTACTAGAAAAATTAGCAGAATAAGAACAATCAAGCAAAGTTTTGACTTCGCCACTCTCATCATCTACTTTATAAATTTGAGATTTGAGCCATAATCTTTGGCTTTGTAGCTTGGCGTTCGCGCGCTCCAAATCAGCTTCGCTAATTCCAAAGCTTAAAGGTAAGACTTTTTTATTAATTTGACAAGCCGCCGCTTTATTCGCGCCGCGCTCGTTACTCGCGCTGCGCTCATAGTCGGCGTTAGCGGCGGCAGTCATTAAAAAATTTGACCTTAGCATTTTGAATCACTCGCTTAAAACACTTCAATAGATATAGAGATAATAGAGTTGCTAACTTCAACTTTTTGGGTAGAAAATAGATACTTTAAGAGCCATATATCTTTTAAGATTGGGATACCGGTTCTATTTGTATTTTCTATTTGCTCGTTAATTCCGCTAAGAACTAAAATATCTCCCTTTTTTAGCTTATAATTAGACTTTAACTCCTTTTTAGTCGTAGTAGGCGTTAAATTATCCGTATTAATCAAATTCTCATATACAAAATATATATCCGTATATACAAATTCATCAATAATTCTAGGCTTTAAGGTAAGCTTTAAACCGACATCTTTATATTCAAAATTCTCTTGAGTAGAGCTTTGTGAGTCTTGAACTTGCCTAATAGAAGTGCGAAAAGGGATATTTCTAACATTGGAAAAATAAACGGAAGTATTATTCTTAGCCACCAAAAAAGGGCTAGATTTTATCTTGGTAATAGCATTAGAATCTAAAAATTTTAACACGCCATAAAAATTAGAGCTTTGATTACTAACATTAGTATTGGCAGTATAAGGAACAGTCAGCAAATTAAAAAAATACCTAAAATCTACACTATCGACACCTTTAAGCAATGAATTTATCTCAGTTCCCCTAGAACGTAACTCATCTAAATTGGTCTCTAAAATGGTAATCTTAAAATTTACTTGCTCGAAGTCCTTTTCATCTAACATAGACACTGCTGATAATATCTCGCTATACTCCTTATCAGTAGCCTTAAAAGCAACGGCATTATCTTGGCTAATATAAGTAGCATTTCTATCATACATATTGATTATGCTATTTACTTCATCAAAACTATTATTCTGAAGTTTGATATAGAACAAATTTGAAAGCTCTTGATTGTTGCTAGCAGTTAGATTCCCATCTACCCTATCAACATAATAAAAGTCATCAAATTTTAAAAGCCTAAAGCCCGATACTTCTATCATCTTTTTAAAAACTGGCAAATCAATTTCAGAATTTGAATAAGGCGAGAAAAAATAAAAGTCCTTGGCTTTTATATCACCGCTAATCAAAATTTCTATCTTTGAATTTGTAGAAGCTATATTGGCAAAATCAAGCAAACTATTCTTAATTATTGCGGCTTGAGAGAGTTGGCAAAAAACTGCTAGAACCACTGGCAAACGAAGGGTTTTTAAAATCATCGGTTAGTCCTTTAGAATTTTTATTTGTATTAAATGCAATATTTAATACTTTAAAAACATCATCTTTAATGATAATGTTAGTTTCAACGCTATTTTTAGATTTACTAGAATCAATCTTATACAAAATTTCAGTTTTACTTAAAAGATAGCTTAAGAGCCTTACATCAAACAAGTCATCACTATTATCAAATTTACAATCAAACCCAACACAAGTATATTTATAATAAAAACCTAAAGTATCATCTATTTTATCGCTAGGCAAATTTTGTCTAATATTAGAGCTTACTTTGGTTCTATTGCTATCAGTAAATTTTTGACTTGGTTTGCTAGTATCATCTGGTGGAGTAACAAAAGATTTAAGCATATAGAATAGAAAAAATGAAAAAATAAGTAAAAAGCACGAAATATAAAAAATTTTCTCAAATAACTACTTCTTATATTATCATCACCGCTATGATATAAATTAAAAACTTCTTAAATGAAATCAATGTGAAATCTACGAATTAAATCTTTTTCATATAACCTATAACTGGTATATTGGAAGTATCTAAATTTCTTGCTAAAAAATCTTTTTGAGCTATCGATAGCTCTATAGAAAAATTCTGCGATTCTTTTATACTCATTATCAACTAAAGATAAATCTTGGGTAATTAAATATAGCTCGTGGTGTAAGTGCCTATGATATGTAAGCCACCATATCAATATCTCATCTTTACTAACAAAAAAATTATGAATTTCATCTATAACAAATATAACATTAAAAAAATCAAAAGATTTCGCAGTCTCTATCAGCTCAGAATCTGGAGCATTAAGCTTATACATATTATATAAAAGACTTAGCTTCTCTTTTAAAGGCTCAAGCTCTAATTTGCGTATCTTATCACTAGAATCAAAATTAAACTCATTAATATTGGTATATCCAAAATCATACTGCTTTTGCTCTTTTTGCTTAGCAAAGCGAGAGAAAAAATTTGTCTTTTTAATGCGTATAAATTTATCATATAGTATATAAACGCCATAATAGGTTTTACCGCTACCTGGATTGCCAACTATATAATGAATTGCCATTATTTTTTCCCAACACCAGTTTTTATAAGCAGATCATAAAGATATTTGATTTGATTAAATACTAAATTTTTAGCTTTAAAAATTAAAACAATAGTCAAAAATACAAGCAATAAATAAAACAAAGGGCTTACTATATTATAGGCATCAACAAAGGCTTTCCAAACACCGCTAGCCGACATAACCGATAAGAAAAATTGCAAATTTTTATCAGAGCTACGAATCATATCAAGCATATTCTCATTAACAATATTTACTAAATTAAATAGTCCTAAAAGCAAATTTAAAAATTCTATAAATACATATGTAAAAACATATGTAGCAAAACCTATGATAATAGGGTATAAAATAGTAAGTAAAACAACTTTTTTGCCAAAGAAACCAGCTATAAATTCAACAACGGAAGTAAATATAAATCCTATAAAACTTATCAAAGCTTGAATAGCTGCAACCATTTAAATCTCCTAGAATGTAGCCAGTAGCATTATTAATATTTTTATGAAAAATATCACGCTAAGCGATAAAATAGACAAAAAGATTATTGAATAAACCAAGCCATTTACGGAATACAAAGGCGAACATAAATCGATTGAAAAATTAATCGGATAAGGATTACTATATGAAAAATCCAAAGGACAAGTAGTAACAGTAGTAGCAGAGATACTACCAAAAGGCTTAAGTGAATCTTTGGCGGAATTAACGCTATTTTCCAAATTTGCTAACATTTCATCTAAAGAGTTACCAAGATCAAAAAAGCTATCAAATACATCATCAAATAAGCCACCTAAACCACCAAGAGCGCCTTCAACGGCTTCTTTATCCGTATTGCCTATACCTTCACCTTCTGAATCTCCGCCTTGATCTGCTCCATTGCCATCAGTGCCATCAGTGCCAACGCCACCAGAACCGCTACCGCCACCTGGATTATTACCGCTAGTAGAGTTAGATTCGCTTGAGCCATTACCGCCACCAGTCGTTTCATCATCATTATCGCCAATATTTGAACCGCTCGAACTTCCGCCACTAGAACCCCCACCGCTTGAAGTTTCGCTATCTCCTTGATTTGTTGTAGAGCCATTCTTCCCATTATCAGTAGAACCACCGATAGAATTATCAGTGTTATCATCTTTATTATCGAATTCTGGAGCTTTTTGAAATAAATCATCTGGCAATTGAATCATATTGATATAATTATCACAAAAATACATTATAGAACTAGAGCCAGGAGCATATGGATCAGCACCGGTAATAGTATAATTTGAGTCTTTAAATTCACAATAGGCTTTTGCGATATCATAATTGCTAGTAGCACCAGTGACAACTAAACATTTACCATCATTGAATTGAAATTTAAATTCTGAATCGCTAACATCGTAATCGGTGCAATCTTCAAAACATAAGCCAGTATCAGGATTAAATTTGCTACCCACGGGGCAAGTGTGACGATAAGAGTTATTTAGAGTAAATTTATACTGAACGCTAGTAAAAAAATTATCCATTCCATCAAAAAGTCCACTATTATTAATAGATTCTTCGGTTTGATAAGGATAAAAATAAGCAAAATAATATCCTTGATAAAGTGAATTAGAGTGTTCCTCGATATAAAAAAGCCGATCAGATACTTTCATAACTAAATCATAGCTGCGTTTAAAACTTTCTTGCATTTCATCTATATACTCTTGAGGACAATCTGAACCACATTCACCTTCCATATAAAATATATACCAAGGATCACGAAAATTATTTGAACCATACAAAACATAAAAAGCGCCATCATTTTTAGGAGCTCCATCATAATCATAATTAACGGATTTAGCCATAGAATATGTAGAAAAATCGCTAAGATCGAGCATTATAAATTCATGACCATTTGGATTATAAAAACAAGGCGAATTTTTAGAATTCAATACATCATAACAATTAGAATTTACTTTAAAATCTATAACCGAATTTTCATAAATATAATCACCATAATCAGTAACAAATAATCTTTTTTTACTACTCAATATATCATTAGGGTTATATGTATCATCTTTTACCGGATTGAAAGTATCGCTAGTTATAACATTATAAGAATAAGAGTATAAATTTGTAAGTAGCAACAATAATAAATATATATATCTCATCGTAACGACTTATTAGCTATTAATACAAATGCGAGTAAAAACGGAACGGCAGTAATTGTAAAATAGAAAAATATAGAAAAGAAATAATCAAATGAAGCAGAGCCAGTAATTGTTAAAATATCCATATTAAGCCCTTAAATTAGAGATAACAAACAAAGTAATCAAGAAAATTGAAAAACCGCACAATATGCCAGTAAAACCCATTAGAAAATTATAATCATCGAAAGATAAGCCAGTGATATGCCCAGTCATCATTTTTATTCCTTATCAAATATTTTAAAAACATATAGAAGTGATTTAACAGCAAACAAAGCAACAAGAACGACACCAAAAAAGAGCTTTCAAATAAAATCAAATTTTGAATATCTATATCCATAAAGCCACCAAGACAATTTTTGACAGCGCTCGAAAAAGACAACTTAGCCCAGCCAACTCTATTATTCGCGCTGCACCACAAAAAATGCGGAGCGTTCTTAAAATTTCAAGAAAAATAAACGCATTTTTTGTGGCTTAAGAAAATAAACCCATTAAAGGGTTTAGAAATTAAAAACCAAAAATTCTGAAAACTTTTTTTAGTCCCCAGATTGTAGCAATTGCAGATAAAACAATAGCAAAAGCGCCATAGACTATACTTAAATCAATACTACCGCTAATAGCACCAGTACTTGAATCGACTGTAACCGCAGCGTTAGCAAGTGAAGCCATAGACATTAAGCCAAAAGCACCGATAGAAGCTTTAGTAAGCAATCCTTTTTTCATCTCAATCCCTTTCTAAAAATTACGAGATAGTAAATCTCAATCAAGCCCTAAATTTTAGTTAGGGCTTTTTTCAAATTTACTTCTTAATCGCAACCTTATCTAAATTATCCATATCAACGCCTTTAATCTCAAATACATTTACTTCATAAGTGCCATCAGTCTTGCGAACTGGTATATCACCGCTTATAAATATAGGCTGAGAGCTAATCAAAGTAGATTGAATCAAATTTGCCAATTTACCAGCTTTAAGATCTGAATCGCAAGCTATCTTAAAAGCCAATTGTCTATCATAGGAGTTGGCAAACATTGTCTTATCGTTTTCAGTGTTGCTTTGATAAATATTAGTAGAAAAAATACGAACGCTAGCTGAGTAATTAATTAGCTCACCATCATCATTTTTATCTGACCTGAGCCAGAAGCCTTAACGAAGCCTTTGGTAACTTCGTAACTGATACGAAATTGTTCTTGTAAAATCACGGTAAATCCTTTAAAATTTTAATATCATCGGTAATAATTACACCCTAGAGATCTACCGATAAAAAAACTAGGGCGGAGTAAGTTTATAGAGATTTCAGCTCCAGCGTATTATCGTAACGCCAAACGCAAGTTACAAAAAAGGCGACTTACTCTCATTTCTCTTATTCTGACTGCGCCTTAAAATTTTGATTGGTTTGTAAAAATTTCATATTTATGATAGAATTTAAC
This sequence comes from Campylobacter sp. RM19072, assembly GCF_024723485.1. Taxonomy (NCBI): domain Bacteria; kingdom Pseudomonadati; phylum Campylobacterota; class Epsilonproteobacteria; order Campylobacterales; family Campylobacteraceae; genus Campylobacter; species Campylobacter sp. RM19072. The sequence goes on from NZ_JANQCU010000011.1 coordinate 11,565, forward strand.
AAATATGAAATATATTCAAATATCACAATGAAATTATTTCATAAATAAGCTTAATTTAAAATAAAATAATGAAAAGTTTTCATATAATGGTAAATAAAACAGAATTAGCAAAAGAGCTACAAATAGAGATTAGAACATTGTATAACTGGGAAAAAAATAGACCAGCATTATATAAATTTTTAATAAAAAATTTTCAAAAAGAAAATGAAAGTAATTCAAAAATCAAAGAATTAAATGAATATTTTTCAAGATTAAGCGACAAAGAACAAGAATTTTATATATCCGATATCAAAACAAGACTACTAAAAAAGGAAATAGAGTAAATGTTTACACATATTATATGTTTCTGTCTTGGAAGTATATTAACGAGCGGATATTTTTATGTAGGGATAAAAAAGCTAAAAAAACAAAAAGAGCAAGAAAAAATAGAAAAAGAAAAATATATAAAAGAATTAAAACAAGCAAATATAGACAAAGGTGCTAAATATGAATTTCAAATAGGAAGACATTTTAAAGGATTGGGATACAAAATATATATGAAAGGAATGGAAGAAGGAAAAAAAGATATGGGAATAGACATAATAGGGTATAAAGATAAAGAAGTGTTATTAATACAATGCAAAAACTCAATATATCCAATAAAGCAAGATATAGTAAGAAAATTTATAGGAGATTGCCATATGTATGAAAAAGAAAACAATAGGTATTTAAATAATAAAATTATAAAAAGAGCGATAGTTTCTAATTCAAATATGGATAAAGGATGTGAGTTATATTTTAAACAGCATAAAGTGGAGTGTAATTTTTTACAAATTAAAGAAAATTAATTACAACTAAGTTTGTAATCAAGTGCATTTAAAATTTTAAATATGCTTTCAAATCTAGGTTTAGAATTAGGTTTAAACATATTGTAAAAACTTTCTTTATTTAAATTTGCTTTTTTTGCTATATTTTCTACACCTTCGGCTTTGGAAATATAAAATATAGCTCTTTTAAGTTCTTCTATATCGCCATCTGCTAAAACTTGATTTAAATACTCTTTTCTCATTTCTGAATTATTTAAAAAATCAATAGGGTCAAATTCTCTTAACTCTAACATTTTAATTCCTTTAATAAATTTTTAGCTTTTTGTATATCTCTATCTTGACTTGATTTATCACCACCACAAAGAAATATAACTAAAACACCATTTTGAATAGTATAATACAATCTTATCCCACCTGAAACAAAAATCCTAAGCTCATATAAATCAATATCTATACTTTTAAAATCGCCCAAATAATCATTATTTTTTATCTTGTCAAATCTACGCAATATAGCAGCTTTGACTTTATAATCTGATAAAGAAAGATACCATTTTTCAAACTGCTTAGTATATTTTATTTCCATAGTAAAAGTATATAAAAATGCAGCTTAATAGCTAATTATATAAGCTCAAAAAACTCATAACCCGAGGGTCGGGGGTTCAAGTCCCTCTCTCGCAACCATCAAGTTACTCTAAAGATATCTTACCAATCCCTAAAAACTCGTTAAAGTCTTTTAAATCAATGTTTATATCGCTATCTTTTGCTCACTTTCGTAGATTGATTGTAAAAATCTCATTTTTATTCCTTTGTTTTGAAAAATTTTTTAAATTTAACAATACAACATAAAATGCTAGTTTTACTAAAATTCCTACTTTAAAATAGGCGGTTTTTAGTGAGATAAAATTATATTAAAAAACTAAGGATAGAGTTCAAAAATTCTTTAAAAATCAAAAGAGGTAAAAATGATAATTTTAAACAGAGTTTTTAGTGGTGGCTATCTAAATGATAATCTAGGACATGAAGTTATAAATTTTTTTAAAGCTGACAATGGTGAGCATTATATTTACATAACACCTTATGGAAAAATAAATATTAAAGCAAAAAATGCTGCTGCTGTTCTTATGGTGCGTAGTGTTGGACAAGGGCATATGGAAATTTTGGGATATGCCAGCGATTTGGAATGTTTGATTAGCGATGAGTTTATGAAAGGGTCTAGAAATAAGCTTATGGATGAAGAACAAGACAAACAAATAAAACTCATTAAAGAAGAAAAAATAAAATATGGTGGAAAAGCATTAAATGAGTTATTTAACGAACAAAAAAATACCGTCTATGTAACTTTTAAGGTTGGTTCTTTTAAAAAGCCAAAACAAAAAATTTATATTGTAAATGAAAACGAAGTTAGCGATAATAAATGTTATGTTAATTTTAGAGCAAAACAATCGTTAATTGAGTATTTAGATGAAGAAAAACTTAAGGACTCAAAACTACAAGAGTTTTTAGATAAAAAAGAATTTTGGGATGAAAAACCTTGCCAAAGTGTTGATGAAATAATGAAAAATAATGAAGATATAAAAGATGTAAATTTTTTTGAAGTGATAGGCAAAGAGTATGATGAATTAGCATTTTCAAATATTATAAGTTATGTTCTTAATGAAGATAGAGAATTATTGGCTAAATTTTGCCTTGAATTCGCAAAATTTCAAATGGATAGTAAAATGGCTGTAATAACAAGAGAAACCGATGAAAATATAGATATTTATATAAAAGATGATAAACATGCTATTGTTATAGAAAATAAAATCAAATCTGGAGTAAATGGCAAAAAATATGATGAAAAAATGAATGAAGAAATAGAAAACCAGCTTGATAAGTATCGTGATTTTGCCAAGATTAAAGATAAAGGTGCTGAAGCTAGAGAAGTAAAATGTATTTTACTTGTGCCAGATCACCACGATATTTTAAGAAATGATAACGCCAAAAAAGAAGTGGCTAATAAAGAATACGAAATTATTACCTATAAAAAACTTTTTAAGTTTTTTAGTGAATATAAATCAGAAATCAGGTTCTATGATGAGTTTTTAAGAGCTTTGGAATTCCATAGCACAGATTATCAAAATAGAGCCTATGAAATAGCAATGAGAAGACTTCAAAATATAATAAAAAATAATTAAAAGAATAAACATAATTTGCGTATATTCACGGCTATGACTCAAATAAAATATGCAGAAGTGGCAAGGTGTTAAGTGAGCTTTTAGGCACAAAGGGACAAGTGCTAACTCTGGGATGGCAATGCTATCTAAAATCCATTTCTATACTAAACCCTAGCTTAGCTTAACCTTTTAAGCCATTTCTACACAATCTTATTAATACTATTTACTACTCTTATTTCTTTTTAGGCTACTTAAGCGATTTTATAGGCGTTCTATGGCTTCTATGAGCCTATTTCTTATTTTGTTGTATTCGTGCCAAGCTTCCCAAGCTTCTTCTCTTAGTGCGTAGTAGTTCTCTACCTTGCCCTCAAAATACTCAAAATCTTTAATAGCGTAAGCAAAGAGGGAGCTAGAGCGCTTTAGTTTATCTACCACACTCTTAGCTGCTTTTGCTTGCTTGTTTTCTTTAGGTATTATTAGTCTCATTTTTTTATGTGATAGTTTTTGCAATTCTAGAATAAGTAAATTAAATATTAATAAAAATTAATTTTTAATTTAACTTGTTTAGCTGCATTTATTATCATAAATTTTTACCACCTTAAGTAAATTTAAAGGGATAAGAAGGCAAAATCTTGCGCTAAAATAAATATAATGTTAGCTATAAATCTTTAAGATTGCTTAAATTATTTGGATTATAATTAAGGAGTAAAAATGAATATCCTAATCACCGGTGGAGCTGGTTATATAGGCTCACATGTTTTAAAGGCACTTTTACATAAAAATAGCGATAAAATCACCGTAATTGATAATTTTTATAGTGGATCAAGAGAGGCTTTAATAGCGCTTGAGAGTGTGGGGAAATTTGAGTTTATCAAGTGTGATTTAGCCGATACTGCGTTATTAGAAGAGATTTTTTCTACGCATAAATTTGATGCGATTATACATTTTGCGGCTTATATCGAGGTATTTGAGAGTATGCAAAATCCGCTAAAATATTATCTAAACAATACCGCAAATACCGCAAATCTCATTAATTTAGCAATTAAATTTGGGATTAAAAAGTTTATATTTAGCTCCACAGCCGCTACATATGGTGAGCCTAAAAATGGCATAGTGTGCGAAAATAGCCCACAAAATCCTATAAATCCATATGGCAATAGCAAGCTTATGAGCGAGCAAATTTTAAAAGATGCAGCCGCAGCAAATAGCAGTTTTAAATATGGAATTTTAAGATATTTTAATGTCGCAGGCGCTTCAAGCGACTCTTTAATTGGCCAAAACTATCCAAACGCCACCCATCTAATAAAAGTAGCCACGCAAACAATAACTGGAAAAAGAACCAATATGAGTATCTTTGGCAGGGATTATGATACTAAAGATGGGACTTGTATAAGGGATTATATCCATATTGAGGATTTAGCAGATGCGCATTTAGCGGTGCTTGATTATCTTGATAGCAGTGATAGTGATATATTTAATGTTGGGTATGGGCATGGATTTAGCGTGCTTGAAGTGATTGATATGGCTAAAAAGGTAAGCAAGGTAGATTTTGAGGTTATGGACGCACCAAGACGCCTAGGCGATCCGGCTGTGTTGATCGCTGATTCATCAAAATTAAGAAGTCTTACCTCTTGGAAACCTAAAAAAGATAGCCTAGAGACCATCATCGCTTCAGCCCTTGCTTGGGAGAGAAAAATAGTGTAAATATATAAAAATATATGATATTAACTTAAATTTGAGTATAATTTTGGTTTTAATTTGATTTAAAAGGAAAAATATGCCAATTATAAATATTAAACTAGCTGACCCTATGCCAAGTCGCCAAAAATTAGATGAAATCGCAGTCAAAATCACTGATATTATGGTAAATGATCTAGGTAAAAAGCCTGAGCGTGTGGTTATAAATTTTGATGAGATTAGAAGTGATGCGACATATTTTGGTGCTAAATCTGTCCAAGCTATGAAAGAGGGCAAATGATGGAGAGTAAAAATCCAAATTTCACTCAAGAGGATTTAGAGCGTAAAGTTACCTTAACAGCTGGAGATATAGCACCTGATTTCTCCTTAGAAAATAGTGATGGAGTAAGCATTAGCTTAAGAGATTTTGCGGGTAAAAATGTGGTTTTATACTTCTATCCAAAGGATAATACTCCAGGTTGTACGACTGAGGCTTGTGAATTTAGTCAAAATTATGATGATTTTATCGCTAATGATTGCGTGATTGTAGGCATTAGCCCAGATAGCGTTAAATCTCACGCCGGATTTATAAATAAGCAAAATTTAAAGCATATTTTGCTTAGCGATCCAGATAAAGAGGTAGCTAAAGCTTATGGTGTTTGGCAAGTTAGAAAAAATTATGGAAAAGAGTATTTAGGGATTGTCCGCACGACATTTGTCATAGATAAAGATGGAAAAATCCTAAAAGTCTATAAGAGCGTAAAAGCAGCTGGCCACGCCGCTAAGGTGCTAGCAGATCTTGTAAAGTAGGCGAATTTGCTAGTTCATATATGCTGTAGTGTTGATAGCCACTATTTCATTGGCGAGCTTAAAAAGCTATATCCAAATGAGCGTATTATAGGGTATTTTTACGACCCAAATATCCACCCTTATAGTGAATTTTTGCTAAGATTTCAAGATGTCAAAAGAAGTTGTAAGAAGCTTGGTGTAGAGGTTATTTGCGGTGAGTATGAGTATGAAGAGTGGCTAAAGGGAACTAAGGGGCTTGAAGATGAGCCTGAAAAGGGCAAAAGATGTGCGTATTGCTTTGAATTTCGTGTAGGAAATAGTGCTAAAGAGGCCGTAAAATTAGGGTGTAAAAAGATCACTACAACCTTGCTAATGAGCCCTAAAAAAGATTTTACCCAGTTAGAAGATGCCTTAAATAATGCTATAAAAGGGACGAATTTAGAAGCTGTTGCTGTGGATTTAAGAAAAAATGGTGGCACTCAAAAGCAGTTTGAACTAGCAAAAAATGATAAATTATATCACCAAAATTATTGCGGTTGTATATATGGGCTTATTAAGCAACGCCATAATGAAGAGGTGATAGATGAGCTTTGTGAGCCACTTGGAGGGCAGATTTGGCCAGGTTCCATAGGCTATAGATTAAAGCTATATAAAAAGGTAAGAAAGCTTGAGAGATCAAAGATTAAATTTAGCTTAATTAGAGAGAAAATTCTAAATTATAGATTGAGATTTGCTCGTGTAAAGATGGATAATATCGCTATACCTAGCTATTTTTTATTTTACTCACATTTTAGGCTTTTAAGCTCTAAATTTATCATTGAAAAGCAAGGAGATTTTATCAATACAAATAAAGATGATATTAAGCTTATAAGCCTATCTAAATTTAATAAACTTGGCAAATTTAAATATAAAAATACCCTAGAATTAATCTATAATCCACCAAAATTAAAGCAAGAGCTAAAGGTGCGTCAAAAGATTACTAAATCTAATCTAAGCCCTATAATTGTAGTCGATGAGATTAAAAAGGCTAAATACATAGTAGAAGCAAATAGCCAAATCTTTCCAGCAAGCGTAGAGGTGGTAGAAAAAATTTAATATCTATCTGAATTTAGATAAAATTATTGATATTTTTTAAAAATTCAACTAATATTTTGCTAATTTTAGATACAATCTAGCACTTTGTATTCAGAAGGTATTTTATGATAGATGTAGTTGAAATTCAAAAGATATTACCGCACAGATACCCATTTTTGCTTATTGATAGAGTTGTTGAGCTAGAGCCTGGCAAACATATCAAAGGGTATAAGAATGTTACAATTGCCGAGCAGGTTTTTCAAGGTCATTTTCCAGGTCATCCTATATATCCAGGCGTTATGATTATTGAAGGAATGGCTCAAGCTGGCGGAATTTTAGCTTTTAAAAGCTTGGGCGAAGAGGAGCAAATTAGCGTAGAGAATAAGGTAGTCTATTTTATGAGTATTGATGGGGCGAAATTTAGATCTCCTGTTCGCCCGGGCGATAGATTAGAGTATAGATTAGAGGTTTTAAAGCGCAAGGGAAATATCTGGGCTTTGAGTGCTAAGGCCTATGTAGATGAGAAATTAGTGGCTGAAGCTGAGCTAAAAGCGATGATTGTAGATAAATAATTAAGAGCAAAATATGCAAATTCATAACACAGCAGTTGTAGAAGATGGTGCTATTTTAGGTGATGGATGTGTTATTGAGCCATATGCTTTCATAAGCTCAAAGAGCGTTTTGGGTGATAATGTTATAATCAAGCAAGGTGCTAGGATTATCGGAGATACGCATATTGGTAGCGGTAGTAAAATTTATAGCTACGCAATTGTGGGCGATATCCCTCAAGATATTAGCTACTCTATAGAGGATGCTGGTGGAGTTCGAGTAGGAGAAAATGTTACCATCAGGGAGTTTGCTACCATAAATTCAGGCACCAAAAAGGGCGATGGATACACTAATATCGGTAGTAATAATTTTATAATGGCATATACCCATATAGCTCATGATTGCCTCTTGGGTGATGGGATTATTTTAGCCAATGGCGTGACGCTAGCAGGGCATGTGGTGATCGATGATTATGCTGTGATTGGCGGTCTTACGCCTGTGCATCAGTTTGTCCATATTGGTGAGAGCTGTATGATAGCTGGGGCATCAGCGCTTAGTCAAGATGTGGTGCCATTTTGCTTAGCTGAAGGAAATAGGGCTTATATAAGAAGTTTAAATTTAGTTGGAATTCGCAGAAGATTTGATAAAGAGATAGTAGAACAGATCAATAAAGCTTATAAATTTCTATTTAGAAGTGGTGGCGGATTAAAAGATAGAGCATTAGAGCTTTTGGATCAAAATCCTACTTTAGAGGCTAGGAAGATGTGCGAATTTATCATAAATACAAAAAGAGGAATACCGCTTGATAAGGGGAGAGATTAATGGCTAGAAAGTGTAGTTTTTGCGGTGAGAGCGAAGCAAATGATAGAAAACTTTTAGCTAATGAGAGTGATAGTTCATTTATATGTGAATTCTGTGTTGATGCAGCATATAGTGCAGTTCATGGCGATGAAACAGGGCAAAATACTCATAAGGCTATAGATTATAAAGATATAACTCCAAAGATTTTAAAATCTGTTTTAGATGATTATGTAATAGGTCAAGAAAGAGCTAAAAAGGTCTTTAGCGTGGGTGTTTATAATCATTATAAAAGAATATTTAAGCAACATAGCATTGAAGATGATACTGAAATTTCAAAATCAAATATCTTGCTAATTGGCCCTACAGGGAGTGGTAAAACGCTAATGGCTCAAACTTTGGCTAGATTTTTAGATGTTCCAATAGCTATTTGCGATGCTACAAGCTTAACTGAGGCTGGATATGTAGGTGAAGATGTAGAAAATATCCTTACAAAATTATTAAATGCAGCCGGTGGCGATGTGAAAAGAGCTGAGCAGGGGATTGTATTTGTCGATGAGATAGATAAGATTGCTAGAATGGGTGAGAATAGATCAATTACTCGTGATGTAAGCGGTGAGGGCGTCCAGCAAGCACTATTAAAGATAATAGAAGGTAGCGTGGTAAATATCCCACCAAAAGGCGGTAGAAAGCACCCAAATCAAGATTTTATTCAGATTGATACTACAAATATTTTATTTGTTTGCGGTGGGGCTTTTGATGGGCTTAAGGATATTATTGAGCGTAGGCTTGGTAAGAATGTTTTAGGATTTAATCAAGAGAAGCGTGGTAAAAGCCAGAAGTCAAATTTGCTAAGCCTTGTAGAGCCTGATGATTTGGTGCATTTTGGGCTAATTCCTGAGCTAATTGGCAGATTGCACGCTATTACAACCCTAAATGAGATTACAATTGATGATATGGTAAATATCTTAACCCAGCCTAAAAACGCTCTTTTAAAGCAGTATGAAAAGCTCTTTGCCATTGATGGAGCAAGGCTTAAATTTGAAGATGAGGCTATTAAAGAGGTGGCAAATCAAGCCATTAAGCGTAAAACTGGAGCTAGAGGTTTAAGGAGTATAATGGAAGATGTGATGATAGATATTATGTATGATCTTCCAGAGTTAAATGGCTATGATGTGATAATATCAAAAAATGTGATTGATGGTGATGCAAAGCCACTATTAATGAAAGCAAAGTAAAGGAGATATATGATTTTAGACCAATTAGTAGGGCTATTTTCTAGCGATATGGGAATAGACTTAGGCACTGCAAATACATTGGTATTGGTAAAAGATAAAGGCATTGTGATAAATGAGCCAAGTGTTGTAGCTGTCCAAAGAGAGAAATATGGTAAGCAAAAGATACTAGCAGTTGGACATGATGCTAAAGAGATGGTGGGTAAAACTCCAGGGGATATAGAGGCGATTAGACCTATGAGAGATGGGGTTATTGCTGATTTTGATATGACTGAGAAGATGATTAGGCATTTTATCGAAAAAACCCATAGAAGAAAGACATTTTTACGCCCTAGAATCATTATCTCTGTCCCATATGGCTTAACTCAAGTCGAGAGAAAAGCCGTTAGGGAGAGTGCGCTTTCAGCTGGGGCTAGAGAGGTCTTTTTGATAGAAGAGCCTATGGCTGCAGCCATTGGGGCGAATTTGCCAATCCGTGAGCCTCAAGGTAGTTTGGTAGTGGATATTGGTGGTGGCACAACTGAGATTGGCGTGGTATCTTTGGGTGGTTTGGTTATATCTAAAAGCATTAGAACGGCTGGAGATAAGCTTGATGCTAGCATTATGAACTATGTAAAAGAGAAGTATAACTTGCTAATTGGCGAGAGAAATGGCGAGGATATTAAGATCAAGATTGGCTCAGCCATTCAGCTACCTAAAGAGCTATCTATGGTAGTAAAAGGTAGGGATCAAGTAAGCGGACTATTAAGCCGTATAGAGCTTACTAGCGAGGATATTAGAGAGGCGATGAGAGAGCCTTTAAAAGAGATTGCCGATGCTTTAAAAACCGTTTTAGAAAATATGCCACCAGATCTAGCTGGAGATATAGTAGAGCGTGGTGTGGTGCTTACTGGTGGTGGAGCGCTGATTAGAGGGCTAGATAAGTATTTGGCTGATATTGTAAAACTACCAGTTTATGTAGCTGATGAGCCACTTCTTGCAGTGGCTAGAGGAACTGGTAAGGCCTTAGAAGAGATAGGTTTATTACAGCAATTAATAAATGAATAAAATTAAATTTATCTTAATAATTATTTGCTTGGGTTTTACATCATTTTATCTAAGCGATTATGCTAGAAGTATAGTGATAAATAGCACAAATTTTATATTATCACTATATCAAGATACAAGGGATTTTATAGTTAATAGTATTGATGAGCATTTTAACCAAGCAGATGAGATAAGAGCGCTTAGAGAGCAAAATGCTGAGCTGGAGTACTCAGCTACCTTGCTTTCGGCGTTTGCTTATAAGCTTGATACACTATTGAGCGAGCAAAATTCAACTAGATTTAACCCAGATATTAGGCTTGTTAGGGCGCTTTCGTATATGAATATTGGGGATCATGATAAAATTTGGATTGATTTTGATGAATTTGATGAGAATAAAATTTATGGTCTAATCTCTCAAGGTAAAACAGCAGGTATAGTAGTAAATAAAGATGGAAATCCACTAGCCTTACTTCAAACTGACCCCAAATCGACATTTTCTGTAAGTATCGGAGAGCAGCGTATAGCAGGTATCGCTACTGGAAATGGCAAGAATATCACGGTTAAATTTATAGCCCAATGGCTCAATCCAAAAGTAGGCGATGAGGTCTATACTAGCGGACTTGATGGGATATTTTTTGGTGGAGTGCCAGTAGGTAGAATTATTAAAGTCTATGAAGAGGAGTTATATAAGAGTGCAGTTGTAGAGACTATGCTAAAAATCCAAGTTCCAAGCTACCTATATGTGGTTACAAATCAATAATACTCAAATTTCATTCAAATTTCTATAAATCAACAATTTACAACAGAATTTTATCCCTTTTTTATGCTGTTTTTTATCTATTATTCAATATAATTACACTTAAATTTGCTAAAAATTAAGTAATCTTAGTATCCCTTAAAGTGTGAAAATAAGAGAGGTAGAGTATGCCAAAAAGAGAAGATATCAAGACAATTTTGCTTATAGGAAGCGGACCTATAGTCATCGGTCAAGCCTGTGAGTTTGACTATAGTGGCACTCAAGCAGCTAAGACGCTAAAAGAGCTTGGCTATAGAGTTGTGCTTATTAATTCTAATCCAGCTACGATTATGACAGATCCAGATTTTGCCGATGCAACCTATATAGAGCCAATTACCAAAGAGAGCATAAGTCGCATAATCAAAAAAGAGAGCGTTGATGCCATCTTGCCTACTATGGGTGGTCAAGTAGCGTTAAATGTGGCTATGGAGCTATATGAGAATGATATGCTTGGCAATGTCAAATTTCTAGGTGCTAATCCCGCAGCTATAAAAAAAGGCGAAGATAGAGTAGCTTTTAAAGAGGCGATGATAAAGATAGGTATGGACTTGCCAAAGTCAATGTATGCTTATAATATGCAAGAGGCTTTAAATGCGGCTAATGAGATAGGATTTCCACTTATAATTAGAGCTAGCTACACCTTAGGCGGTGCTGGTAGTGGCGTGGCATATAATCTTGATGAATTTAGAGATATTGCAGAAAGCGGGATAGAGGCTAGTCCTATAAATGAAATTTTAATCGAAGAGAGTCTTCTTGGGTGGAAAGAGTATGAGATGGAGGTTATCAGAGATAGAGCTGATAACTGCATTATTGTATGCTCAATAGAGAATTTAGATCCGATGGGAGTGCATACTGGAGATAGCATAACCATAGCCCCAGCCCTTACTATAACTGATAAAGAGTATCAATATATGCGTGATGCGAGTTTTAAAATATTGCGTGAGATTGGCGTAGATACAGGTGGTAGTAATGTGCAATTTGCCATAAATCCTAAAAATGGTAGAATGACTGTAATTGAGATGAATCCACGAGTTAGTAGAAGCTCAGCTTTAGCTAGTAAGGCTACAGGCTATCCGATAGCTAAGGTTGCTACTATGCTTGCAGTGGGCTTTACCCTTGATGAGATTAAAAACGATATTACAGGCACTCCGGCTAGTTTTGAGCCAGTAATTGACTATATAGTTACTAAAATTCCAAGATTTACATTTGAGAAATTCCCAGGCTCTAATCCATATCTAGGCACAGTGATGAAAAGCGTGGGTGAAGTAATGGCAATTGGCAGAAGCTTTAAAGAGAGTATCCAAAAAGCCCTTTGTAGCTTAGAGAAGGATTATAGCGGATTTAATCATCTAAGCCTAAGTGATGATGAGCTTGTATTTGGGTTAAGAAACGCTCATGAAAATAGAATTTTATATATCGCTCAAGCTTTTAGGAGTGGCAAAAGCGTTGATGAAGTTTATGAATTAACTAAGATTGATAGATGGTTTTTAAATCAAATTTATGAGATAGTTGAGTTTGAAAAAAGTGTAGATATGGATATCTTAAATGATAAAGAGCTTTTAAGAAAAGCCAAAACTTGGGGCTTTAGCGATAAGATGATAGCATATTTAATCAACTCCAAAGATAATCTAGAATTAAGTCAAAATGATATATATTACGCTAGAATGCGTCACAATATCGCTTTAGAGTATAATGAGGTTGATACTTGCGGTGGCGAGTTTTTAGCGCTTACTCCATATCTTTATAGTAGCACAAATATCACACCAAATTTACCAAGTTTAAAAGTAAATAGCGCTAATAAAAAGGTCCTTATCATCGGTGGGGGGCCAAATAGAATAGGTCAAGGGATTGAGTTTGATTATTGTTGCGTTCATGCGAGTTATGCCCTAAAAGACCTTGGTATTACAACTATAATGTATAATTGCAACCCAGAAACCGTCTCAACTGATTATGATACTAGCGATATTTTATATTTTGAGCCAATTGATTTTGAGCATTTAAGAGCCGTGATAGAGCGTGAAAATCCAGATGGCGTTATAGTTCATTTTGGTGGTCAAACCCCTCTTAAATTCTCCAAACGCCTATCAATGATAGGAGCTAAGATAATAGGCACAAGTGCTAGAGTAATCGATGTAGCAGAAGATAGAAAGAAATTTAGTGAGTTTATACGCTTAATCGATGTGGCTCAGCCTGAGAATGATACCGCTACTAGCGAGTCTGAAGCCTTAGAAAAAGCAAATAAAATCGGCTATCCTGTTTTGGTGCGTCCTAGCTATGTCTTAGGTGGGCGAGCTATGAGAAGAGTTCATAATCAAATTGAGTTAAAAGAGTATATGGGGGAGGCGGTTAAAGTAAGTAATAACTCACCAGTGCTTTTAGATAAATTCCTACAAGATGCTACCGAGCTTGATGTGGATGCAATTAGCGATGGCAAAGATGTCTATATCGGTGCTATTATGGAGCATATAGAGGAGGCTGGAATCCATAGTGGCGATAGTGCTAGCATACTCCCACCACGCAATCTATCGCAAAAAATCATAGATCAAGTAGAAAAATGCACCAAAGATATAGCCCTAAAGCTTGGCGTAATAGGGCTTATGAATATACAATTTGCGGTATATAATGATAAACTTTATATTATTGAGGTTAATCCAAGAGCTAGCCGCACGGTGCCATTTGTAAGTAAGGCTACAGGTCTTCCGATGGCAAAAGTCGCCACGCGCGTTATGTGGCAAGGGAATTTAAAAGAGGCGCTTGAGTTTTATGACCAATTTAAAGTGGTTAAATTTGATGGGCAAATTTACAAACCAGATTTAAATGGGGTAGTTTGTGTAAAAGAGAGCGTATTTCCGTTTAATAAATTAAGCGGAGCCGATCTGATTTTGGGTCCAGAGATGAAGAGCACAGGCGAGGTTATGGGGATTAGCGATAGCTTTGCTAAGAGCTTTGTCAAGTCTCAAATATCAGCTAAAAATATACTCCCAAGTAGTGGTGCGGTCTTTATAAGCTTAGCTGATGCAGATAAGGAGCGTGGAATTTTATTAGCTAAGGAATTTGATAAGTTAGGCTTTGAGATAGTGGCTACTGGTGGCACTTATAAAGCCTTGTCTCAAGCTGGAGTTAAGTGCGAAATGGTATATAAAATTAGCGAAGGTCGCCCAAATATAGAAGATAAATTAAAAAATGGCGAGATAGCCTTAGCGGTAAATACTAGCGATAGCAAGTCAAGCACAAGCGACGCTGTTAAAATCCGCCAAGCCGTGCTTAGATTTAAAATTCCATATTTTACAAATATGAACGCAGCCTTAGTCGCCGCTAGCTCAATTAGCTCAAATGAAGCGGCTTTGGAAGTAAAAAGCTTACAAGAGTATCTAAATAATGGTAAATAGCACGAAATTTACAGATTTTATGAATTCTTTACAAACAACAAATGAAAATTTGGCGTATTTTTGTAATTTTCAAAAGTGTAGCGAGAATATCCAAAAAATTGAAATTAAATTAAATACGCTTAATTTTTTATTAAATAAACCAAATTTAAAAACTGCTATTGATACTCTTTTTAATGAAAATAAAGAGTGTTTTAGTGTATTAAATTTATTGATTGCTGTTAGAAATGAAAATAGAAATATTTTAGATATGGATGGAAATTTAGTATCATTAGATAGTTATTTTGAAAATTCACAAAAAATATATGATTTTTTTATTCAAACTGGACTTATGGAAATTTTTACTGGTGGTAAAATAACAAATTTATGCGATTATGTGTTTGGTATAGAGGTTGGATTAGATACAAATGCTCGTAAAAATCGTAGTGGAACGGCTATGGAAATATTGATATCTAATATTTTTCAAAATAATCAAATAAAATTTGATAAACAAGTAAAAACTGATAATTTAGATATAAATTTAGGCGTAGATATTAAAAAATTTGATTTTATTATAAGAAATAAAAATATTACATATCTAATAGAAACAAATTTTTATAATAGTGCTGGTTCTAAATTAAATGAAGTTGCTAGGGCTTATATAGAATTATCACAGAAAATATCTAAACAAAATAATTTTAAATTTATTTGGATTACAGATGGACAAGGCTGGCTTCAAGCAAAAAATAAACTTCAAGAAGCATATAATAGTGTAGAAATTTATAATTTATCGAATTTAAATATTTTTATAAATAAGGTAAAAAATGTCTAATTTTATAAGTAAAGATAAGAAATTCAATCTTTATCAAGGTGATTGCTTTGAAATTTTACCTAGGTTTAAATTTGAATTTGATCTTATCTTTGCTGATCCACCTTATTTTCTTTCAAATAATGGACTTAGTATTCAAAGCGGTCAAATAGTAAGTGTAAATAAAGGTGAGTGGGATAAAGGCACTGATATCGATGAAATTGATGATTTTAATCTTAGATGGCTTCAACTAGCTAAAGATTCACTAAGCAATAATGGTAGTATTATGATTAGTGGAACTTATCATAATATATTTTCTATAGGTAGAGCTTTACAAAAGCTAGATTATAAAATATTAAATATCATCACTTGGCAAAAGACAAATCCACCACCAAATTTTAGTTGTAGATATCTTACCCACTCAACAGAGCAGATTATCTGGGCTAGAAAAAGCAAAAATCATAAGCATATTTATAACTATGAACTTATGAAAAAAATAAATAATGATAAGCAGATGAAAGATGTATGGAGTTTCCCAGCTATTGCCCCTTGGGAAAAAAGTTGTGGGAAGCACCCAACTCAAAAGCCACTTGCACTTTTAGTGCGTTTGATTTTGATGGCAACTAATGAAAATAGCATTGTTTGTGATCCATTTAGCGGAAGTGGCACGACTGGAATTGCTTCAAATCTATTAGGTAGAGATTTTATAGGCATTGAGAAAGAAGATGAATTTGTAGAAATATCAATACAGAGAAAAAACGAGCTTAGCGAAAAAATGGAATTTTTAAAAAGCAAGATTGCGGATTTAAAATTTTTAAATAAAATTGCGCCAATAAATCAAATTTTATAGGCATTGGAATGGTTAAATTTAGCAATTTTGAGCTCATAAATAGCGATATATCCTTTAACGATCTTACTACCGAGCTTATGGAAGTTAAGGCTAAGCTTCGTTTAGTCTTAAGTGGTGAGATTAGCTCTTTAGAAGCGATAAATCAGATTTGTAGGCTTAGGGAACTTGGGTTTGATTTTACAAACTCAAAAGTTAAAAGCAATACTGAAATTTTAAGCGTGATTGGCGATCTTTATGCTGTGTATAAGAGCATTCAAAATTTGCTTGAGTATGGTATCGCAACTAGCATAAACGCCATAGTCAAAAGTGCGATTTATAGGGGCGTGGCTGACCTTAAGGCTAGGATAGGGCTTTTATGATTTATTTGGCTCAGACTGATACCACGGCTGGATTTTTAAGCCAAGACTTAGAGAAGTTAAATAGAGTAAAAAACCGCCCATTAAATCAGCCTTGTTTGATTTGTGTTAGTCAATTTAGCATCTTAAAAAATATCTCAAGAGTTCCTAAAAAATATCGAAATTTAGTCCGCAGATCTAAAAAAACAACATTCATATACCCAAATTCGCAAGCCATTAGAGTGGTAAAAGATCACCCGCACGCTAGATTATTAGATAAGCTAGAGTGGGCATATTCTACTAGTGCAAACCCTCATAAAAAGGCATTTAATATCGAATTTGCGGTAGCTAATGCTGATATAATTATAGATACAAAATTCACCCCAGCCCCAGCTTCAAAAATTTATAAAATATCAAAAACTAATATTAAAAAAATCAGATAATCTCATCATCTTTTACGATTTTTTCTATTAGTCCAAATTTGATATGTTTAATCTCAAATTCCCCAGCTTGTATAAATCCTACGCTATCATTTGGATGAATTTTATATATTTTGGATTTGATTTTTAGCTTTTTTCGTCTACCAAATAGGGCATTTATAAAGCTTATTGTATTATTTCTTTGCCAGTTTAAGTCTAAATTTACTCTAAAATGCTTTGGTAATTTTTTCTTTTTATTACCGATTAAAAAATATCTAATCGACCCAGTTAGTACCTCACCGCCATATAGGTGCAAGCGAGACCATATAGTCATAGAAGTTAATATTTTTTTAAGCTGATTTTGACTATTGCTATCTGGGCGGATTTTGCTGTGATTTTTATGTAAAAGATTTAAAAAATTGTGTTTGGTTAATATATATCTATTTTTGCGAATTTGCTTTGGTATGCTAATTTTTGTTTTATCAAAAACGACAAAACTAAGTATTTTATAGCTACTTAGATCAAATTCATTATTGGTTAAAAAATCTTTGAAAATTTGAGTATTTTTAAGTAGTTTAGCCAGTGGATCTTGGTGTATTATGGTTCGTTTTTTAGTAGTTTGTATCCACCCATCACCGCTAATATCAATGCTCCCAACCCAGTGCTTAAACTCCACAAGATAGAGATAAAATCCATCTACGATGATAAAATCAATCTCATGTAATCCAGCATTAGAATCCTTAACACGTTTATTTTTATAGATATTTAATCCATTGATTTGACTAATAATATCAAAAAACTCACTCTCTGCTAAATTCCCAACACGGCTTATCATATTAGGCGGAGTTATATTTGGCTTTGAGACGAGTTTATAGTTTTGCCAAAAGCTTTTTAGCATTTAGTGAGCCTATTTACCGCAAGTGCTGCTAAATTTAAGCCAAAACTTGCTGTTACGCCTATAAAGCTTCCTAAATTTACGCAATTTGGTGCTTCTGTTGAGAAAACTACCTTATAATCTCCCTTAAATCCAGCTTTTTTAAGCTCATATCTAATTTTCCTAGCAAATGGATCGTTTGTAGTTTTTTTGATACTTGCGACTTCTATTTTTGTTGGATCTAGCCTTTTAGCCCCACCCATTGAGCTAAGTAGTTTTTTATAGCAAATTTGAGCCATCGCCACCTTAGCTGGTATATCATCTATACAGTCAATAACAAGGTCAAAAGGCTCAAAATCAAACTCACTTATCACGCTTGGCGTTAGCTTTAAATTCATCGTTTTTATACCAGGATAGAGCCTAGCAAATACATCGGTTTTAAGCTCCCCTACAAAGTCGCTTCCTATTTGGCGATTTTGGTTTGTTATATCAAATTTATCACAATCAATTGCGGTGATATGCCCAACCCCACTGCGATACAAGGCATCGATACACACGCCACCTACGCCCCCACAGCCACATACTAGTACCTTTGAGCTTTGGAGTTTTTCAAATTTATCGCCAAAAATCCAGCGACTTCTAGTAAATCTATCAACCATTTTAAATCCATTTTTTTATAGTTTCTATGCTTTTGTGAGCGGTCATATCAAGCTTAATTGGCGTTAGACTAGCGTAGTTTTCATCAAGCACCGATATATCACACTCATAGCCTAAATTAGCAGCATATCTAATCCCAGGTGTCCCTAGCCAGTAGTACTCTAGCCCTCTTGGATTGCGATGGATTTGGGCGTTTGTGTTGTAGCTTTGCTGACCAGCTGGGACTATTTTTAGCCCTTTATACTCACTTTTTGGCACAGCAGGAATATTTAAATTTAAAAACTCTCTACCACTTAGCGGATAGCCATTTTCAAATATATTTTTGACTAATTCTAATGTGATTTCACAAGCTAAATCAAAGCCAAATTTATCCAAACTATCATTTTTATATAGTTGCGAAACCGCAATGGAGCAAACCCCTTGAAGTGTCCCCTCCATAGCGCCACCGCAAGTGCCTGAGTAGGTTATATCTTCGCCTACATTTGCGCCGTGATTTATACCGCTTATGATAAGATCTGGCTTTTTATCTTTATACATCGTCTCAAGCGCAAGGTAGATACAATCACTAGGCGTAGCGTCATCAAGTTTGAAAAATCCATCATCAAGCTGGATAAATCTAAGCGGACGAGTTAGAGTAATAGAGTGCGAACAAGCTGATTTTTCGCTACTTGGAGCGACGACTACGACATTAGCTATTTTGCTAAGTGTATCACGCAAAGCTAGTAGCCCAGCTGCTTCAAATCCATCATCGTTTGTTATTAAAATATCTTTCACATATATCCTTTTTTGCTAAATTTTACCTATAATTTTTAAATTGTTGGCTATAATTTTGGTTAAATTTAAAAGGAAATTTATGAAAATCTTAGTCTCATCACTGGAAGCATCAGCAAATTTGCATTTAGCGGAGGTGCTAAAATATTTAGATAATAGCGAAATTTGCGGGATATTTGATAGGAGATTTGGCGCTGCTTTGTATGATAGTAAGGAATTTAGCGCAATGGGGTTTGTGGAGATTTTGCCACTGATTTTTAAAGCTAAAAGAGCTTTAAAACAGATGGTAGAACTAGCTAAAAACTGCGATAAAGTCTTGCTAATTGATAGCCCAGCTTTTAACCTACCTTTAGCAAAAGCTATAAAAGAAGCTGGACTAAAATGCGAGATAACCTACTATATACTCCCACAGGTTTGGGCATGGAAAAAGAAAAGAGTAGCTAAGGTGGAGAGATATTGCGATAATCTAGCCTCAATTTTGCCTTTTGATGAGAGATATTACACTAAAAGCGTATATGTAGGCCACCCTTTGCTTGATGAGATAAAGGTGCAAAAAACAGAGCTTTTAAATAGCGAAGTTATAGCCTTTATGCCAGGGTCTAGAAGGAGCGAGATTAGCCGTTTAATGCCTATTTATAAAGAGGTTGCACGAAGCTTAAAGCATAAAAAACTCTTAGTTATCCCACCAAATTTAAAAGATGATATAGATGAAATTTATGGCGATATTAGCGAGTTTGAAGTGGTTTTTGATACTCATAAAGCCCTTTTACAAAGTCAATTTGCTTTTATCTGCTCTGGGACTGCTACGCTTGAAGCGGCTCTTATAGGCACACCATTTGTGCTATGCTACAAGGCAAAAGCGATCGATATATGGCTTGCTAGAAAGCTTGTGAAGCTAAAACACGCAGGACTTGCAAATATAATATTTGATTTTATAGGAAAAGAGCCTTTACATGATGAATTAATCCAAGAGCAAGTTACACCGCAAAATTTGCTTAATAGCTATAAATGCTACGATGGGGCTAAATTTCTAAACGCTTGTAATGAGCTTAGGAGATATTTAAAGCATGGAAGTGCAAAGGGCGTGGCTGATATGCTTTTAAGATAAAATAGGATAAAATCCTAAATTTAAATATTTGTAAGGAAAATTTATGACTGAGCCAATGACAATTTATGGATATGAGAAGATCACAGCTGAGCTAAAAGATCTAAAAATGGTCCAAAGACCAGCAATAGTAAAAGAGATAGATATAGCAAGAAGCCATGGGGATTTAAAAGAAAATGCCGAGTATCACGCCGCTAGAGAGAAGCAAGCTTTTATAGAAAATCGCATAGCTGAACTTAGCGATATAGTAAGCAGAGCAAAGGTCATAGATCCAAGCGAGTATGAGCATGATAAGGTCAAATTTGGCTCAACTGTAACTATAATGGATATTGATAGCGAGGTAGAGACAACTTACACGATTGTAGGCATAACAGAGAGTAATCTTAGCCGTGGGCTAATTTCAATATCTACCCCAATTGCTAAGCAGCTAATAGGCAAAAAAGAGGGCGATGAGGTGGTTTTGACCTTACCAAATGGTAAAAGTGAAATAGAGATAGTCGAAGTAAAATATCAAGATATAGTTTTTGAGTAAGGTAGAATATGATAAGAGTAGGGGTAGTTGGTATTAGCGGATATACCGGGCTTGAGCTGGTTAAAATGCTGGTGGCTCATCCAAATTTTGAGCTTTGTTATGCTGGGACTAGTAGTAGCGGGAAGTTATCTGATAGCTTTAGTAGTTTAAAAGGCGTGATCGATATGCCAATTGAGGTGGCAAATGCTGATGAGATAAAAGCTAGATGCGATTTGGTATTTTTGGCTTTGCCGCATAAAGAGGCTATGAGTTTAGCTAGCAAACTTAGAAAAAGTGGCGTAAAGATAGTAGATCTCTCAGCTGATTATAGAGTAAGCCAGGAAAATTATGAGAAAAATTACTGCTCTCATATCGATTTAGATGGGCTAAAAGAGGCCGTTTATGGACTAGTGGAGATAAATAGAGACAGGATCAAAAACGCAAATTTAATAGCAAATCCAGGGTGTTATCCTACTTGTTCGCTTTTAGCTTTGTTGCCATTTGCTAATATGATTGATAGTAAATTTGGCGTGATGATAGACGCTAAAAGTGGTCTAAGCGGAGCTGGAAAAAGCCTAAAGCCTAGTAGCCATTTCATCAGCGTAAATGAGAATATGAACGCTTACTCGCCACTTACTCACAGGCATAGTGATGAGATTAAGGAGCATTTAAATTTGGCTTATAATACTGATATTGATGTGATGTTTGTGCCGCATTTAATCCCGCTTAGTCGTGGAATGCTAGTAAGTAGCTATGGGTATTTAAAACCTGAATTTAAGGGTATTGATCCGTTGAGTGTTTTAAAAGATTTTTATAAAGATGAGAGATTTATACGCATTCGCACAGAGCCAGTATCTATAAAAGATGTAGCTGGGACGCATTTTTGCGATATTTTTGCTATGAATAAAGATGGGAAAATTTGGATAAATTCTAGCATAGATAATCTACTTCGTGGTGCTTCATCTCAGGCCTTAGCAAATGCTAATTTGATAATGGGGATAGATGAGGCGGTTGCTTTGCCAGTTATTGGGAATTCTATATGAGAATTTTAGATGGGGCGATTTTTATAGCTGATGCTCATGAAAATATAAAACGCTTTGAGTTTTTAAAACTCATTAAAGCCTTTAATAAAGGCATTTTAAAGATACCACCGCAGATATTTTTAGTTGGTGATATTTTTGATTTTTTAAGCTCTGCGCGCCATACTCAAGTGGTTTATAAGGAGTGGATTGATGAGTTAAATTTACTCTCTACAAAGACGCAAATACACTATTTTGAGGGTAATCACGACTTTAATCTTGGCTCAATTTTCCCAAATATTATGTTATATCCTATCTCATCGCAACCAGCTATTTTTACCCTTGATAATAAGCGTGTGGCCATAGCTCATGGGGATATATTTTTGGGATTTTTTACGCAAAATATATTGAAATTTTTGCGTAATTGTATATTTTTAAAATTTATGGATTTTCTTGATGGGATTTTTAAATTTAAGATAACTAAGTGGATTTTATCTACTCAAAAAGATAAGAATTTATCCTATAAAATACCAAATTTCAAAGAGATTATAACTCAAAAAATAGATAAATATAAGGCTGATATTATTATCGAGGGGCACTATCATCAAGGTGTTAAATTTAAGATAAATTCAAAAGATTATATAAATTTACCTTGTTTTGCGTCTGAGCGTAGATATTTTATTGTAGAATACGCCGATGAAATTAAATTTCAACTTATAAGGAGCCCAAATGTTTGATGATAATATCTTAAAAACGGGTTCGAATGAGATGGAGCTTGTTGATTTTCGTATCTTAAAACAAGGCAAAGATGCTATATATGAAGGTATATATGGCGTTAATGTCGCTAAGGTCAAAGAGATCATAAAGATGCCAAATCTCACCGAACTACCAGGTGTGCCTGATTATATTGAGGGGATTTTTGACCTTCGTGGAGTTGTTATCCCCGTTATCAATCTTGCTAAATGGATGCAGATTGAAGAGCCAAAAGAGGCAATTTTAAAACCTAGAGTTATCATTGCTGAATTTAGCAATATTTTTATCGGTTTTATCGTCCATGAAGCAAAGAGAATTAGACGCATTAATTGGAAAGATATAGAGCCAGCTAATTTTGCTGGAAGTGCCGGTACTGGGACATTGGATAAATCCAAAATTACTGGCGTAACAAGAATAGAAAATGATGATGTTTTGCTGATTTTAGATCTTGAGAGCATTGTAGAAGAGCTTGGAATTTATCAGCCAAAAATGGAAGTTGAAGTTGGCGATATACATAAATTTAGTGGCGTTGCTCTTATCTTAGATGATAGTTTGACTGCTAGAAGGCTTGTTAGCGAAGCACTTACTAAGATGGGCTTAAGAGTAGTTGAGGCCAAAGATGGCGTAGAAGGGCTAGAGAAACTAAACGACCTATACTCAATGTATAAAGATGATTTAGAAGATAATCTTCGTGTGATTATAAGCGATGTTGAGATGCCACAAATGGATGGATTCCACTTCGCTGCAAATGTAAAAGATGATAAGAGATTTACAAATATTCCTATTATCTTTAACTCATCATTGAGTAATGAATTTAGCGAAATTCATGGCAAAGATGCTGGCGGAGATGTATTCTTAACCAAATTTAATGCCACAGAGTTTTATTCAGCTGTTTCAAGAGTGATTGAATCACGCAAAAAATATATTAGTTAAGAGGTGATTTATGGATGATATGCAAGAAATACTAGAAGACTTTTTAGTTGAGGCATTTGAGCTTATTGAGCAAATAGATCATGATTTGGTTGAGCTAGAGTCTAATCCTGAGGATTTAGAGCTATTAAATCGTATTTTCCGTGTTGCTCACACAGTAAAAGGTAGCTCATCATTTTTAAATTTTGATGTCTTAACAAAACTTACTCACCATATGGAAGATGTGTTAAATAAAGCTCGCCATGGGGAGTTAAAGATTACTCCAGATATTATGGATGTGGTTTTAGAATCAGTTGATATGATGAAAGCACTTTTAAGAAGTATTAGAGAGCGTGGAAATGATACTGATGCTGGTGTGAGTATATCTGATATATGCGATAGACTTACAGTCATTAACGAAGGTAGAACTCCAGAGGTTAGCAGTGCATCTACTACTAAAGATGAGCCAAAAGAAGAGCTCCCAGCTCAAACAAAAGAAGCTCCAGCACAAGAGCAAGAAGCTGAGCCAGAAGTAGATGTAAATAGCTTAAGCGAAGATGAGGTAGAAGCTGAAATTGAAAGACTTCTTAAAGTTCGCAAAGCCGAAGATCAAGCCAGAAGAGAAAAACAAAAGCAAAGCAGTGAGCAACCAGCTCCAAAAGAGCAAGCCCAATCGCCTAAACCACAAGCTCCAAAATCATCAAAAGAGCAAACTCCAGCCCACTCTAGCTCATCAGCAGTAGAGCAAACTATTAGGGTTGAGGTAAAAAGACTTGATAATTTGATGAATTTGATTGGTGAATTAGTTCTTGGCAAAAATAGACTCCTTAAAATTTATGATGATGTAGAAGAGAGATATGAAGGAGAGAAGTTCTTAGAAGAGTTAAATCAAGTTGTAAGCCAATTAAGCTTAGTAACTACTGATATTCAACTTGCTGTTATGAAAACAAGAATGCTACCAATTGCTAAGGTATTTAATAAATTCCCAAGAATGGTGCGTGATCTAAGCCGTGAGCTAGGCAAACAAATTGATCTAGAAATAAGCGGTGAAGAGACAGAACTTGATAAATCAATTGTCGAAGAGATCGGCGATCCGCTTGTTCATATAATTAGAAATTCTTGCGACCATGGCATTGAAGATCCTAAAGATAGGTTAGCAGCTGGAAAACCTGAAAAAGGCGTAATCCAACTAAAAGCTTATAATGAGGGAAATCATATCGTTGTTGAGATAGTAGATGATGGTAAAGGGATTGATGCTTTAGCTGTGAAGATGAAAGCTCTTGAAAGAGGCATAATCACAGAAAGAGAAATAGATAGTATGAGCGATAAAGAGGCATATTCGCTTATATTTAAGCCAGGATTTTCTATGGCTAAGCAAGTTACCAATGTTAGCGGTCGTGGCGTGGGAATGGATGTCGTTAAGACAAATATTGAGAAATTAAATGGTATAATTGATATAGAGAGCGAAGTTGGAAAAGGCACAATTATGAAGCTTAAAATTCCACTAACTCTAGCAATTATACAATCCCTATTAGTAGGCTCTCAAGAGGAATTCTATGCTATCCCACTAGCAAGCGTTAAAGAAACAGTAAGAGTCCCAGTAGATAATATCTATACAATCGAGGGTAAAAATGTCCTTAGACTTAGAGATGAAGTTCTTAGCCTTGTTAGACTTAGTGATCTATTCGGTGTTAAGCAGATATTTGAAAGCGGCGATCAAACATATGTAGTTGTAATTAATGTTGCTGATAGTAAGCTTGGTATTATAGTTGATAGCTTGATTGGTCAAGAGGAGATCGTTATTAAATCTCTTGGAAATTATTTACAAAATATTCGCGGAATTGCTGGTGGTACCATTAGGGGTGATGGTAAGGTAACACTAATTGTCGATGTTGGTATGATAATGGATATGGCAAAAGAGATTAAAATAGATATTAGAGCTAGTATGGAATCAAACGCTCAAATGGCTAAAAAAGAAAAACCAAGTGATTATAAAGTTTTAATTGTTGATGACTCTAAGATGGATAGGACAATTATGCAAAAATCACTTGAACCAATTGGTGTAACTGTGATAGAAGCGACAAATGGTATTGAAGCGTTAAATATTGTCAAATCAGGAGATCACAGCATAGATGCAATGCTTATAGATATTGAGATGCCTAGAATGGATGGTTATACATTGGCTGGAGAGATTAGAAAATACTCTAAATATCGCAATTTGCCACTAATTGCAGTTACAAGTAGAACAAGTAAAAGCGACCGCTTAAGGGGCGTAGAAGTAGGTATGACTGAGTATATTACTAAACCATACTCTCCAGAATACTTAGAAAATGTCGTAAGAAAAAATATAAAGCTAGTGTAAGGAAGTAAAATGAGCGATAAATTAGGTGAAGTTTTACAAAGGCAAAAACAGCAAATAAGCGAACCTGAAAATATAAAAGATAGAGAAGAGATAGAACAACTCGTAGGCTTTATCGTTGGTGATGAGGAGTTTGCTATTCCAATTTTATATATAAAAGAGATTATCAAGCCAATTGAATACACTAGAGTTCCTAGTGTGCCACCATATGTGCTTGGTGTGTTTAATCTTAGGGGTAGTGTTATCCCTTTGATAGATTTAAGAATTAGATTTAATCTTGAACCTAGTAAAATGACAGCAAATACCAGATATATCGTTATGCAAGATAGCGAAAATATCGCTGGTTTTGTCATAGATAGGCTTACAGAGGCTATTAGAATAAATACAAATCAAATAGACCAGCCGCCTGAAACTCTAGCTAAAGATAAAGGAATGATACAAGGTATCGGTAAAAGAGATAATAATATCTTAACTATATTAAAGGTTGAATCTTTATTAAAGCGTGATTTTTAAGGCATTTAAATGATAAAACTTTGTGTTTTTGATTTTGATTCTACTCTTATGGATGGTGAGACTATTACCATCCTCTCAAGAGCGATGGGTAAAGAAAAAGAGGTGGGCGAGATCACTGCTAGAGCTATGGCAGGTGAGCTTGATTTTTATGAAAGTCTTATAAAAAGAGTTAGATTGATTGAGGGCTTAGAGCTTAATAGAGCCTTAGAAATTGCTTCAAATTTACCATTTATCACTGGTGCAAGTGATATTATCTCATATTTAAAATCCAAAAATATTAAGATAGTTGTATTTAGCGGTGGATTTCATATAGCAACAGATATAGCACAAAATAAACTAGGCTTTGATATAAATTTTGCCAATGAACTCCACCATAAAAATGGAATTTTAACTGGCAATGTAGGCGGAGAGATGATGTTTGGCGACTCTAAGGGTAAGATGCTTAAAAGACTTAAAGATTTTTTAGGTTTAAATAAAGATGAAGTAGCTTGTGTGGGCGATGGGGCAAATGATATATCTATGTTTAAAGAAGCTAGCACCGGTATTGCCTTTTGTGCAAATCAGGTATTAAAAGACGCTGCTACTCATATAATAGATATTAAAGACTTAAACGAGATTAAAAAGATTATATAAAGGTAGAAAATGAAAGAGATTAATTTCTCTCTTTGGTGTGATTTTTTAGAGCGTGATTTTATAAATTCAAATTTTACAGAGCTAATCCAAAATAGCGTAATTAACGGCGCTACAAGCAATCCAAGCATATTTAAAAATGCTATTTGTAGCTCAAAAGCCTATAGTGAGTTAAAGGATAAATTTAGAAAAAAAGATCCAAAAAAACTATATGAAATTTTAGCTACAAATGATATTAAAATGGCAGCTACTAAGTTGCTTGGTAATTACGCAAGAGGCGATGATGGCTTTGTCAGTATCGAGATAGATCCAAATTTAATTTTAACAAGCGATATTGTAGAAGAGGGCAAAAGGCTATATAATACAATTAAAATGCCAAATGTGATGATTAAAATCCCAGCTATTTCATCTGGATTTGAAGCGATGAGTGAGCTAATGAAAAAAGGAATTAATGTCAATGCTACGCTTATTTTTTCTAATTCTCAAGCCAAAGAGTGCCTAGAGGCATTTAAAGAAGGAACGAAAAAATATAGCAAAAGATTTCCGCAAACCACTTTGCCACAAGGGGTAATTAGCGTATTTGTAAGTCGCTTTGATAGATTGCTTGATGATAGGCTCGAAGATAGAGCTAAATTTGGGATTTATAACGCAACAAGCATATATAATCAAATCCAAAATGCAAATCAGAGTAATGTAAGAACTCTATTTGCAAGCACAGGCGTTAAGGATGGGAGTTTGCCAGCAGATTACTATATCAAAGAGCTTTTATATCCAAATTCTATAAATACAGCGCCACTTGATACCATCAAAGCTTTTATCGCTAGTGGCGATTTTAGGGCTAAAGCTTTGCCAAGCGATGATGAAATATCTAAATTTATGGCAAATGCAAAGGTGCTTGGTATAGATTATAATAGAGTTTGTTCAGAGCTTTTAGATGATGGTTTAGAGGCGTTTGTAACGGCTTTTGATGAGATTTTAGCGTCGCTATCATAAGTTTAAATTTATATTTTTTGGCTATAATTGCCAACTATTTTATTTTAAGGAAAGATAATGTTAGAAGGCATTGTTAGAGAGAGTATTGACAAAAGAAGCACTAAAGCTCTTAGAAAAGATGGTTATCTAATCGCCAACATTTACGCAAAAGGTATTGAAAATATCAATGCTGCTTTTAAAGTAAATGATTTTATCAAAGCTGTAAAGGCTAAAAGCGGTTTGAAATTTGATGTAAGTGTAGGTGGTAAAACCTATAATGTTGTAGTGGTTGATTATCAAAAACACCCAGTAACAAGTATTTTAAAACATGTTGATTTAAAAGTTGTCTTACCAGATGTTGAATCAAAATATTTAGTCCCAGTTATTCCTGTTGGCACTCCAGCTGGTATTAAAAACAAAGGTGTTTTACTACAATCTAAAAAGCGTTTAAAAGTCAAATGTAAAGGCAAAGACCTTCCAGATAGCTTTAAAGTAGATGTATCTCCACTTGATATAGATGATACAATATTAGTTCGTGATATTAAGGCTCCACAAAATGTTCGCATTATAGATGCGGGTCGTGTAGCCGTTTTAGGTGTAGTAAAAGCTAAGTAATGACCCTAATAGCTGGGCTAGGCAATATTGGCAAAGAGTATGAAAATACTCGCCATAATGTTGGATTTATGCTAATTGACCTTATGCTTAAAGATGGCGGTTATAGCGATGTAAGTTCAGCTAAATTTCAAGGTGAGCTATATAAAAAAGGCTCCCTTCTCCTTCTTAAACCATCTACATATATGAATGCTAGTGGTAACTCCTTAAAAGCTGTAAATGATTTTTATAAGCCTAGCCAGATTATTGTCGTTCATGATGAGCTTGATATAGCTTTTGGGGCGATGAGATTTAAAAATGGTGGCAGTAGTGGTGGCCACAATGGCATCAAATCCATAGATAAACTAATAGGCAATGGCTATGATAGAGTCCGCATAGGTATAGGTCGTAGTGATAAAAGCGTGATTGATTATGTTTTAGGCAAGTTTGATAGCGATGAGATGAAAAAGCTTGATGGGATATTATCTCATGCTAAAGAGGCTATTTTGGCTTTAGTAAATTCAAAAGATATAGTGGCAATCTCATCTAAATTTACACTTAAGGCTTAAAAATATCTTAATCTAAATTTGATATAATACCCCAATTAAATTTAGGAATAATATGAGATTACAAGATATCAAAACTCCAGCATATGTCTGTGAAAAGAGCAAACTTCAATCAAATTTAAATCTGCTTAATTATGTCGCTCAAACAAGCGGAGCTAAGGTGCTTTGTGCTCTTAAAGGTTTTGCATTTTCTCCTGGTATGCCACTTACCTCATCTATATTAGGTGGTGCTACTTGTAGTGGCTTAATCGAAGCTCAATATGCCAAAGAGCATGGTTTTAAGGAGATACACACATACTCTCCAGCCTTTAAAGATGATGAGATCGATGAGGTGCTAAGCATTAGTAATCATGTGGTTTTTAATAGTTTTAACCAGTGGAGACACTTTGCTACAAAGGCTAAAAATAGTAACGCAAGTATAGGCCTAAGAGTAAATCCAAATGTCTCAGCTAGCCCAACTGATATGTATAATCCGTGTGGTAGATTTTCTAGATTGGGTATTACTAGGGAGAATTTTGAATTTGATAATATAGATGGGATTGATGGGCTCCATTTTCACGCACTTTGTGAAGAGAGTGCTAAGAGCTTGGAGATGGTTTTAAAGGCTTTTGAAGAGCAGTTTAGTAAGATTTTATCGCGTATGAAGTGGGTAAATTTTGGAGGTGGTCATCATATCACAAAGGCTGGTTATGATGTAGAATTGCTTATTAGGCTTATTAAGAATTTTTCTAAAAAGTATAATGTTGAAGTCTATATCGAGCCCGGTGAAGCTGTGGGCTGGGAGTGTGGATTTTTGATTGCCACTGTGCTAGATATAGTTGATAATGAGCAAAAAATTTGCATTATAGATGCTTCAGCTGAGTGCCATATGCCAGATACTATCTTAATGCCATATCGTCCAAAGATTAGAAATGAGAGCCAAAATGGCAAATTTAGCTATAGATTTGGTGGGGCAACTTGCTTAGCTGGGGATATTGTCGGAGCTGAAGCTGGGGATCCAATTTATAAATTTGATAATCCTATAAATATTGGCGATAAGATAATTTTTGAAGATCAAATTCACTACACAATAGTAAAAAACACCACTTTTAATGGCGTTAAACTCCCAAGCTTAGCTATGATTGATGAGAGTGGTGATGTGGTGGTTTGGCGTGAATTTGGGTATGAAGATTATGCTAATAGAAATTAAGTAGGCTAGATGGCAGACGATCAAGAAAAAACCGAAGAAGCCACCGCTAAAAAGATTGAGGATGCTAGGAATAAAGGAAATGTCCCTAAATCCCAAGATGTTAGTGGATTTGTCACCTTGCTTGTGGGGTGCGTAGCTCTTATTGCTTTGATGGGATTTATGGGCGATAGGGTGATGAATTTATATCTATATTATCAAGATCTTATCGGCACACCACTTACTAGAGAGCTATTTTTTAAAATTGTTATCCACTCTATTTTTCAATGTTTGCTTATACTTTTGCCCTTGCTTATTTGCGTGATGATTGCTGGGATTATCTCAAATGTTATGCAGTTTGGTTTTATTTTTACCACTGAGCCTTTAATGCCAAATTTTTCTAAGCTTGATCCAATCAAAGGTCTTGGAAATCTCTTTTCGCTTAAAAAGGCAGTTGAAACAGCAAAAATTTTAATTAAAGTTTCAGCCATATTAGGTTGTGCTTTTTATGTATTTTTGCAGTTTATCACAGAGCTTCCTTATACGATGTTTTATACGATGTTTGACCAGCTTGTATGGCTTAGAGATAAGATGTTTATTTTAGCTGGGATTATGCTATTGCTTTTTTTGATTATTGCAGTTGCTGATATATTTATAGTAAGGTATCAATATTTCAAAGGGCTTAGAATGTCTAAGCAAGAGGTAAAAGATGAGTATAAGCAGATGGATGGAGATCCTAGAGTTAAGGGACGTATCCGTCAGCTACAGATGCAAGCAGCCAAAAAGCGTATGATGCAAAATATCCCAGCAGCCGATGCCATTATCACCAACCCAACCCACTATGCTGTGGCGATCCGCTATGATAAGGATAAGGAGTCTGCACCTATTGTATTAGCTAAGGGAGCAGATCATTTGGCACTTCGTATTAGGCAAATTGGGATTGAGCATGGGGTGCAAATAGTGGAAAATCCGCCACTAGCTCGTGAATTATACCGCTTGTGCGATGTAGATGATCAAATTCCAGCTAATCTATTTAAAGCAGTAGCTGAGGTGCTGACATTTGTGTATTTAGGTAATAAGAGCAAATTCGCCAAAAGGCTAAATGGTTAGAAATTTATTAAAATTTATAGCCATTTACGCAGATTATTAATCAAATATTCCACCACCACTTAGCGTGATATTATTATCAATCCAATCCTTAACAGCTGGAATTTTAACTAAAGTTTTGCATAATGGCTCGCTTGAATTACTAGCATCATCAACACTAATAGTATCGCTTGCAAGCGTGATATTTAGGCACCTTATCCAAGCTTCATTTTTATCATATGATTTTTTGTAAGTTGGGGCTAGTTTATCTAAATTGCTTTGAGATTTTAGCTCACCAGATGGAAGTTTGCCATTTATCGTATAGTATGCTGTTAGCTGAACAATGGTATCTTTTAGCAAAGTAGCAGAGACCATAGCACTTGCGTCATCTTTAGTAGCTATAAATTTAGGCGCAGCAATACTAGCTAAAATCCCTAGTACCACAATCACAAAAACCAGCTCAATCATAGTAAATGCACTTCTCATCACGCCACCACATTTGGAAAATCATATACTAATTTTCCTGATTTTATAGTTTTTATAGCGGCTCCTTTTAGTTTTTTGCCTAAAAGTGGTGAGTTTTTGGATTTGGATTTATTTAAATTTTCATCATAAATATACTCAAATTCAGGATCAACTATGGCAATATCAGCCAAATATCCTATCTCGATTTTGCCCCTATCATTGAGTTTTAATAGCTTAGCTGGATTTAGGCTTGTAAGCTCTACCATCTTATTTAAGCTTATAACTCCATCTCTAACTAAATTTAAAGTAAGCGGAATTAAGGTTTGAAGACCTAAAATTCCAAATGGAGCCTTATCAAATTCCCTCTCTTTCTCATCTAAATGGTGTGGAGCGTGATCTGTGCAGATTATATCTATTATACCATTTCTTAGCCCCTCTCTCATCGCCTTGACATCATCTTTAGTGCGAAGTGGTGGAGACATTTTGTAGTTTGTATCATAGCCTTCAAGGTAGCTATCATCAAATGTAAAGTGGTGTGGACAGACTTCACAAGTTATATTTATACCCTCTTTTTTGGCAGTTTCGATGAGTTTTAAGCTCCATCCGCTACTTACATGAGCTATGTGAATATGTCCGCCAGTTAGCTTAGCTAGGAGCATATCGCGGCTTATCATAATCTCCTCTTGCTCTCTTGGCATACCTTTTATGCCTAGTTTCATAGACATTAACCCCTCATTCATATGTCCATTTCTACATAGTGAGCAATCTTGAGAGTGGTTTATAATAAATGAGCCATGAAATGCTGAATACTCAAGCGCAGCTCGCATAACATCACTAGAGCTTACTGGCAATCCATCATCGCTAAATGCCACGCATCCAGCCTCGCTCATCTCGCCCATCTCAGTGATACCGCCACCTTTCATACCATTTGTTATGGCTCCTATTGGCATTAGGTCTATTAGGCCTCGTTTTTTAGCCTTTTTTATCATATCTCTAGTGATTGTGGCGTTATCATTTACTGGATTTGTATTTGCCATAGGGCAACAAGCAGTTACACCCCCAGCTACAGCAGTTTCAGAACCACTTATAATATCATCTTTATACTCAAATCCAGGATCTCTAAAATGCACATGAATATCAATAAGTCCAGGCATTATGAGTTTGCCATTAGCATCAATGATATTATCAGCCTTTGGCTCATCTAGAGTAATATCAACTATCTTGTCATTTTCTATTAATACATTTGCCTTTTTACTATCATTGGCGTTGATTATCATTCCATTTTTAATCAAAGTTCTCATTATAATCCTTTGAGATTTTTATATACTATATCTAATATTGCCATTCTAATCGCCACGCCATTTTCTACTTGGGATAAGATATTAGAAATTCTAGTATCATCTGCTACATCGCTATTTAGCTCTACTCCACGATTTATTGGGCCTGGATGAAGGATTATAGCGTTATCTTTGGCTTGTTTCATTCTGCTTTTACTAAGGCCAAAATATCTACTATACTCTCTAATACTAGGAAAAGGCGTCTCATCATCGCTTCTTTCTAGCTGAATTCTAAGCATGATAATAGCGTCACTATCACGCACCGCTTCATCCATATCTTTACAAATTTCACAGCCAAAAACTCTAGCATATTGCATCATTTGAGGTGGGCCAAATAGCTTAACTTTGATACCTAGAGTCTGCATAGCATAGATATTTGACCTTGCTACTCTAGAGTGCTCTATATCGCCGATTATCGATACACTCAAATTGTCAAATGAGCCAAATTTTTCATAGATAGTAAATAGATCTAGCAAGGCTTGAGTGGGGTGCTCATTACATCCATCGCCGGCATTTATAACGCAGCTTGGAGTGTGAGAAGCTACGAATTTAGCAGCGCCTGAGCTACTATGACGCATAATGAATATATCAGTTTTCATAGATTCTATATTTTTGATTGTATCAATTAGCGTCTCTCCTTTATTGGTGCTTGAGCTACTAGCGGTAAAATTAATAGCATCACTTGAGAGCCTTTTGGCTGCGATTTCAAAGCTTGTGCGAGTTCTAGTGGAGTTTTCAAAGAATGAATTTACAACCGTAACGCCCTTTAAAAGTGGGGATTTTTTCTCATTTTGTAGATTTAAATTTTTATAATGTTTGGCTAAATTTAAAATTTGAAATATATCATCGCTACTAAGATCTTTTGTAGAGATTAGATCTTTTTTGGAGTATGCCATTTTCTCTCCTTTTTGTGTGGCATTTTATCCTTATTTGGCTTAATTGTGAATATAATTAAAAAATTTTTTTATTTAAAGATATATAAAATATAAAAATAATTATATTAAAAATATATAAATTTTATTTTTAAATTTTGCCTTGACAATTTAATAAAATTTGTATAAAATTAAGGCTTTAAAACTACAATTCTATTCGTTGTAACCGCTATTTATTCATAATTTAAAGAGGACTAATGGAAAGCAAGGAA
The DNA here is from genome assembly GCF_024723485.1 of Campylobacter sp. RM19072. Taxonomy (NCBI): domain Bacteria; kingdom Pseudomonadati; phylum Campylobacterota; class Epsilonproteobacteria; order Campylobacterales; family Campylobacteraceae; genus Campylobacter; species Campylobacter sp. RM19072. The sequence continues at coordinate 45,672 of NZ_JANQCU010000011.1, forward strand.
ACTACTCAACAAACCAAAAAACAGCACACTCGCACCCATACGCCAGTTGATGGCTATAAGATAGAAGAGCTTAGACTTCAAGATTTAGATAGCTTAGTAGCAATCGCTGAAGAAGTAGGTGTGCAAAATCCTAGAGAATTTCGTCGCCAAGAGCTTGTATTTGAAATTTTAAAAGCACAAACCAAGCAAGGTGGATTTATCTTATTTACTGGAATTTTAGAGATTGTAGAGGGCGGATATGGCTTTTTACGCTCTACTGATGCGAATTTGAGCGATTCTGCTAATGATACATATGTCAGCCTAAGCCAGATTAAAAAATTTGCCCTAAGAGTTGGCGATATTATCACAGGGCAGGTGCGAGAACCAAGAGAGCAAGAGAAGTATTATGCTCTATTAAAAATAGAAGCTATAAATTATAAATCCATAGCCGAAGCAAAAGAGCGGCCATTATTTGATAACCTAACTCCATTATTTCCAAATCAAAAAATTCAATTAGAGTATGATCCAATGAAGCTTACAGGTCGTGTGCTTGATCTTTTTACTCCAATTGGCAAGGGGCAACGAGGTCTAATAGTAGCACCACCTAGAACGGGTAAAACCGAGCTTATGAAAGAGTTAGCTCACGGCATTACTAGAAATCACCCAGAAGTTGAGCTAATAGTGCTTTTAATAGATGAGCGTCCAGAAGAGGTTACAGATATGCAACGCAGCGTGCGTGGCGAGGTCTTTAGCTCTACTTTTGACTTACCAGCGTCAAATCATGTAAGGGTAGCTGAATTGGTAATCGAAAAGGCCAAAAGGCTAGTAGAGATGGGTAAAGATGTAGTAATCTTGCTAGATAGTATAACCCGCCTTGCGAGGGCGTATAACACAGTAACGCCAAGTAGCGGTAAAGTTTTAAGCGGTGGCGTGGATGCCAATGCTCTTCATAAGCCAAAGAGATTTTTTGGTGCAGCTAGAAATATAGAAAATGGCGGAAGTCTAACGATAGTAGCGACTGCTTTGATTGATACAGGTTCTAGAATGGATGATGTGATATTTGAAGAGTTTAAAGGCACGGGTAATAGCGAAATTATCTTAGATCGCACCATTTCAGATCGCAGAATTTATCCAGCTGTAAATATACTCAAATCTGGCACTAGAAAAGATGAATTGCTACAAGGTAGCGATGATTTAGGCAAAATTTGGGCTATACGAAATATTATAGCTACTATGGATGATATAGAGGCTCTTAAATTTCTATACTCTAAAATGTTAAAAACCAAGAACAATAAAGAGCTTTTAAGCATAATGAACGAATAAGGACTAAATTTGAAAGCTTTAGCACTCAAATATCGCCCAAAGAGCTTTGATGAATTAATAGGTCAAGATGTGGTGGCAAATACCCTATCTCACGCCTTAGACTCTAATAGATTAGGCCATGCGTATCTATTTTCGGGGCTTAGAGGGAGTGGCAAAACTAGTAGTGCTAGGATTTTTGCTAAGGCTTTATTGTGTCAAAAGGGTATAAGCGCTCATCCGTGCGAAGTTTGCCCAAATTGTATAATGGCTAATGAAAATCGACATATGGATATCATAGAGATGGACGCAGCAAGTCATCGTAAAATCGATGATATCAGAGAGTTAATCGAGCAGACAAAATACTCACCAAGTAGTGCGAGATTTAAGATATTTATCATTGATGAGGTTCATATGCTAACCAAAGAGGCCTTTAATGCGCTTTTAAAGACGCTTGAAGAGCCACCTGATTATGTTAAATTTATTTTAGCGACTACTGATCCGCTAAAACTTCCAGCTACTGTTTTATCACGGACTCAGCACTTTAGATTTCACTCTATAGCTAAAGCTAGTGTGGTTAAGCATTTAGAATTTATACTAAATAAAGAGGGAATTGAATTTGAAGAAAGAGCCTTAGAAGTATTAGCTAGAAGTGGCGGTGGGAGCCTTAGAGATACTCTTACCTTGCTTGATCAAGCGATTATTTATTCACACGAAAAGCTTACACACAAGGTCATTGTAGATATGCTAGGGCTACTTGATCCAGATAAGATTGATGAGATATTTGCTGTGGTAAATTCAAGGGATAAAAATGAGCTTTTAAAGCTTTTAAATGAGTTACAAAATTATGATTCTAGCTCGATAATTGATGAGTTAATAGAGAATTTAAAATATAAATTTATCCATCAAAATAGCCAATACTCTTTGCTTATATTTGAGAGATTTTTTAGAATTTTAAGCGAAGCAAAATCAATGCTAAGCAATCTAGCAGATCCTGAATTTGTGCTATTTATCACCTTATTTATGATGGTTGAAGCATTTAATCTAAGAAGTATAGATGATGCTATAACGGAGCTAAAAAATAAGCCCATAACTCCAAATTTAGAGCCACAAAATAGATCTACTCCAATCCAGCCAAAGAGTGATTATCAAAATTTTGTAGATTTTTTATATGATAAAAGCTATGATTTGGGTATTTTATTTGATGAGTGCGTTAGTTTAAAAGGTTTAGAAAATGGCGTTTTGACGCTTGAATTTGCTATGAGTAATGAGCAGCTGGATCTTGCTAGAAAGCACTATAATGATGTGATTTTACCAGCTGTTAAGGCGTCTTATGGAGACTCTATAAAGCTCAATGTGCAAAAAGTTGCCCCAAAAGAGATTGGCGCTTTAAGTCGTGCCCCAATGCCACCAATAACCCAGCAAATTAACAAGCCAAAAACGCAAAATAGTGGGCCAAAAGCCATTAATGAGCCAAGTGGTGTGTTGAGTTTAAAATCATCATTAAGCCAAGAAGAGATAAATTTAAAAGAGTTAAAACGGCTATTTGGGGAGCCAGAAATTATATCAAATAGTTAGGAATATTATGAAAAATATAAGAAATTTTAGCATTATAGCCCATATAGATCATGGTAAAAGCACTCTAGCTGATCGCATTATTAGCCAGTGCGGTGCTGTAGATGAGAGATCTATGAGCTCTCAAGTAATGGATACAATGGATATAGAAAAAGAGCGTGGAATTACCATAAAAGCACAATCTGTAAGGCTTAGCTATACCCTTGATGGAGAGCATTATATTTTAAATTTGATTGATACTCCAGGGCATGTGGATTTTAGCTATGAAGTTAGTAGAAGTTTAGCAAGTTGCGAGGGGGCACTTCTTGTAGTGGATGCTTCTCAAGGTGTTGAGGCTCAAACTATAGCAAATGTTTATATAGCTTTAGAAAATAATCTTGAAATTATTCCAGTTATAAATAAAATAGACCTCCCAGCAGCTGATCCTGAACGAGTAAAAAATGAGATAGAGCATATAATTGGGCTTGATTGCTCTAATGCTTTAGAGGTGAGTGCAAAAAGCGGAGTTGGGATAAAAGAGCTAATAGAAACTATAATTCGCAAAATTCCACCACCAAAAGCGGATTTGAATTTGCCATTAAAAGCGTTAATTTACGATAGTTGGTTTGATAATTATTTAGGTGCTTTGGCTCTTGTAAGGGTCTATGATGGAAGCGTTAAAAAGGGCGATGAAGTCTATGTGATGGGAACAGATAAAAGGCATATTGTATTAGATCTGATGTATCCAAATCCAGTTTTACCTATTAAAACAGATGAGCTAAAAGCTGGAGAAGTAGGGGTAGTGGTTTTAGGTCTAAAAGATGTAGCAAGTGTGAGTGTGGGCGATACCATCACACTAGCTAAAAATAGAGCCACAGAGCCAATAGGTGGATTTGAGAAGGCTAAGCCGTTTGTATTTGCTGGATTATATCCTATAGATACAGATAAATTTGAAGATTTAAGGGATGCTTTAGATAAGCTTAAATTAAATGATAGCTCTATAAGTTATGAGCCAGAGACTTCAGCAGCTCTTGGCTTTGGCTTTAGAGTTGGATTTTTGGGCTTACTTCATATGGAGGTGGTAAAGGAGAGATTAGAGCGTGAGTTTAATCTTGATCTCATAGCCACAGCTCCGACTGTAACCTATCAAGTAGTATGCACTGATGGGACTACGCTAAATATCCAAAATCCAAGCGAACTACCACCAACTAATAAAATAGAGCATATAAAAGAGCCATATGTCAAGGCTACTATTATCACTCCAAGTGAGTTTTTAGGCAATATCATCACTCTTTTAAATTCACGCCGTGCTATCCAAACTAAGATGGATTATATCACCACTTCAAGAGTTCTTTTAGAGTATGATATACCGATGAATGAGATAGTTATGGACTTTTATGATAAGCTAAAGAGTGCTACAAAAGGCTATGCTAGTTTTGATTATGAGCTAGGCGAGTATAGGGTTGGAAATTTAGTTAAACTAGATATAAAAGTAGCTGGCGAGACAGTCGATGCTCTCTCCATCATAGTTCCTGAAGAAAAGGCGATGAGCAAGGGTAGAGACTTTGTAAAAGCAATGAAGGAGATAGTCCCAAGACAGCTTTTTGAGGTGGCTATCCAAGCAAGTATAGGTAGCAAGATAATTGCTAGAGAGACAGTCAAATCAATGGGTAAAAATGTAACCGCAAAGTGCTATGGTGGCGATATAACTCGCAAAAGAAAGCTCCTTGAAAAGCAAAAAGAGGGTAAAAAGCGTATGAAGGCTATTGGCAAGGTTACTTTGCCTAGTGAGGCATTTTTAAGCGTGCTTAAGATAGATTAAATTTAAATGGCACGGAATTTGCTAAGTATTTTGATTAAGGAGAGCAATGCCATATATTAATATTAGGGTTACTAAAGAAAATGGCGAACCCACAACCGAGCAAAAAGCGGAGCTAATAGAGGGCGTAACGGATTTAGTAAGTCAAATTTTAGGTAGAAACAAAGCTAACACCGTAGTAATCATTGATGAGATAGATATGGAAAATTACGGCTTAGGGGCTAAAAGTATAAAATCTATAAGGGAGAGCAAATGAGAAAAATTTTGATTTTGGTTTTGGCGATGATTTTTGGTGGTTGTGCTATGAATAGTAGCACGGCTAGGACAGAGAGTGCGAAGTCTTATGATACGATATTTCGCATAAATACCAAGTGCGAACCATGCTCACAAAAGGGCTATGAGACTACTATAGATGGTAGATTATATAGAAGCGATATAGCGCTTAATTGTTGTGAAAATAGCCGCACTATCGATACATCAGCAGCGTTAAAAAAGGTCTATATCCACAAAGTGGTTGATTTAGCAGATTCGCAAAAATCTGTTAAAATAAATGGCAAAAATGTTAAATTTGATAAAAATTTCGCCTCAGTTTTTTACGCGGCGTTAACAACTGAGTTAAAATCTCGTGGAATTTATGTAGAAAATAGCAGCAAATCGCCTTATACTTATAGAGTGGATTTTGATTTTACCGATATAAGAAGCACATATAGCCCAGGGGCGAACTATTTAAATTCCAAGCTATCAGGAACGCTAAATATCAAAAATATAAATAAAAAAAGAACGATATTAATCACTACAACTCAGAGTGTGAGCGACCTAAATGCTAGTCAATCATCCGATTTTGATATGTTTATGAATTTGCTTATCAAACAATCGGCTAATAAAGTAGCCCAAGAGGTATCAAATTTCTAAAGGTTAAGATATGAGAGTGGTTATTTTTGCTATTTTTATCTTGATTTTAGCAAGTTGTACTAGTTCTAGCTCGGTTTTAACACTTAAAGATTATAGTGTTACTAGTGAGAATATACATAAAAAAGTGCTTATAAATAGCATAACTGACACAAGACCAAATAAAAGTATAGTAGCCACCATTACAGATTCTAAAGGGAGCGTAGAGCATAGTGTGATACTCTCTCAAAGCTTAGAAGATAGCTTTGCTAAAGCGTTAAATCAAGCATTAGGAAAAAATGGCGATGGCGATGAGATTGTCGTGGATATAGAGATAGTGCAATTTAGTGCTAATCTAAGTGGCTATAGTGGGGAGAATTTAAAAGGTCAAAGTAAGGTGATAATCAAGATTAAAAATGGCGATAAGGTTATCACTAAGACAATCTCTCAACCCCAAAGCCGATATACTCCACTTCCTATTCCATCGGCATTTGAGCCATTTATTAATGATATGTTAAGAGATATGGTAGAAGCTAGTATCAAGGCTATTTTATCTAGTTGATGCGATGCCTTAAATGTGCTAAAATATCGTTTAAAATGATATGTAAAGATTGCCAAAATATACTTAGCGAGTATGAGCAAGGCTGTAGATTAGTAGATGGATTTAAGGTATATTATTTTTATAAATATAGCGATATTAAGGAGTTGCTAGCTACTAAGCACCATTTGCATGGCTCTTTTGTTATTTCGCATTTGGCTAGTCTTAGTTTAGCTAAATTTGCTAGTGAGTTTAGCTTTGGGAGTAAGGTGGCAGTAGTAGCGCTTGATGATAATATAAAAAGTGGCTACTCTCACACTGCAATTTTAGCCAAAGCCCTATCAAATTCAGAATTATCCCCTATTTATAGAGCTTTACGAGCTACAAATGAAGTCAAATATGCTGGAAAATCTCTAGAGTTTCGCCGTAAAAATCCACGCAAATTTCAGCTTTTAAAGCAGATTAAATATCCTGTAATCTTAGTAGATGATATTATAACTACTGGCTCTAGTATGCTAGAGGCTAAAAAGGTATTAGCAAAAGCTGGGATAAATGTGCTTTTTGGCTTAGTTTTAGCAGACGCTAGAGAGTAGTGCGGTTTAAATTTAGGATTAGTTTAATCCTAAATTTAGTTAAATCGCACATCTAGACCTATATTTTTCCATTATTTCATTTAAATTTGATATAATCAATCTAGCATCTTCATCGCTCATCATCTGGTGGCATGGCAAGCTAAGCTCAGCCCTATAGAAATCTTCAGCCCCATTAAGCCTAATCTCTCCATATAAATTCTTATAAAAGCTAAATTGATAAGTTGGTTTATAATGCACTTGTACGCCAATTCCCCTAGCGTGAAGCTCATTATAAATATCCTCTTTTACGCACCATAAATTTGAGTTTAAAAGCACTGGATATAGATGTCTAGCACTTCTTATATTGCTTGGTATCTCTATAGTTTTTAGATATTTTGAGCCTTTAAAAGCATCATCATATATCTTAGCAATTTCATATCTCCTATTTATAAATTTATCAAGTTTTTTAATCTGACTAAGCCCCAAAGCACACGCTACATCGCTTAAGCGGTAGTTGTATCCTAGCTTTATCATATCCATATTCCAAGCCTGTTTTTTGATAATGCCATGTGAGCGTGTGAGTTTAGCTGATGTGGCGATATTTTCATCATTAGTTAGCAGCGCCCCACCTTCAAATGTAGTAATTGGTTTAATCGCATGAAAGCTAAATATACTCACATCGGCTAGATTCCCTACCATCTTCCCATCACGGCTACTTCCTAGGGCGTGGCTAGCGTCATCGATGATTTTGATTTGGCTATTTTTAGTCAAATTTTTAATCTCATCTATATCCGCTGGATAACCACCAAAATCAACCGCGGTAATAACCTTTGTTTTATCATTTATCAAAGGTTTTATAGATTTTGGGTCTATATTTCCATTTGGTAAAATGTCAGCGAATTTGACATTTGCTCCGCACATTATAGCCGCATTTGCCGTAGCCGCAAAGGTAATTGGCGTGGTGATTACTTCATCATTTTTACTCACACCAAGTGCGATATAACCAGCATGGAGCGCTGAAGTAGCTGAGTTCATCGCCACAGCAAATTTCGCCCCAGTAAGCTCACACAAAGCACTTTCAAATTCACTCACTCTATTACCGCAAGTAAGCATATCGCTCTTTAGTGCTTCTACCACAGCTTGTATATCATCATCATCTATCTTTTGTCTGCTATAAACCATCATTTTAAGCCCTTATTGTAATATTCTTGGTAGGGTTATTCCTGTTTGGGATTGATATTTGCCATTTTTATCAGCGTAGCTTACCTCACAAATCTCATCACCTTGTAAAAATAGCACTTGAGCTATCCCTTCATTGGCGTAAATTTTAGCTGGAAGTGGGGTTGTATTTGAAATTTCTATCGTTATATGACCTTCAAATCCAGGCTCAAATGGGGTTACATTTACAATTATTCCACACCTTGCATATGTGCTTTTGCCAAGGCATATAGCTAGAGTATCCCTAGGCATTATAAAATACTCCACAGTCCTAGCTAACGCAAATGAATTTGGAGGCACAATGCAGATATCTCCTACGAAATCCACCACATTTTTCTCATCAAAATTTTTTGGATCTACCACAGTCCCACCTACATTTGTAAAAATTTTAAACTCATTACCAACTCTAATATCATACCCATAGCTTGAAAGCCCGTAGCTTACGACTCCACGACCTATATTCTCTTCACAAAATGGCGTTATCATCTTGTGATCTAAACTCATTTGACGTATCCATTTATCGCTTTTTAAACCCATAATTTTCCTTTTAAATTTAAATCACTACATTATATCAATTTCTACTTTAAACTAAAGTTTAGCTTATTATTTATATATTTTAGGTAAAATTATGAGATTTTACTCAATTTAAGGAGAATTTATGACAAAAGATGAAATTAAAGAGCTTATGAGCTTTTTTGATGAGACAAGCATTAATAAAATCAAAATTAAAAATGGCGATTTTGCAATTGAATTAGAAAAATATGAACCTTGCGAACAAGTAGCTCCAGCTCCAGTTTGTCCTCCAATCCCAGCACCAGCACCAATTAATGTGGTAGTAAATGAAAAAACAGTAACCACATCAGCCACAGATACCCTAAATGCACCGATGGTAGGCACATTTTATATAGCTCCAAGCCCAGGTGCGCCAAGTTTTGTAAAAGTAGGTCAAACAGTTAGAAAAGGCGATATTATCGGCATTATAGAAGCTATGAAAATTATGAATGAGATTGAAGCGGAGTTTGATTGTAGGATTACAAAGGCTTTAATCGCAGATGGTCAGCCAGTGGAATTTGGCATGGCGCTATTTGAGGTTGAGAAACTATGAGAGAGATTAAGCGAATCTTAATAGCAAATCGTGGAGAGATAGCTCTTAGAGCACTTCGAACTATACAAGAGATGGGTAAAGAGGCAGTTGTGGTGCATTCTACAGCTGATAAGGACGCCCTTTATGTCAAATACGCTGATGCTAGTATCTGTATAGGTGGGGCTAGAAGTAGCGAGAGCTATTTACACATTCCAGCTATTATCACAGCGTGTGAGATTAGCGAGGCTGATGCGATATTTCCAGGGTATGGATTTTTAAGCGAAAATCAAAATTTCGTAGAAATTTGTGATAAGCACAATATCAAATTTATCGGCCCAAGCGTGGAAGCTATGGCTTTAATGAGTGATAAGAGCAAAGCTAAGCAAGTTATGATGAGAGCTGGAATTCCAGTTGTTCCAGGTAGTGATGGTGCGATAAAAGATATAGAAACAGCTAAGAAATTAGCCGCTCAAATCGGCTATCCAGTTATCATAAAAGCAGCCGCAGGTGGTGGCGGTCGCGGTATGAGAGTGGTAGAAAAAGAAGAGGATTTAGAAAAAAACTTTTGGTCAGCTGAAAGTGAGGCTATGAGTGCTTTTGGTGATGGCACAATGTATATGGAAAAATATATCTCAAATCCTCGCCATATAGAGGTTCAAGTCCTAGGCGATGAGTATGGTAATGTAGTCCATGTAGGCGAAAGGGATTGCTCAATGCAACGCCGCCACCAAAAATTAATAGAAGAGAGCCCAGCTATAATTTTAGATGAAAAAACTAGAGATGAATTACACCAAACAGCAGTAAAAGCGGCTAAGGCTATCGGATATGCTGGTGCTGGGACATTTGAATTTTTATATGATCAAAAGGATAATAAATTCTATTTTATTGAGATGAATACAAGACTTCAAGTCGAGCATTGCGTAAGCGAGATGTGTAGTGGGCTAGACCTTATAGAGTGGATGATCCGCATAGCCCAAGGCGAGAAGCTCTTAGACCAAAAGGATATTAAACTAAGCGGTCATGCTATAGAGTGTAGGATAACTGCTGAAGATCCAAAGAGTTTTACTCCAAATCCTGGTAAAATCACAAAATATGTAGCCCCTGGCGGTAGAAATGTCAGAATGGATAGCCATATTTATGAAGGGTATAGCGTCCCACCATATTATGATAGTATGATAGGTAAGCTAATAGTTTATGATGCTAATAGAGATAAAGCTATTGCTAAGATGAAGGTTGCTTTAGATGAGTTAATTATCCAAGGTATTAAAACAACTAAAGATTTTCATATAGGTATGATGAATAATGATGACTTCGTAAATAACTTGTATGATACTAACTATCTATCAAAGCATTAATTACAAATTTGGCTAGAGATAGCCAAATTTACTTTAAAGCTAACTTACAAAATAATCCCCATCAAAGCTTACAAGCGAATATTTACGCTCATTTCCTAGACCGCTAGTTAGCTCATCAATGCTTAAAAACTCCAAACTATCAGCACCAATAAATTTACAAACATCCATAGCGTCCATTCTAGCGCTAATGAGCTCTTCATAGCTTGGAGTATCAATGCCATATCTACAAGGGTGCTTGATCTCTGGAGCGGCGATTTTCATATGAATTTCTCTAGCTCCAGCATTGCGTAAAAGCTCTACAATCTTCTTGCTAGTTGTCCCACGCACAATGCTATCATCTATAACCACAATGCTTTTACCTTTTAAAACGCTACTCATAGGGTTTAATTTTAATTTAACCTTAAGATTTCTCATCTCTTGAGTTGGCTCTATAAAAGTCCTACCCACATAGTGATTTCTAACTATTGCCATCTCAAATGGAATTTTACTCCTAGCTGCATATCCTAAGGCCGCTGGCACACCAGAATCAGGCACCGGAATGACAAAATCAGACTTACAGGTTGATTTATCGGCTAAAATTTCACCTAGTTTTTTCCTAATCTCATAGACATTTTTGCCATCTATTATGCTATCAGGACGAGCAAAATATATATATTCAAATGCGCAAATTCTAGGATCTTTTGGCTCAAATAGCTCAATACTCTTAAACGCACTCTTACCCTCTTCAAAGATAATCATCTCCCCAGGAGCCACATCACGCACAAATGTAGCACCCACTAGATCAAAGGCACAGCTCTCACTAGCTACTATATATCCACCATCTTTTAATCTACCGATGCTAAGGGGTCTTATCCCATATGGATCACGCACTACAAACATTTTAGAACGGCTCAAAATCAGTAAGCAATACGCCCCGACAATCTGCCTCAAAGCCTCTATAATGCGATCTTGTAAATTCTCTTTTTTACTCTTAGCGATTAAATGTAAGATATTTTCTGTATCCATATTTGATTGAAATATCGCACCATCTTCAATCAAACGCTCCCTAACTTCATATTTATTAATCAAATTTCCATTATGAACTATACTAATCTCGCCCAAAGAGTATTTCGCACTGACTGGCTGAGCATCTAGCACGCTATCGCTACCAGCGGTTGAATATCTATTATGCCCTATAGCCATCTGCCCTTGTAATATCTCAAAGCTATCGCTACTAAAAACTTCAGTTACCAAACCTCTATTTTTAATAGTTTTGATTTGGTGATTATAACTTGAGCTAATCCCACTTGCCTCTTGCCCTCTATGCTGCATAGAAAATAGCCCATAATAAGCGGTTTTAGCAGCATCTTTTGAATTTACCACTCCTACTATCGCACACATTTTATATCCCTAAAGCATCATAGATTGTGTATAGTTTTGGCTCTTTATCCGCTAGCCAAATTCCAGCTTTTATCGCACCTTTAGCAAATGTAGCTCTACTAGTAGCAGTGTGATTTAGCTCGATATACTCCCCATCGTTATAAAATCCAACCCTATGCCTACCCACAATATCGCCGCCACGAAGTGCCATTATGGCTATCTCATCTTTACTTCTAGCTCCAACTATCCCATCACGACCGCTTACTCTTACATTAGATAAATTTAGATTTCTACCCTTTGCTGCATGCTCCCCAAGGGTCAAGGCAGTGCCACTTGGTGCGTCTATTTTATTGCGATGGTGCATCTCGACAATCTCTATATCAAATTCGCTTAGCACCCTACTAGCCATCTGTGTTAGGCGATTTAGCACCGCTATACCTAGGCTCATATTTGTAGCTTGAAGTATTGGCATTGTGGAGCTTGCAAGTTTGATTAGCTCCATACCCTCATCGCCCAATCCAGTAGTGCCAATCACTAGTGGCTTTGGATTTGTCCTAGCGTAATTTATCAAATTTATAGAAGCACTTGCTATACTAAAATCAATAACCACATCGCTATTATCAAATAAAACATTATATTTATCAGTAACTATCACGCCATCATCTACGCTCATAGGCTCTATAGTGTATGCTACTGATAATTTAGCGTTATTAAGCCCTTTTAAATTTGCGATTATCTCGCTTCCCATTTTGCCACTTGCTCCGTGCAAACCTATATGAATCATCATCGCCCTTTTTGGATAAATTGAGATTTTATTTTAGCCAAAAAAAGATAAAAATAGCAAATTTATAAGTTGAAGTATTTGAAATTTTATTATTGATTTTTTATTTTTTAAATTATTTTTTATTTA
>NZ_JANQCU010000012.1:0-38020 GCF_024723485.1 Campylobacter sp. RM19072
TTCTCAGCGGTGGTTAGCTTAGGTGTCTTTGAGCTTTTAATTTCAGCATAAGCGGAAATGGTCTTGCTGTCGCCACCTTTTAAAGCTTTATCTATTCTAGCTTTTTTATCTATACTTAGGTTAGTTTTTTCATATACTGTAATAATCCAGTTATTATCCCCTTTATTATAAAAGCCCTTGCTAAGACCGATTAAATAATAATCATTATCTTTTTTATACCATATAGTATCTACGCCGTTTTCATTTATAATTTTGCCATTTTTTATAATCTCATTTAAGCCATTTATTAATTTCTCTTGCGGTATATCGCCGTAAAAACTAGCAAAGTCATTAAGGTGCTTAGCTTCTATCTTGCTAAGCCCATACCCTTTTATATCGCCATTTGCAGCTTTAGCTTCGCCCCACACTAAATCTATATCCCCTAGCTCTTTTCTCTCAAACGCTCCAGCTACTTGCCCTTGTCTTTCAACTAAAAGCTTTCTAATGGCATTTGCCCCATCGTGGTAAAACTCAGCGTAATTTGTGCCGAATTCTTTTATAGGATTTATTTTTTGGTCTTTTTGAAGTAGCTCTCTAGCTTTATTTAGCTCATCTTTTGTAGTTAAATTTTTAGTTAAAAAATCATCAGTCTTGCCGTGTCTAGCCGCTAAAAGCGATACTGTGTGTAATTGTGTATTGCCTAATTTACTAATAGCCGCTACGGCTTCTTTTTTTAATGCTTCATATTGCTCTTTTTGTTGGCTCCTATTTACTGTTCTATCGATATTTAGACTATCCATATCAACTAAAATTTTGTTATATTTATTTGCTAATGCTTCGCCTTTTTCGTTCTTTGTTTTACTTAGATACAAGCTTAAGCCATTGATTTGTTCTCTTAAGTCGTTTATATTTTTTATATTAAAATCTTGTAATTTTTCATCGCTTGTGCCTATTGATTTTGCGAATTCTTTTAGTTCTTGCTCTGCTTGGGTTAATATCTTTTTTCGTTGTAATTTTTCCCCTGTATTTTCCATTTTAAAATTATTTAAAGCTTCGATTTTATTTATAGCATTTATCTCTATCTCTTTAATATGTGCGTTAGTCTCAAGTTGGTCTTTCACACGCTGAGATAGCCTTTCTACGCTGTAATTTTCATTATAAACGCCTAATGTTTTGGCAAGTTCTATTAGTTCTTGCTCTTTGGTTTGAGCTTGTGGTTGTTCGGTTTTTCCGAACTGCTGAGCTTCATTAGTAGCCTTTTGTGGCTCTTGCTTAGCTATTTGTTCGTTTATTTGTGTGCTTTGCGTTGGCACTTTAACTTCATTTTTAGCGTTTTGTGGTATAATGTTCCTATCAAAAGCAGTTAAATGTGATTTTTCACCAACGCTATAACGCCCCGTTAGACTGATATTATCGGCATCTAAGTGTGGAGGTAGGGCGTCTCCACTGACTGCTTTTTTCTCATTACTATTAAGTTTTCTTTTGTTTGCGTGAAAAACTTCACTATTTTGATTTATGCCTATTTCATCTATTTTTTTATCATTTTGTTTTGATAAAATTACTCCATCGCCTTTTTTTGGTGAAACTATATTTTCAGGCTCTTTTAAAACATAATCAATAACTTCCTTTACCGCTCTTTGAGTTTTAAACATTTCAGGGTGATTACTTCTTAACCACTCAAGAGACGCACTTACCCTATCCCCAATATCTACTATTTGCTTTATCTCATTAGGCACTTCAAAAATTGCGTTATGCGGATATATCTGTCTAGCACTATTTGGATAAGTTACAAACCCATCGCCTTTTATAGATTGATTAGCCAAATTTGCTTGATTTTCAGCCTTAGCTGTGGTTGGCTCTTGGGTTTTTACCACTTGCTCTATATCTTTTAACGCATTTTTAAACTCATTTAAGAGATTTCTTGTAGGCGTTGGCAAGTTGCCATCTGGGATATTATCAATATTTTTTATAGCTAGTTTAAAGTCGCCATTAGCGTTTAAAATGGCTCTGTTTAAGTGTAGTTTTAAGGCTTCGTTATTGCCTAAATATGGTATTAAAGGTTTAAGCTTTTCTACGATGAAGTTTGCCTTCATAGTTTCAGCTCTTTTTAGTGGGTCGGCACTGATACCTTGGCTCATACCTTTTGATTTAACTACCCTACTACCTAAAGAGTTTAAAATATCGCTAGTGTTGTTTAGTATAGCTTTTTTGCTTAAAATCTGACTTGTTAGCTCTTTAGCAAATTCACTTTGAAAATCTAATTTAGCTAAACTCTCATTTAAAGCTCTAAAATCCACCACGCCATTAACGCTATTTTTATCCATTAAGCCTTTGATTAGATTAGCTTCGGCTACGACTCTATCTTTAGCCCCTAGTGAGCCTAAAAAGTCATTTAAGCTAACGCCATTAATGTTATCACTACTTTTTAGCATAGCGTTAAGGGCTTCTATATTTGTCTTGCCATCACGGCTTATTGAGTTCATTAGGTTACTCTGGCTGATATTTTTCATCTTTGCGTAATCGCCGTTGGCTTGTCTATATAAACCCATTAATCTCTCATCATTTTTTAAAGCTATGTTAATCTCATTATCTATTAGATTTTTAGCTTCATTTAGTGCTTTTTGATTTATGAAGTCGCTCGAGCTTTTAAAATCAGCCTTATTGATATAGCCTAACTGCTCGTTTATAGCGTTTTTAGCATTTAAAAGATTATCTAGATTGCCACCACCATTTAAAGCGTTAAAAACTCCCCTTGTGCTTATATTGTGCGTATCGCTTAATATGGTGCTTAGATTATCACTTAAGGCTTTAAAATCGCTTTGGTAGCTTGAGTTTTTAATTAAAAAATCTTTGGTATCTGCGTAGTCTTGCTTGATTTGATTAAAGCTGTTTTTAAGTATGATTTTAAATATTTTTAAGAATATGCATAAATATAAAGATAATTTTTACACTTAAATTTACCGCCATTTATACTAATGAAACGCAAATAATTACAAGGTAATTTAAATAGAATAATTAATATAATGGTCTCCCCAATAGGATTTGAACCTATGGCCTCAGAATTAGGAATTCTGCGCTCTATCCTGCTGAGCTATGAGGAGACAAACCTCGCACAAAGCGAGGTTAGGATACTTTAGCTGTTTCTTTTCTTAATTATTTCATCAGAAACATTTTTAGGAACTTCTTCATAGTGATCAAATTCCATTGAGTATGATGCACGACCTTGAGTTTGGCTCCTTAAATCTGTAGAGTAGCCAAACATTTCAGCAAGTGGACAGAAAGCAGTAACTATCTTATTGCCACCTCTTTCATCCATTGAGTTGATTTGACCACGGCGTCTATTTAAATCACCTATTACATCACCCATATACTCTTCTGGAGTCTCTACTTCGACTTTCATCATAGGCTCAAGGATAACAGCACCAGCCTTTCTAGCACCCTCTTTAAAGCCCATAGATGCAGCTAGTTTAAACGCCATCTCAGATGAATCCACTTCATGGTAGCTACCATCAAATAGCGTAACTTTAACATCCTCAACAGGATATCCTGCTAATACACCGCTTTGAAGTGCTTCATTACAACCTTTTTCAACAGCCGGGATATACTCTTTTGGTACAACCCCACCTTTGATATCATTGACAAATTCAAATCCACTACCTGGCTCAAGTGGCTCAAGGCGTAAAAATACATGACCATATTGACCACGACCACCTGATTGTTTAGCGTATTTATACTCTTGCTCAACTGTCTTTTTGATAGTTTCACGGTAAGCAACTTGTGGTTGTCCCACTTCAGCTTCTACTTTAAACTCTCTTAGCATTCTATCTACGATAATTTCAAGGTGAAGCTCACCCATACCAGCAATAATTGTCTGACCACTCTCTTCATCAGTACTAACTCTAAAGCTTGGATCTTCTTGAGCTAATTTGCCTAGAGCTATACCCATTTTTTCTTGATCAGCTTTAGTTTTTGGCTCAACAGCGACACTAATAACTGGCTCTGGGAAGTCCATTCTCTCTAGAATAACTTTATCTTTTTCACTAGCTAAAGTATCACCTGTTAAAGTATCTTTAAGACCAACTACAGCACCGATTTCACCGGCATAAAGCACTTTAATCTCTTCACGCTTATTTGAGTGCATTTTTAGTAAGCGGCCGATTCTCTCTTTTTTATCCTTTGTTGAGTTATAAGCATAACTTCCACTCTCAAGTTGGCCTCTATAAACCCTTACGAATGTAAGTTGCCCAACAAATGGATCAGTCATAATCTTAAACGCTAAACCAGCGAATTCACCATCATCTGTGCTATCTACGATAACCTCTGAGCCATCTTCCATCTCACCTCTAATAGCTTCAACTTCATCTGGAGCTGGCAAGTAATCAACAACCGCATCAAGAAGTGGTTGGACACCTTTATTTTTAAAGGCAGTTCCGCAAAGCATAGGGATAATTGTCATAGCTAGACAACCCGCTTTAAGACCCTTTTTGATCTCTTCATTGCTTAGCTCTTCCCCGCCAAAAAATTTCTCCATCAAAGCATCATCAGTCTCAGCAACCGCTTCGATCATTTTATTGCGATATTCATTAGCTTTTTCTTGCAGTTCAGCTGGGATATCCTTTTCTACATAATCTGTTGGCTTGGTATCATCTTCCCAAACAATAGCTTTCATTTTGATTAGATCAACCACGCCTTTAAACTCATCTTCAGCACCAATTGGAATTTGGATAGGCACTGGATTTGCTTTTAAGCGGTTTTTGATCTGCTCTTCAACATTGTAGAAATTCGCACCGATTCTATCCATTTTATTTACAAATACCATTCTTGGAACACGGTATTTATTCGCTTGTCTCCAGACAGTCTCACTCTGTGGTTGGACGCCACCAACAGCACAAAATACAGCTACAGCACCATCTAAAACACGCATAGATCTTTCAACCTCGATAGTAAAATCAACGTGTCCTGGAGTGTCTATAAGGTTGATTTGATGGTTTTTCCAAAAACAAGTAGTCGCAGCAGAAGTAATTGTAATACCGCGCTCTTTTTCTTGTTCCATCCAGTCCATAGTAGCAGCACCATCATGAACCTCACCAATCTTATGGCTCATACCTGTAAAAAATAGAATTCTCTCACTAGTTGTAGTTTTACCAGCATCGATATGCGCAGCTATACCGATATTTCTAACCATATTTAATGGAGTTTTTCTTGACATAAGCTCTCCTTATTACCAGCGATAGTGAGCAAATGCTTTATTAGCTTCTGCCATTTTATAGGTATCTTCTTTTTTCTTAAATGAAGCACCTTTTGAATTTGATGCATCTAGCAACTCAGCGGCTAATTTTTCTATCATAGTTCTTTCGCTTCTTTTGCGAGCAAAGCTAATAATCCAGCGGATTGCTAAGGCTTGTTGACGTGCTGGGCGCACCTCTACTGGGACTTGATATGTAGCACCACCAACACGGCGTGATTTAACCTCCATAATAGGCTTTACATTATCAATAGCACTATTAAATACATCAATTCCCTTTAGCTCACCACCTTTAGAATCTATAGCTTTTAACGCACCATACATAATCTCAGTAGCTACGCTCTTTTTGCCATCATACATAAGTGAATTAATAAATTTAGTTATAACTTTATTGCCATAAATTGGATCAGGCATTACTTCCCTAACAGGGGCTTTTCTTCTTCTCATAACTTTCCTTCAAATTTAAATTTTACTCAAACTAAACCATATCTAAGGGCTAGTCTGCATCCTAAAGATTACTTTTTAGCTTCTTTTGGGCGTTTAGCACCATATTTAGAGCGTGAAACAGTTCTTTTTGCTACGCCAGCTGTATCAAGCGCACCACGGACAATATGATATTTAACACCTGGTAAGTCTTTTACCCTACCACCACGCACTAGCACAATGCTGTGCTCTTGTAGATTGTGACCTTCACCACCTATATAGCTGATAACTTCAAATCCACTTGTTAGCCTTACTTTGGCAACTTTTCTCAAAGCTGAGTTTGGTTTTTTAGGAGTTGTTGTATAAACTCTAGTGCAAACTCCTCTTCTTTGAGGACACTCTTTTAACGCTGGTGATTTAGATTTTACGATCACTTTTTTGCGTTCTTTTCTGACCAATTGATTAATGGTTGGCACAATTTTTCCTTTCAACTAAATTTATTAAAAAGTCGCTATTTTACCCAAATTTTACTTAATTTAATATGAAATATACGCATTGAAAATCAGTAACTGGCAATTAAATGTATATAATAAATTATTTATTTATCTATTTTTTAGAATAATTTATTGCGAATTTTTGGTAAATTAGCATTTATTTTTAAGCAAAATTTGGATCCATAGACCCAAATTTTACTAAGTTATATAAAGTTAATTAATTATTATACTTCATCTTAATCTTTTTATCTTGATAAAGCCCAGTACCAACTGGTATCATACGACCTAAAATTACATTTTCTTTTAGATCTTCAAGATAGTCAAATTTAGCCGCTATACTAGCTTCGGTAAGCACTTTAGTAGTCTCTTGGAATGAGGCTGCTGAAATGACACTATCACTACCAATAGCTGCTCTAGTAACACCAAGAAGTACAGGCTCAGCAATAGCAGGCTCACCGCCCATTTTGATGATTTTCTCATTCTCTTCACGGAATTTACGGCGGCTAACCATATCTCCCACAATAAAATTCGTATCACCACTATCGATAATCTTAATCTGTCTTAGCATTTGTGATACGATAATCTCAATATGCTTATCGCTAATAGCAACCCCTTGAGAGCGATAGACTTGCTGAATTTCGCTAATCAGATATCCGTGAAGTGCCTTTTCTCCAAGTATTCTTAAGACATCGTGACTACTTACTAAACCATCTGTTAATTTCTCTCCAGCATGGACAAACTCGCCATCACGGACTTGAATTTGCCTTGATTTATCTATTAAATACTCAGCCGTTGTGCCATCTTCTGCTATTATTACCACTCTTTCTTTAGCACGAAGTGGCTTTTCAAATTTAATCACACCATCAATTTCAGCTATAATAGCCGTATTTTTAGGGCGACGCGCTTCAAATAGCTCTGATACTCTAGGAAGACCACCGGTAATATCTTTTGATTTAGCTACAGCTTTTGGCGTTTTAGCTATGGTATCGGCTCTATTTACTTTAGCTCCATCTTTGACAAATATCGCAGTTTTTGGCTCTAGTTGATAACGGATCAATTTACCATTATCGGTAGTTATAACTATTGTAGGTTTAACCCCACTTGGCAAATACTCATTGATAACTAGCCTACTCTCGCCTGTTGCTTCATCATATTGCTCAGTTACGCTATATCCTGGCTCTATATCTTCATATACCACTATACCAGCTTCTTCGGCGATTACAGGATTTGAGTATGGATCCCACTCTGCTATAACTAGCTTAGAATCAGCTTGAGGCTTAGCTAGTATATCAGTAGATGCAACATTAGAGCTATCATCAAATTCAATTACGCTATTGCGTGGGATATAGTGACGCACAGCCTCTCTATCGTCTTCATCAGCGATAACGACAAATAGGCCTTTTTCTGTTACTATATCGCCTTTTTTGATATCTTTGATTCTCTCTAGGTAATCGCCTTTTAGGATATAGTATTTTAGCACACCATGCGCACTAGCTATAATCTCTTGAGTAACTGGATCACCATCAGCTACTTTAATTTCACTAGCAAATGGGATACGATTTGGTATATTCCATCCATCTTTGATCATCTCTACGATACTTTCATTCTCTTTGACTTTATCACCTTTTGAGTATGGGATATAGAATTTACCATCGATTTTACCACTTACACCGGCTAGCTCATTTGGTTTAGCTAAGTCGTGTCTTCTTAAAACATACTTAACTTCATCTTTTTTGCCTTTTATAGTGATATTTACATCTTCATGAGCAACTTCAATATCTATAACACCATCAAATGGAGCTTTAATCTTTGGTTCAACCAACAATATAGCAGCGTTGCGTCTATTTATAACTATAGATTTACCATTGTTTTCATAGGTTTTAAGATTATAATATCTTATAAAGCCCTCTTTTTGCGCTACAATTTGTCTATCTTGCTGCTCTGTTGATGCGGTTCCACCAATATGGAAAGTCCTTAGCGTTAGCTGAGTACCAGGCTCACCAATTGATTGAGCAGAGATAATTCCTACTGCTTCGCCTGGTTTTACTAGCTTGCCTTCGCCTAGGTTAATACCATAACACTTGGCACACACGCCCTTTGGTGCTTTGCAAGTAATAGGAGTTCTAATACTAATTGATTTAATACCAGCATCGACAATTACCCTAACCTTAGTCTCATCGATTAAAGTGCCCTCTGTGTATAAAATTTCATTAGTAATAGGATCTATAACATCATCGCTTAAGACTCTACCTAGGGCTCTTTCTTCTAAGCTCTCAATCAATTCACCATTTTCAGTAATCTCAGTGATCTCAACACCCTCATGAGTGCCACAATCTTCCATAGTAACTTTCACATTTTGTGCTACATCTATTAGCTTTCTTGTTAGATACCCAGCATTTGCGGTCTTAAGTGCAGTATCAGCAAGACCTTTTCTGGCACCATGGGTTGAGATAAAATACTCAAGCACATTTAGACCTTCACGGAAATTTGAAGTAATCGGCGTTTCGATGATCGAGCCATCAGGTTTAGCCATAAGACCACGCATACCGGCAAGCTGACGAATTTGAGCCGCACTACCCCTAGCACCACTATCAGCCATCATATAAATAGAGTTAAATCCACTCTTGTCATTTTTAATGAGCTTCATCATATCGCTTGCTACTTTATTATTTGTATCTGTCCATATATCAACAATTTTATTATATCTTTCTGAATCAGTAAGCAAACCTGAGCCATATTGATTTTGAATTTCACGAACTCTTTTTTTAGCTTCATCTACATATGAGTATTTGCTATCAGATACTATTATATCAGCTATTGAGATACTCACACCAGCTTTAGTAGCATATCTAAAGCCAAGATTTTTAAGCTTATCTAAAAATCCAGCAGTTGATTCTAAACCACCATTTTTATAGACATAATCAACTAAATTTGCTATGTCTTTTTTCTTCATAACTTTATTCCACATATTCTCAGGAACTGAATTTTCGCCTAAATCAGGTAGGATTGATTTGATAATTAATCTACCAGCTGTTGTAAATACAGTCCTACCATCTACCATTGTTTTAATCTTAGCGTGCAGATCAAGGAAATGGGTCTCAACTGCTATCATAACTTCATCAATGCTAGCAAAAATTTTATTTGATCCTATTACATCTACTTTTTCAAGGCTTAGATAGTAAATTCCCAAAACCATATCTTGGCTAGGGACAGTTACAGCCTTACCACTTGCTGGGAGTAAGATATTCATAGAGCTAAGCATTAAAATTTTACACTCAGCAATCGCCTCTTGAGATAAAGGGACATGAACGGCCATTTGGTCGCCATCGAAGTCTGCGTTAAAAGCTGAACAAACAAGAGGGTGGAGCTGAATAGCCTTACCCTCTATCAATACTGGGTGGAATGCCTGAATAGACATCTTATGCAGGGTTGGTGCTCTATTTAACAATACTGGATGATCAGCAACAACCTCTTCAAGGCACTCCCAAACCTCATTTGTCTTATCCTCTATCATTTTTTTAGCTAATTTTACATTTGTAGCATAGCCTTTTTCTTCAAGACGCGCCAAAAGATGCGGTTTAAACAGCTCAAGAGCCATCTTTTTAGGAAGACCACATTGATCCATTCTAAGTCTAGGTCCAACAACAATAACACTACGACCAGAGAAATCCACCCTTTTACCAAGTAGATTTTGTCTAAAGCGTCCTTGCTTACCTTTAATAATCTCGCTTAGAGATTTTAACGGGCGTTTATTCGCACCTTTTACGGCATTTGCTCGTCTGCCATTATCAAATAGAGCATCTACTGATTCTTGAAGCATTCTCTTCTCATTGCGGATAATGATCTCTGGCGCATCAAGCTCCATAAGTCTTTTTAAACGCGCGTTTCTATTTATAACACGGCGATAAAGATCATTGACATCGCTAACAGCGAATTTACCGCCATCAAGGCTAACTAATGGTCGAAGGTCTGGTGGGAGCACAGGCAGATTAGTTATCATCATCCATTCAGGGCGATTACCTGAATTTAAAAAGCTCTCAACTACCTTTAATCTCTTTACAATGCTCTTTTTCTTAGCTTCGCTATTTGTGCTATCTATCTCTACTTTTAACTGATCTAAGATAGTTACTAAATCCAAATTTTCAAGCATATCACGAATGACTTCGCCGCCCATTCTAGCTTTAAATCCACTCTCAGCAAATCTCTGTTCTAAAAGTATATATTGCTCTTCATTTAAGACATCATACAATTCAACTTTTTTACTATTTTCATTATCATAGTATGCTTCACCTGGATTTTCTACTATATATGCTTCATAGTATAATACACGCTCTAAATCTTTCATCTTTATACCAAGAAGTGTCCCAATGCGACTTGGAAGTGAATTTACATACCAAATATGAGCCACTGGAGTAACTAGCTCTATATGTCCCATTCTAGAGCGCCTGACTTTAGAGCTTGTGATTTCAACTCCACATTTTTCGCACTTAATGCCTTTATATCGCATCTTTTTATACTTACCGCATAAGCACTCATAATCTCTAATAGGCCCAAATATTTTAGCACAAAATAGACCATCTCTTTCTGGTTTTAGCGTCCTATAATTTATGGTTTCAGGCTTTTTAACCTCACCATGACTCCAAGCTTTTATACGCTCAGGACTAGCTAATCTTAATTTAAATGCCTCAAAATCTCTTGGTCTTGCATCTTCTTTAATCTCTATAGGTTTTAACTCACTCATTATTACTATCCTCATCGTAAATTTCAACATCTAACGCTAGAGATTTTAGCTCATTTGTTAAAACAAAAAATGTCTCTGGAATACCAGTACTTGGGACATTTTCTCCTTTGGTTAATGCCTTATAAGCTAACCATCTACCCTCAACATCATCAGATTTGACAGTTAGCATCTCTCTTAGAGTATGAGCAGCACCATAAGCCTCTAAAGCCCAAACTTCCATCTCTCCAAATCTCTGACCACCGCTTAAGGCTTTACCGCCGACTGGTTGCTGTGTCACTAAGCTATATGGCCCAGTGCTTCTAGCATGAACTTTCTCATCAACTAAGTGATGAAGTTTTAGCATATACATACAACCGACATTTACACGCTCAGCCATCTTAGATCCAGTTCTACCATCATATAGCTCTGTTTTGCCATCCATATCGATTTTTGCCATCTCAAATAGCTTATTAAATTCTTCTGGCTTGACCCCTTCAAATATCGGAGTAGCAAACCTTACACCACTAGCCCAATCCCTTGCATACTCAATTAGCTTATCATCATCAATTTTTTCTAACATAGCTTTAGCGTCCATTAGTCTTGATACACTAGCTATCTCAATCATTTTAGATCTTAACTCTTTGATCCACTCTTTTGATTTTCTATCAAAAATCTCTTGAATTTGCTCACCAAGTCTCATACCTACAAGACCTAGATGGCTTTCTAAAATTTGACCGATATTCATACGGCTAGGAACGCCTAGTGGATTTAATACAATATCAACCGATCTACCATCTGGCAAATATGGCATATCCACGTCAGGGACGATATTTGATACAATACCCTTATTACCATGGCGACCCGCCATTTTATCTCCGACTTTTAACTTTCGTTTAGTAGCCACATACACCTTCACAAGCTTCACTACACCACTTGGTAAAATATCATCTTTTTCTAAAATTTCAAGCTTAGCATCATGTTCATCTTTTAGCTTTTTCTTCTCATTTTGAAAATAAGCCTTCATATCCTCATAGCTTTTTTGCACATCTTTATTGAAGTTTTTTACATATGAATTTAAGGTAAATCTATTTATATTGGCTAGATCTTCTTTTTTGATCTTTTGACCTTTTTTATATGTAGTTTTACCTACTTCTAGCTCACTTTGAAGTTCATTACTAGCTAACAAGGCAGTAACTCTTAACATCTCTTCGCGATCAAGCATTAAAAGTCTATCGTGATGCTCTTTTTCTAAAATATTTTTTTCATCTTCATAAGCTTGAAATGATCTTGAGTCTTTTTCATACCCTTTTTTAGTAAAGATTTTAACATCAATTACCACCCCTTCCATACTAGCTGGAGCATATAAAGATTTATTTACCACATGACCGGCCTTCTCACCAAATATAGCCCTTAGAAGTCTCTCTTCTGGGGTTGGCTTGACTTCACCTTTTGGAGATACCTTACCTACTAAGATCATACCTGGTTTTATATGAGTTCCGATTTTTACGATACCACTCTCATCTAAGTGCTCGATCTCCTCTTCTTTCATATTAGGAATATCTCTAGTAATCTCCTCTACACCATCTTTAAGCTCTCTAGCTTCAATCTCTTTTTCATAAATATGAACGCTAGTAAAAGCGTCAGTGCGAATCATTCTTTCGCTCATTACGATGGCATCTTCATAGTTATATCCATTCCATGGCATAAATGCTATAAGTGCGTTTTTGCCTATTGCTAACTCACCTTGATCCATGCTAGAGCCATCAGCTATTATTTGACCAGCCTCTACTTTTTGACCTTTTTTAACGATTGGATGTTGGCTAAATGTCGTATTTTGGTTAGTGCGCATATTTTTTTCCATAGTATATTGATCTATATATGGACCATTCTCATCTTCGCCTAAAATAAATATATTTTTATTATCAACTTTTTCAATAACACCGCCTCGTTTTGCTTTAATAGCCTCCCAAGCATCACGAGCAACTATAGCCTCCATACCAGTCCCAACAATAGGAGCAGTAGATTTTAAAAGCGGCACAGCTTGACGCTGCATATTTGAGCCCATCAAGGCGCGGTTAGCATCATCGTGCTCTAAAAATGGGATTAAAGAAGCAGCTACGCCCATTACCATCCCGCTACAAAGGTCAATTAGAGTAACATCATCTCTCTTAGCAAGAATCATCTCGCCATCTTGTCTAACCTCTATTAAATCCTCAGCTATCACACCATTTTCATCTAAAATTGTAGAAGCTGGAGCTATGATATGTCCTTCTTCTTGAGTTGCAGTAAGATATACGATCTCATTTGTAACCTTACCATTTTCCACCTTGCGATATGGGGATTCTACAAAGCCAAGATCATTTACCTTCGCATATGTAGAAAGAGTGTTTATAAGACCGATATTTTGACCTTCTGGAGTCTCAACTGGGCAAATTCTACCATAGTGAGTTGGATGGACATCACGAACTTCAAATCCTGCTCTCTCTTTTACCAAGCCTCCTTCGCCAAGTGCTGATAATCTGCGTTTATGCGTAATCTCGCTAAGCGGATTTGTCTGATCCATAAACTGACTTAACTGACCGCCAGTGAAAAACTCCATAATAGTTGTAGTTATCATCTTAGGATTTACTAAATCATAAGGCATAATCTCATCAATGTTATTGCTAAGGCTTGTGAATTTATCTCTAATAGCTTTTTGCATCTTGACAAAACCAAGATGAAGCTCATTAGCCAAAAGCTCACCAATAGAGCGAATACGACGATTACCTAAGTGATCTCTATCATCGATATAGCCTTGACCATTTTTAACTTTGATGAGATATTTGGCAGTTTTGATAATATCCTCATTTGTCAAAACTGTAACATAATCAGGTGCATTTAAACCTAATTTATGGTTCATCTTCATACGGCCAACTTTGGTTAAATCATATCTCTCTGGATTAAAAAATAGATCATTAACAAAGCTTCTAGCAGCCTCTTTAACCACAGGCTCACCAGGGCGCATTACCTTATAAATTCTAATTGCGGCTAGATCGTTTTCATCCTCTACACTTTCAGTTTGCTTAAGTAGCTTTAAAGTCTCATAATCTTGTAAAAATGAGTTAATAATAGCATCATCGACGCCATTTGCCAAATCATTAGCAATCTCAATACTATCTTGCTCATTGGCTATTTTAGCTATTTTACTCTCATCAAGCTGAGTAAGAGTATCGTATAAAACTTCGCCACTATCTTTATCTATAACTGGACTAGCTAAATATCTATTTACCAGTGTTTCAAGTGGATATTCGATGAATTTAAGGCCATCCTCTATTAATTTATCAGCTTTTTTTCTAGTTAATCTTTTACCAGCTTGATGTAAAATATTACCATTTTCATCTTTTATATCATAATCAACTCTACCAGTGAAATCATCTGGATTAAATTCCACTAAAAATTTATTATTTTGAATTTTTAGAGTTTGCATAGGATAAAATAGTTTGACGATATCTTGCTTTTTATACCCTAAAGCTCTAAATAAGATGGTTATAGGAACCTTGCGACGCTTATTAATACGGACATATAATACATCTTTAGTATCATACTCAAAATATAACCAAGAGCCACGATCTGGAATAATTTGAGCTGTATATATCAATTTATTTACAACTGTAGGGCTCTCTTCTTCTTTGAAAATAACACCAGGACTTCTGTGTAATTGATTGACTACAACTCTTTCAACACCATTAATAATAAATGAGATTCTATCAGTCATCAAAGGAATTTCGCGAACAAATATCTCTTGTTCTTTTATATCTTTTACCCCGATTTTCTCACCTGTTTTTTCATCTCTATCATGAACTATTAATCTAATTTTTATTTTTAAATTTACAGAATATGTCAAACCTCTTTCCATACACTCTCTAATTGTGTATCTAGGCTTACCTATCTCGCTACTGACATACTCAAGTGAAAGTCTATTTTGCGGATCGTGGATAGGAAAAATAGATTTAAATACTTTTTCGATTCCGCTTTCAGTTTGTGAATTATCAAGATTTAAAAAATGATCAAAACTCTTTTTTTGTAATTGTAATAAATTTGGAACATCAATCTCTTTAGCAACATTAGAAAAATCTACTCTAAGACGATTTCCAGAATAAAGGCTATTTAACATTTTACTACCTCTATAGAATAGTTAATTGAAAGAAAGTTGCAAAAACAACAAGTGGATTGGAAGCGAGTATCTCTCTCGCTTCTACAAAATTGTAAATTATTTAAGTTCTACTTTAGCGCCAGCTTCTTCAAGTTGTTTTTTAGCTGCTTCAGCTTCTTCTTTACTTGCACCCTCTTTAAGAACTGATGGAGTACCTTCTACAGCATCTTTAGCCTCTTTTAGACCAAGACCAGTTAAAGCACGAACAACTTTAATTACTTCTATTTTTT
Organism: Campylobacter sp. RM19072; assembly: GCF_024723485.1. Taxonomy (NCBI): domain Bacteria; kingdom Pseudomonadati; phylum Campylobacterota; class Epsilonproteobacteria; order Campylobacterales; family Campylobacteraceae; genus Campylobacter; species Campylobacter sp. RM19072. Next base: position 15,284 of record NZ_JANQCU010000012.1, read on the forward strand.
TAGCACCGCTATCAACTAAAACGATATTAAAATCAGTTTTCTCTTCAGCAGCTTCAGCAGCACCACCAGCAACAGCGCCAGCTACCATTACTGGAGCAGCACTTACACCAAATTTTTCTTCAAATTCTTTTACTAATTCGCTTAGCTCAAGAACTGATAAATTTGAGATAAATTCTAATACATCTTCTTTAGTAATTGCCATTTTAATTCTCCTAAATTTTATTTTTTAAATTAAGCAGATTGCTCTTTTTTCTCTTTAAGCGCATTTAATCCAATAGTGAAATTTTGAATTGGGGCATTCCAAACTTGTAATAGCATAGCAATAAGCTCGTCGCGAGACGGCATTTTTGACAATGCAACAACTTTAGAAGCAGGTGCAACTTCACCATCGATATAAGCTGTTTTAATCTTAAATAGATCTTTATTAACTTCTTCAAATTTAGCTACAACTTTACTAACCGCTAATTGATCATCGCCCCATACAAAAATATTTGTATCTTTAAGCTCCATACCATCTTTAGCAGAGTTATTTAAAGCTATTTTAGCTAAAGTATTTTTAATAACTTGAACTTTAACATTTTGCTCTCTAGCAGCATTTCTAAGAGCTTCAAGTTTTTTAACACTTAAACCTCTATAGTCACAAACTACTATAGCTTCACTAGCTTTAAATTCAGCCTCAAGGTTTGAAATAATTTCAGCTTTTTCGTTTCTAGTCATTTTCATTCTCCTTTCCGACCGGCGATTTCAAGCAGAGAGAGTGAAAAATCACTCAATTAAGCATACGCCTCGGCTATCTCCAATCTAAGATAAAAATATTTAATTATTTAAGATCCATAAGCTCTTGAGTTTCAAGAGATATTGATGGACTCATTGTCAAAGATAGTGCAGCAGATTTGATATATTTACCTTTTGCGGCTGCTGGTTTATGTTTATTTATCATTTTGATAAAGGCAGTAATATTCTCATTTAATTGCTCTTTTGTAAAGCTAACTTTACCAAGACCAGCGTGGATATTTCCTTGCTTATCAACACGGAAATTTACTTGACCACCTTTAGCATTTTTAACAGCTTGAGCAACATCCATAGTTACAGTGCCAGTTTTAGGGTTTGGCATTAAACCTTTAGGTCCTAAAAGACGACCTATTTTGCCAACTAATCCCATTAAATTTGGAGTAGCAATAAGCACATCAAAGTTAATAACACCTTTAGCGATCTCATCAACAAAATCCTCAGCACCCACAATATCAGCACCAGCAGCTTTAGCCTCATCAGCCTTAGCATCTTTAGCTATTACGGCCACTCTTACAGTCTTACCAGTACCAGCAGGTAAAACCACTGAACCACGAACCATCTGATCTGCATGTCTAGGATCCACATTTAATTTAAGTGCTATTTCAACTGTTTCATCAAATTTTGCTGAAGCTAGTGTTTTAACTGTAGATACAGCCTCATCTAAATTATAAATTTTATTTGAATCTACTTTTTTTAGTAATTCTGTAAATCTCTTTGTAGTTTTTTTTGACATTAATTTCTCCGCATTTTTAAAGTGCTACCACTAATTTAAAATCCTAGTGGTAAGGATTAATCTACTATGGTTATACCCATAGAACGAGCTGAACCAGCTATAATCTTAGCAGCTTGCTCTCTATCTTTAGTATTCATATCAACTATTTTTTTATCTACTATCTCAAGTATCTGAGCCTTAGTTAATTGACCTACTTTATTTTTAAGCGGATTATCCGCACCTTTTGTAATACCCGCAGCTTTTTTGATTAAATCTGTTGCTGGTGGTTGCTTTGTAATAAATGTAAAGCTTTTATCAGCATAAACAGTGATAACAACTGGGATATTATAACCAGCCATATCTTTTGTTCTTTCATTAAATGCCTTACAAAACTCCATAATATTAACGCCTTGCTGACCCAAAGCAGGACCAACTGGCGGACTTGGATTTGCTTTTGTAGCTGCAATTTGCAGTTTAATTTCGCCTACAACTTTTTTAGCCATAAACTATCTCCTTAGACTATCTTTTCAACTTGTGAATACATAATTTCTACAGGCGTACTTCTACCAAATATAGATACATTTAATCGAAGTTTGCCATGAACCATATCATACTCTTCTACAGTGGCATTAAAATTAGCAAATGGACCATCAGTAACACGAACAGTCTCGCCAGTTTCAAATGAAATTTTTGGCTTAGGAGCTGCTCTTTTATTAACCTTTTCTAAAATAAGATTTATATCTTTATCGCTTAAAGGTGTTGGTTTTTTTGCTTCACCGATAAATCTACCAACCTTAGGAAGAGACTGAATCTTGTGCCAAAGTGCAGTATCAAGATCTAAATGTGCAAAAGCATAACCTGGATATAAACTTCTCTCATTAATCTTTTGCTTTCCATTTTTAATCTCAATAACATCTTCTGTAGGAACAATAACCTCTAAAAGTTGCTCCTCAATACCATGATCTTTAACTAAATTTTCAATGGCTCTTTTGACACTCATCTCACTACCTGCATAAGTCTGAATAGCATACCATTTATGTGCCATAACAATTCCTTATACAAGTTTAGATACAGAAAAAGACATAATTAAATCAACCAAGGCTAAAAATAGAGAAACCACAGTTACAACAGCAAAAACTGTTATAAAAGCATTTCTAATTTGCTCTTTGGTAGGAAATATAACCTTGCCAATCTCTGCTCGTGATAATTTTAAATAACTTATAAACTTTTCCATACCTAACCTCTTGTGGCAGGGCAGGAGGGATTTGAACCCCCAACCATCGGATTTGGAATCCGGCGCTCTACCGTTGGAGCTACTGCCCTATATAATACAGCTAAGAAGTTAGCTTATTTTAGCTTAACTTCTTTATGAACTGTATGTTTTTTTAATCTTGGACAATATTTTTTAAGCTCTAACTTTTCAGTTTTTGTTTTGCTATTTTTGGTTGTTGTGTAATTAATGTCATTACATTCAGAACATTTTAAACCAATTTTAACTCTATTTGCACTTGCCATATTTTTTCCTTAAAATTGGTGTGAAAATTCACACCAATAAGTTAAATTACTTAATAATTTTAGATACAACACCAGAACCAACAGTTCTACCACCCTCACGGATAGCAAATCTTGTACCTTCTTCTAGTGCAACTGGAGCGATAAGCTCAACAGTAATTTTAAGGTTATCACCAGGCATAACCATCTCTGTACCTTCAGGTAGAGTTATTGAACCAGTAACATCTGTTGTTCTAACATAAAATTGCGGTCTATAGTTGTTAAAGAATGGAGTATGGCGACCACCTTCTTCTTTAGTTAAGATATACACTTCGCCTTCAAATTGTGTATGTGGAGTGATAGATTTTGGCTTACATAAAACCATACCTCTCTCAACATCCTCTTTTTTAGTACCTCTTAGTAGAACGCCAACATTATCGCCAGCTTCACCTTGATCCATCTCTTTTCTAAACATTTCAACGCCAGTTACTGTTGTTGTTTGAGTATCGCGGATACCTACAATTTCAATAGTATCGCCAACTTTAACAACACCTTTTTCAATTCTACCTGTAACAACTGTACCACGACCAGAGATTGAGAATACATCTTCAATTGGCATTAGGAAGTCTTTATCTGTAGCACGAACTGGAGTTGGAATATAGCTATCAACCGCATCCATAAGAGCCATAATCTTAGCTGACCACTCACCATCATTACCAGCTTTAGCCTCTTCAAGCGCTTGAAGAGCAGAACCGCTAATAATTGGAGTATCATCACCTGGAAAATCATATTCGCTTAGAAGTTCGCGAATTTCCATTTCAACTAATTCTAAAAGTTCAGCATCATCAACCATATCAGCTTTATTCATAAAGACAACGATATATGGAACACCAACTTGGCGAGATAGTAGAATGTGCTCACGAGTTTGTGGCATTGGACCATCAGCTGCAGATACAACTAAGATAGCACCATCCATTTGAGCAGCACCTGTAATCATATTTTTTACATAGTCAGCGTGGCCTGGACAATCGACATGCGCATAGTGGCGATTAGTTGTTTCATACTCAATGTGAGAAGTAGCAATTGTAATACCTCTCTCTTTTTCTTCTGGAGCGTTATCGATATTATCATAATCTTTAAGCTCTGCAAGACCTTTTCTTGATAAAACAGCAGAAATAGCAGCTGTTAATGTAGTTTTACCATGGTCAACATGACCGATAGTACCAATATTTACGTGTGGCTTATTTCTTGAAAACTTCTCTTTAGCCATTGTATCCTCCGTTATAAAATTCAACTTTTATAGTTTGTATCTTTTGTATTTCTTATTTTAACTTTTATGGAGCTCATAGCGGGACTTGAACCCGCGACCTCTTCCTTACCAAGGAAGTGCTCTACCTCTGAGCCATATGAGCGTTTCTAAAAAATGGAAACTTCAGCTTGGCAAAACAGAGTTATACTAAAATTAATACAAACACCAAAAACTAAAAATGACTAAGAATAACTGTAGATATAGAATATAAATTCAAAAAGACAGCTCCCAGTCAAATCCAAATGGAGCGGGAAACGGGACTTGAACCCGCGACCCTCAGCTTGGAAGGCTGATGCTCTAGCCAACTGAGCTACTCCCGCGTATAGCAATGGTGGTGAGACGTGGATTCGAACCACGGAAGACATAGTCAGCAGATTTACAGTCTGCCCTCGTTGGCCGCTTGAGTATCTCACCCTAAAAATAGATAAAAAATGATTGCTATATATATCTGGTCAAACACTGTAAAGATAATGGAGCTGGTGAACGGAATCGAACCGCCGACCTACTGCTTACAAGGCAGTTGCTCTACCGGCTGAGCTACACCAGCACCTTTAACTTTTGAGCTGGAATTATATCTAATTTTATATGGTTTGTCAAGAGTTTTTATAAAGAATTTTAATTTTTTTTGCCGACATTTTATAGTCGGCAAAATTTTGGAATTAAAATTTATTTTTATTTATATTAGAAAGCATATCTTCGCTCATTTTCTCTACTTCATTTGATATATCAGCTATTTTGGTTGTTTCTATGTGATTTTGCTCTGTGCCATTTCTTATAGTGCTCATCGCTTCGTTAATTTGATTAATAGCAGCAGTTTGCTCATGAATGCTAGAACTCATATCGCTGATACTTTGAGTTAGAATATTTACATTAGCCTCAATCTCGGTTAGAGATTTACCAGTTTTTTCAGCTAGAGTTCGCACCTCATCAGCAACTACTGAAAATCCCCTGCCATGTTCGCCTGCACGGGCTGCTTCTATAGCTGCATTTAAAGCAAGTAGATTGGTCTGTTCTGCTATATCTTTTATTATAGTAATAATATTTTTAATATCGCCACTTTGTTTGATAACCTCATCAGCTCTTTCATTTATAGAATTCATTGAGCTACTTAATTCTTCTACGGCTGTGGCACTCTCTTGCAATGAGCCAACTTGGAGTTTGGAGTAATCATTTAATTTATTTACCCCATCTTTCATATTATGCGACGCTTCATATAGAGTTTGGCTCGATTTTTGCGATAGATTAAGCATAGCCACAGTCGCATCTCCTAGCCCATTTATGCCATCTACCATTTTAAGAAGGTAGTGTTTTAAATTCTCGCTTGAGGCTCTTTGAGTATAATCTCGCTCTGAGTATTTAGCTATAATTTTTACAATCTCATTTATATTCTTCTCAAGTGTTAATGCCATATTATTTAATGTCTCTTGTAGTTTTTTCATTAAAGGAGAGTTGCAATCGCTATTTAATCTAATATCAAAACTACCTTGAGATAGCTCTCTTAATGTATTTACTGTATCATTTATAAATTTTCGTTCAGAGCTAATTTGAGTGCGTAAATTTAATATATTTTGATTGATCATCTTAGCTATTACGCCAAATTCATCTTTGGAGTTTATATTTATAGTTTTACAATCTTCTTTTTCGCTGCCTAAGAAAGCAAAAAATCCTCTAAGACCATCGCTGACTATCTCGATTTGACCAATCTTTTTACGAAGTAAAATAGAGCCTAATACAATTACTGTGATATTAATGATAAATAGACCAATTACTATGTTAAAATATAGTGATGATTTATCAATTTTAGATTGGACTTCGCTATTAGTTCTTTGCTTTAGCATTACAAAAAATTCATCAATAGGCTCCATAATTTTAGCCTTTTGTATATGATACTCTTTAGAGTGAGTAAGGCTCATAGCTAGTTCTTTATTAGGCTGCCCTATAGCATACCCCCCCCCATTAGACTCATCAGCAAATTTACCCATAACGGCATTCATCGCCTTAATCTCTATATCAACTAAATTATTTGATCGTTTTTCTGACTCTTTGAGCTTATCAAGTTCAGCTTGACTAAAGCCTAAATTTTGCATTTTTTGAGTTAAAGAGATCATCTCTTTACTATCAGGACGCGGTTTAACACCACTAGATGCTACAAAATCCCAATAAATTCTCTCATACTCAACTGGGCGTGGCGCTTTGCCACTTCTAATATCTAAAATAGCATTATATTGATCAATGTAGCTACTATCGCCTGTTACGCTATATGTGCGTACAAGTCTTGTTAAATCATCTGAGCTTTGGCGAAGTTCATCAGCAAGCAAATATGATTGATACCTTTTCTCATTAGCACTAATCAACTCATCTTGCACCCCCATTACACCTAAAATAGCTACCAAATTTAGCGCAATAGCAATAATAATCGCACCAAAAATAAGATAAAACAAGGTAGTAAATTTCATGTAAATCCTTTAACTTATAAATTTTGATTTACATTATGGTACTGATATTGAAATTAAATATTGCTTAATATTATAAAAGTATTAGTAATTTATTATGAATTTAAGCGTGGTAAAATCACGCTTAAATAGTGATATTTTATAAACTCTCTTTAATCTCTATTGTATTTATTTTATCGCCTTGTTTAATTGCATCTAAAACACTTTTGCTATCATCATCAATTAGGTCTCCAAATATTGTATGGACGCCATTTAGATGCGGTTGAGGGCTATGACAGACGAAAAATTGACTACCGCCTGTATCTCTTCCAGCGTGTGCCATACTTAGGCTACCTCTTTCGTGTTTGCGTTTTTGACCTACGCATTCGCACTTTATTCTCCAGCCAGGTCCGCCAACTCCATTGCCATATGGACAACCGCCTTGGATAACGAAATTTGGGATAACTCTATGAAAATTAAGTCCATCATAAAATCCAGATTTGGCTAATTCTACGAAGTTAGCCACAGTTTGTGGGGCTTCATCTGGATATAGCTTGGCTACCATATCGCCTTTATCAGTTTTAATAACTGCGAATTTACACTTAGCTAACTCATTGCTATCTATATTATATACTTTCAATTTTTCCATTAATTCTCCTTTACTCTATATTTGTATATACAGCTTGTACATCATCGTCATCATCAAGCTTATCTAAAAGCTTCTCAATCTCGCCAAGCTCTTCATCATTAAGCGTGATTGTGGAATTTGGAATATACTGCAAACTGCCTTTTTTTAGAGTTAAATTACACTTCTCAATCCCATCACTAAGTGTGCCAAAGCTCTTATAATCGCCATATATCATCAGGCTATTTTCGCCCTTTTCTAAAAGCTCAAGACCATAATCAATCAGCTCCAACTCCAACTCTTCAAGATCGCTATTTGGCACCCCTACTTCAAACACTGCTTTACGACTAAACATAAAACTAAGGCTACCACTTGGCAATATCTCGCCGCCATTTTTATTAAATATCGCTTTGACATTTGCTACTGTTCTAGTGGCATTATCAGTAGCTGCTTCTACGATAATTTGCACTCCGTGAGCGGCCTTGCCATCGTAAAATATAGTTTTAATATCGCTACTATCTTTTCCACTTGCTCTTTTTATAGCTGCGTCAATATTATCTTTTGGCATATTTTGAGCTTTGGCTGTAGCTATGGCTGAGCGGAGTTTTGGGTTCATATCTGGGTCGCTTCCACCCTCTTTAGCTGCTACTGTGATGGCTTTGGCTAGTTTTGGAAATAGCTTACTCATCTTATCCCATCTAGCTTCTTTACTAGCTCTTCTATACTCAAATGCTCGTCCCATTTTTGTCCTTTTGGATTTTATAAAGCGTGAATTATAGCAAAAAATCGTTAAATTTTAATTAGCTATATAGTTATATAATTTTTGAAATTTAATTCTAGGATAAAGTTATGAAATTTGAAGTTAAAAATATCAATTGTCAAAGTTGTGTAAATTTGATTAAAAACTCCCTTGAAGATGAATTTGGAAAGATTGATATTGATCTATCTTGTGAGCCAAAAATTCTTACCATAGATATAAATAGTGATGAGATTAAGGCTAAATTTATAGATGAGCTAAATGAGCTTGGTTTTGAAGTTATTAAAGAAATTTAGGAATTTACTTGAATAAGATTGAGCTAAAAATTAGCGGAATGAGCTGTGTAAATTGTGCAAATTCCATCGCCAAATCTGCCTTAAAAATACCAGGAATTAAATCTGCAAATATCGATTTTAACACTCATTGCGGTGTATTTGAATATGACAAAGAGGATAATATCCAAGCACTTAAAGATAAGATTATTAAGCTTGGATTTAGCATACAAAGTAGTCAAAGTGATTTAGAAATAGCCCAAAAAAAGGAGCTAAAAAGCTACCAAAATAAATTTATAATCTCCATAATTATAAGCGTGATTTTAATGTGGATAGAGATGAGCCAGTATGATTTAGCGTGGTTAATGGCTATTTTGGCCGCTATTGGGGTGTTTTATTGTGGATTTGGGTTTTATTGGCATGCTATAAAAAGCTTAAAAGAGCGAAATTATGATATGAATGTATTGATATTTTTAGGCACTTTTTGTGCTTTTTGCTACTCTATTTTTGCGACAATTTTTAATAGCTATATCCCATTGAATTTAAACTACCTCTACTTTAGCGGTGCGACTATGATTATCTCTTTTGTCTTGCTTGGTAGATACCTAGAGAGTAAGGCTAAAGCTATGGCTTCATCGCATCTAAAAGCCTTAATCGACCTAAGTCCAGCCAAAGCCTTTATCATCACAAGCGATGGCAGTGCTAAGGAGATAGTAGCAAGTAAGCTTAAAATTGGTGATATAGTTTTAGTCAAAACAGGCTCCATAATCCCATGCGATGGGGTGATAAAAAATGGTGGAGCTGAGATTGATACAAGTGCTATAAATGGCGAGAGTCTGCCTGTTTATCGCAGTATAGCTCAAGAGGTTTATAGTGGGACTTTGGTTTGTAATGGCCATATACTAATAAAAGTTACTAAAAGCCCAAATTCAACCCTACTAGCACAGATATTAGAGCTTATACAAACCGCAGCAAGCAAAAAATTAGCCATATCCAAACTAGCAGATAAAATATCAAATATTTTCGTCCCTAGCATAGTGGCTATAGCAGTGGTTACATTTTGTATATGGGCGATTATGGGTATGCCATTTCAAGGTGCTTTGAGTGCGATTTGTGTGCTAATAATCTCATGCCCTTGCGCACTTGGACTTGCTACTCCAATTGCTATAGTTTGCGCTATATCTTTAGCCTTAAAACACTCCATTTTAATCAAAAATCCAGCAGCTCTAGAGCAGTTTAGCAATCTCAAATTTGCTGTATTTGATAAAACTGGAACAATCACAACTGGCGATATTAGCGTGATAGAGACAAATTTAAATAAAGAGAGTTTATCTTTAGTAGCTAGCATTTCATCATTAAACTCTCATCCAATCTCAAAAGCAATAGCACAATACGCAAAAGAGCTTGTAGATACCAAATTTCAAGCTAAATTTGAGTATATCAGTGGGCTTGGGATTAAAGGCGATAATATTTTAATTGGTAATGAGAGATTATTAAGCTTAAATTCAGTATTCATAGATGAAAATAATAAAGCTATAATAGAGCAAAAAATAGAAGTCGGATATGGCATAGTTCTAGTAGCAATAGGTGGCGAGTTTAGCGGATATATCGCAATTAGCGATACTATAAAACCTGAGGCAAAAGAGATTATAGATACTCTAAAATCGCAAAATATCACCCCTGTTATCCTAAGTGGAGATAACCAAAAAATAAGCAACGAAGTAGCCAAAAAGCTTGGAATAGAGATGGTATATAGCGAGGTTTTACCACAGCAAAAATATGAGATTATAGAGAGATTAAAAAAGTCTGGCAAGGTCGCTTTCATCGCTGATGGGATCAATGACGCCGCTGCTTTGAAAAGTGCTGATATATCAATAGCGATGAATTCTGGAAGTGATCTAGCTAAAAATAGTGCAGATATAATCTTAATGCAAAATAATCTAAATGGCGTGATAAAAAGCATAAATTTAGCCAAAAAAAGTAGCGATACCATAAAGCAAAATTTGATATGGGCATTTGGCTATAATGCCATTTGTATACCTATTGCCGCTGGGGTTTTGGAGCCATCTTTTGGAATTCATCTTACACCTATGTGGGCAGCATTTGCTATGAGTCTTAGCTCTATTAGCGTAGTTTTAAACTCACTAAGATTAAAGCTTAGTAAAATTTAATTATCTTTATTCGCTTTAATCTTGATGCGTTTTTATCAATACGATAGTAAAATTGATAACGCCATAATCGAAATTTAAAAATATAACATAGATGTAATTAAAAGTTTGTCTGAGTTTTAAGCAAAATTTAGCTAAAATCAGCCAAAAATTTAAGGAAATTTATGAAAGTAGCTGACGCATACTCCATGATTTGTATGATTTTTGCAACTAATTTTGCAAATGCCATCACAGATGAAGCTCTTAAAAAACTAAAGCCAAATTGGGTTTTAAAAACACAAAATCCAGAAAATGCTAAAGGCAATGAGCTTTTAGCCAAAACCTTATCGCATTGCACTGCTAGTGAGATTGTAGCGGATTTAGATAGCTTTAAGGGTGCTTGTTCTTTAAAATTTTTTAAGCAAATCAGCGATGAAGATATTAATAATTTTTATAAACAGATAAATTTTAATAAGCCTTTTTCGCACCTTCGAGATACGCATATATCCAATATGTTTTCACTTCTTGGAGTGATATTTAAAAATGACACAAATGATAAAACCCACGCTTTGCTAGGGCTGTATTTGGTAGATTTTTTCCTTCCTAGCCTTATACTATTTGCTAAATTTTTAAGATATAACGCCAAAACGCCATATTATCAAGCTATGGCTGAATTGATAATAGACTTCATCAAAACAATTAAGGTAAATTTGGGGCTTAAAATTGATATTAAATAGCTGGAATTTAATCTATTTAAATATGAACCCAGTGGCATTTAGCCTATTTGGAATAAATGTGCATTGGTATGGAATTATGTATGTTTTAGCCCTATTAATCGCACTTTGGGCTGCTAAATATTTTGTCAAAAAAGATAAGATTGCTATCTCAAATTCACTTTTGGACAGCTACTTTTTTTGGGTTGAGATTGGCGTAATTTTGGGAGCTAGAATAGGATATATCATCATATATGACCCAAATACACTATACTACCTTACTCATCCATGGCAGATATTTAATCCCTTTGCTAATGGTGAATTTGTAGGGATTAGAGGTATGAGCTATCATGGTGCGGTGATCGGATTTGTCGTTGCTACCTTGCTATTTTGCCGTGTATTTAAACAAAATATACTTTTATATTTAGACCTTGTGGCTATTAGTGTGCCTTTGGGTTATATATTTGGCAGGATTGGTAACTTTTTAAATCAAGAGTTAATAGGTCGTGTAACGGATGTAAGCTGGGGTGTGATGAGTGCTGGAGCGCTTCGCCATCCTAGTCAGATATATGAAGCTGTGCTTGAAGGGGTGGCGATATTTATTATTTTATACCTTTATAGGCGTTATAAGAGATTTAATGGCGAATTAATCGCCCTTTATGCTATGCTTTATCCGATTATGCGATTTATCTGTGAATTTTATAGAGAGCCTGATTTTGGTATTGGGTTTGTAGCATTTGGGCTAAGTATGGGGCAAATTCTATCTATTATTATGTTTGGTTTTGGTCTTTGGCTATACTTTTGGCTTAAATTTACTAAAAAATAGAGGCCGATATAGTGGCAATGATAATTTAGCCACTTTAAGCTATTTAAATTCAAAAAAGGGGACAAAATTTACTAGCTTTAAACAGCCAAGCGGTGGTAGTTGGATGGTTGTGGGTATGGGAATTATCGCTACTTTAGAACAAGTGGATATGGAGACTTGTCAAAAAGAGATCGTAGAGACTGTAAAACCTGAATAATAATCTCTCAAGCCTAAATTTCTAGGCTTGATTTTATAATATTGTTTAAATTCAGCTTTACAATATTAGCTAGATTTAGTATAACCTTACGCTAATATTAATTTAACCACCTTAATCTATATAAAAATAGCAAAATATCTCACCGCAAATAGCATTATCAACAGATCAAATTTAAATTTATAATCCCAATACCAAGCTATGAATACGCTCTAAAGCCTTGTTTAAGGCTAAATTTAGAGCATTTATAGGGTTGGCTTCATAATTTTGCTGGATTGTTACTATATCGCTTAATACCATCTTATCGCCATCTTTTAGCTCTAAAGCAATCTGGATAAAAGCATAATCATCTCTAATACTCATCTCAATTATATTTAAGCCAAGTTGCAATTTCGCTTGGCTACTTAGCTTTAAATGGCAGTTATTATATAGATATAGCTCAAAGGCCTTCTTAAGCATATCTTTTGGGCTGGAGATATATTTTACATTTTCCATTTTAGATATATTAATACCATCTTTAATGATAATATCTCTGCTATCGTAGCCATTTTGTACCTTGATATATGATAATTGTATAAATGTATCCGCTCGTCTATCGCAAATTAAATTTTTATTACTCTCATCATATCCAAGCTCGTAGTAATCTAATTTTGAAGCATCTTTAGCCAGGCAGCCACTTAGGATAAATGCTAAAACTAAACTTGCAAAAATTCTACTTATCATCTCTATTTTTAAAGAAAAACTCATAAGGATTATCCTCCAAATTATTTAAATTATTTTTTATCTGAATTAATAGATCATTTAGCTGCGAAATGCTATCAGTGGCTAAATTCAAAGTCGGGGCAACGATGGATTTAAAATCCATTTGTCCATCTTTGACCCTACTATCAATACTAGCCCAAGTCCCACCTACGCTATTTATAGTTTTATCTAAATTTAAAATCACATTTTGTAAATTTGCCCCATTTAAATCGCTAGTTATGCCATTTATATTTGAGATAATATTATCAATTTTCTCCAAATTTTCATAACTTGCTATGACATTCATAAGCGAATTTAGACGATCAATCGAATTTATCAATTTATCTATATTCTCTTGCTTTAAAGATATATCAATCTTATTTGCAATCCTATCTAAGCTATCTGTCAAATTTGCCGTTTTAGAGCCAATTTTATCTAATAAGCCCTCACCCATCATAAGCTCGGCTCGCTCTTTTTTATCAAATACCCTAGCCTCATCGCTACCTTTTGTGATATTAATATGAGCAATCCCGCTAATACCAGATCTCTCTACAATGGCTTTGCTATCGATTTTTATAGGTAAATTATCATCTACGCTAAGCCAAATTTCAATAGTAGCTAGACTTGGATTGCTAAAATAAATATCCTTCACATATCCTACTGGAACCCCTATAAAGCGAACTTCGCTATCTTTTTTAATCCCATTTGGTAGCTCCTTTGTAACGATATAATAATCTCTCATATCCTTACCATTATGCCCTTGCATAAAGAGTAAAAACACCCCCATAAAGCCAACAACTAAGCAAAAAAATAGCCCGACTATAAAGTATGAATTTCTATTTTCCATATCCTACCTCATCATAAATAGATCTTTTAATGGATTGTCTTTAAATTCCAAAGCTTGTTTTAAATCCCCCTCAAATACAATCTTCTTATTATCCACTATCAAAAATCTATCCAAAATATTAAATATACTATCTACATCGTGAGTTACCATAATTATAGTAACACCCAAGCTATCCCTAATTTCACAAATCAATCTATCCATCGCCCTAGCACTTATAGGGTCAAGTCCGGAGTTTGGCTCATCTAAAAATAGCACCCTTGGACTAAGTGCTAAAGCCCTAGCTAACGCCACTCTCTTTTTCATTCCACCACTTAACTCACTAGGATACAGACTCATCGCATTTGGTTTTAATCCAACTTTTATAAGCCACATTTTAGCCACTTCATCTATATCATTTTGGCTAAATTCACTATACTCCCTAAGCATAATTCCAATATTATCCAAAACACTCATATTACTAAAAAGCGCCCCAAACTGAAACATAACCCCCATTTGTAACTTAATGCTCTCTTGCTCTTTTAAAGATGCTCTCCAAATATCCACCCCGCCAATCTTCACACTTCCGCTACTTGGCTTTTTTAAAAATATCATGGTTTTTAAAAGCGTGGTTTTACCACTTCCAGACCCACCCAAAAGACCATAAATCTCACCACTTTTTATATGAAAATTTGCCCCATCATTAATGATTCTATCATTATAAGTAGTTACTATATCTTTACCAACTATCATACGCCAAGCTCTGTATAAATCACTGAAAATAACGCATCTAATGCAATAATCCAAAATATCGCATTTACCACGCTTTTAGTAGTTAGATAACCTACGCTACTAGTACTCCCACTAACCTCAAATCCCCTCATACAACCAATCAGTCCAATTACAGCACCAAAAAACGGCGTCTTAATCATCCCTACAAAAAAATGCCTTAGCTCCACACTCTCTTTAAATCTTTGTAAATACTCATAAAAGCTAAAATCTAAATATATTTTACACACTATCATCTGGGCTAAAATGCTAATTGCATTGGCTAAAAAGACCACCAAAGGCACAGCGATGATAAGTGCCATAATCCTAGGCATAACAACAAATTTAAATGGATCAAAGCCCATAGTTTTCATAGCTTCTATCTCTTCAGTTATCTTCATCACGCCAATTTGCGCTGTATAGCTAGAAGCAGACCTACCAGCTATCACAATCGCAGCAATAAGCGGCCCAACCTCACGCAAGGTCATTATCCCCATAATATCCACCACATAGATACTAGCACCAAATTGACTAAGCATACTAGCACCTTGATAGGCTAAAACCACACCAATTAAAAAACTAGTAAGCCCCACTATCCCCACAGACCCAAAACCAGCAGTTTTAATATGATTAGAAAGCTCTTGAAATCTAATCTTAAATGGCTCTTTAAATCCAGCGATCAACACAAACAAAAACTGCCCTAAAAATATACAAAAATTTATAATATTAAGCCGTATATCGATGATTGATTTGCCAACTTGCTCAATTAAATTTATATCCCTTGACTTGTCAATTGCTAAATTTAAAATCCGCTTATCACGCACTAAAGCAAAAATTTTATTAAATTTATCATTAGAATTAATAAGCTCAAATTCGCCCAAATTTTTACTAAAAAATATAGCCATAGCATAATCTATATGCTCTAAATTAGCAAGATCAATCTTAGATGGATTTAAGCCTTTTAATCTCCTTAAATCATCTTTGCTAATCCTATAATCCCATCTTCCAAATAGACGCAGTATATCGCCATCAAACTCAAATTTACTCATCTTTTTAAATAAACCCCAAAAGAAGCTATAAAAAGCGTCAAAATCGCTGGCCCTAAAATAATCCCCCAAAATCCAAAGCTAGATAGCCCAGCCATCATAGCAAAAAATATTAAAAGCTCATTGATATTAGCCTTATTCCCAATAAGCCTAAAGCTAATAAATTTAATAATCAAAGGCTTTATAAAATTATCGGCCAAAATAGATATTACAACTATAGTATAAATTGCGATTATAAGGGCATTAGCTAATCCAGATACACCAAATTCATATATACAAAGTGGCACAAAAACCAAAGCCCCACCCACGAATGGTATCAGCGAAGCAAAAGCAAATAAAACCCCAAATAGCACCCCATCATATCCATAAAAGCTAGCTATCAAAGCAAATAAAACCCCTTGTAATAGCATATTAGCAATTGTGGAGTAAAATACCACACTCATAGTATTTGCCACTTCGCTAAATATCTCTTTTATCTCCTTAGTTGCAATCGGCGCTACACTTGCCACATAGCTACTAAGATAAGCCCCATAATAGTGAGTAAAAAATATAAATATCATAATAAATCCCATATCTACAATGAAATTTACGCCATTATTAAGGGTTAAGCTAAGATACTCTATGGATTTTTTCGCCACCCCTTCTAAATCCAAATTAGCTAAGAAATCTACAATTTTTGGCTCTAAAAATCCAAATTTATCCAAAATTATAATATTATAGTTTTTAATCTGATTGATGGTTTCATTTATGGTATTTATATCTAAATTTGAGATATATTTTATTAATGAAAATATAAGATAAAAAAATGGCAAACAAAATATAGCAAAAAGGATAATCATAGTAATGATAGTGGCTAAAATTTGGCTATTTTTGCTTATTTTTAGGCTAAATTTTTGAATGCTTAGAGTTGATATAGCTAGCAAAATCCCAATTGACATAGTCATCAAATAATCTTTAAAAAGATACAATAAAGCCGCCAATAAAACAAGCAAAAATCCAGAGTAAAATACCTTGCTAGTGCGTAATTTTTCACTCATCAAAAAGCCCTTTATCAGACTCATTAATCATATGCTTTGGTGGCTGTTTGCCAAAAATTTTATAAGTTTGATCGCTTAGTATTCTACCCTTTGCTGTCCTTTGTATATACCCATTGCTTAATAGATATGGCTCGATAACATCTTCTATAGTGCCCTCATCTTCGCTCAAAGCTGCAGCTATAGTAGAAAGCCCCAAAGCACGAGTAGAGTATGCTAAGATATTAAGATATTTTAGATCCATCTCATCAAATCCAAGCTCATTTACTCCTAGGCTATCAAGCGCCATCTTAGCCCTTTTAGAGCTGATACTGCTCTCATCGGCCACTTCAGCAAAATCCCTAATTCTTCTAAGCAATCTAAGTGCTATTCTAGGCGTTCCACGACTACGCCTTGCTATTTCTAAACTAGCATCTTTACTAGTAGCCTTGCCTAATTTATTTGCTGCTAAGGATATAATCTCTCCTAGCTCATCAGCACTATAAAACTGCAATCTAAACTGCATTCCAAAGCGATCACGAAGCGGTGCTGAGATCATACCAGCTCTAGTAGTAGCACCTATTAGAGTAAATTTAGGAATATCAATCTTGATTGTCTGCGCTGCTGGGCCGCTACCTATGATAATATCAAGCCGAAAATCCTCCATAGCTGAGTAAAGCACCTCTTCAATAGCTGGACTAAGGCGGTGAATTTCATCTATAAATAGCACATCGCCCTCTTCTAAATTTGTCAAAATCGCAGCCAAATCGCCACTTTTTTCTATCATTGGGGCTGAAGTTATCTTGATATTTGCCTCCATCTTAGAAGCAATGATATGAGCCAAAGTGGTCTTCCCAAGTCCTGGAGGCCCATAAAATAAGGCGTGATCTAGACACTCGCCACGCTTTTTAGCCGCAGCTATAAAAACCTCTAAATTTGCCTTAATCTTATCTTGACCTATATATTCAGCAAAACTTGAAGGCCTTAAACTAACCTCATACTCAGCATCAAAGCTAACTCTCTCAATCTCTACAATCCTATCCAAATCCCAGTCCTATAACTCAAAATTTATCAAATTTCGCACCCATTTTCTCATAATAATACGCCCCACCCCTAATCTCTTTAACATTGCTAAAACCATGCTTTTTAAGCAGTTTTAACGCATCTTTAGAGCGAGTTGCAGTAGCGCACATTAGATAAAATTCATCATCTTTTTTAAATATACTCTCAATAGAGCTTACAAATAGCGGATTAACCTTACCGCTTAAATTCGCATAAGTAATCAAATGCGATCCATTTAATATCCCAAACTCAAGCCACTCGCTAGGCAAGCGAATATCTACTATTTTACTATTTTGTATATTCATATTCTTGACTTGGAAATTTAATATTTTTTACTTCATCAGCGTATTTTTTCATCGCTTCACGAATCAAATTCGCCCCATCTAAATATCTCTTGACAAATTTAGGCTTAAACTCATCATAAAACCCAAACGCATCGCTCCATACCAGCACCTGCCCATCAGTATCGCTTCCAGCTCCAATACCGATAGTAGGCACACTAAGAGCTTGTGTAACTCTTTTTGCTAGATGGCTTGGCACCCCTTCTATCAGCACCATTTTTGCCCCGGCTGCTTCTAAGGCCAAGGCATCTTCGATAATAGCATTTGCCTCATTCTCATCTTTTCCAGCGACCCTATATCCGCCCTCTTTTCTTGAAAGTTGTGGCTTTAAACCTATGTGAGCGATAACGGCAATTCCATTTTGATTTAATAATTTTATCGTCTGAGCCATCTCTTTTGAACCTTCGATTTTCACAGCATCGCAAAGAGTATTTTTATAAATTTTCACAGCATTTTTTAATGTAATTTCTGGTGTTATAGTTGAGCCAAAAGGCATATCCACGACCAAAAACGCTCTCTTAGCACCCATTTGAACGGCTTTTGCGTGATATATCATCTCATCTACGCTAAGCCCTATAGTCTCATTTTTACCACCAAAGCTCATATTTAGACTATCGCCTACTAAAATCATATCCACATAATCATCAAAAAGCCTAGCAAACAAAGCATCATAGGCCGTAATCATAACGATTTTTTCCCTATTTTTCTTAGCGATCAAATCGCCTATTGTTACTTTTTTCACACATTTCCTTTAATTTTTTGAAATATTTTACTAAATTTAACTTAAATTTTGTTACAATTTGACAAAAATCTAAAGAGCAAGCGATGGGTTTATTAAAAGAATTAGAAGCAAACTATGAATTAGACATTATAGAAGATTATCTTACTCATTTTGGATTTATAAATGGCACTCTTGATAAACTCATTGTAAATTTAAGCCATAGCGATAAATTTGATGATAGTAGCAGTGAGCTTTATAGAATTTTTCACAATCTCAAAACCGCAAGTCAATATCTAGAACTAGATCAAATAGTCAAATTAACAACAATCGTAGAAGATATTACAAGTAGATTAAAATCCAGCCACACTACAGGTGCGACTGCTTCAAATGAGCTAATAGATTGGCTTCTTTTAGTAGTGGATCAATTGCAAGGCTACTTAGATGATATAGAAAATGATGAGATATATTTAAGGATATTAAATCCCAAAATCATCGCCATTCCAAATAAAATTTTTAATTAATTTTTAAGCTAAATTTGAGTATTATTCCAGCCTTTTATGGGGGTGACTTGGCTTCGACAGGAGTAGTGAGGTCACGGTGGCATGCAGCTTTTGGCATAGCTTAAAAAGCCTAAATTAAAATTAAACGCAAACAACGTTAAATTCGCTCCTGCTTACGCTAAAGCTGCGTAAGTTCAGTTGAGCCTTGCTATTTGGCGATACTATCTAGCTAAACAAGCGAGTAATCCTTAGATAGTGTAGTTTTGGTATTTGACGAGTATCAAGGCGAATTTTAGTCTTAGCTTGGCTAGTTGTTTTGGGAAGTGAGCAAGGCTGAGTGAAAATTTCACTTCTGCTAAGCATGTAGAGGCTGTGGGTTTGTTATTTTTGGACTGCGGTTCGATCCCGCACACCTCCACCATTTTTATTTTTTATCCCTTTTTATTTATTTTCGTTTATTTTTATAAAACCCCTATTTATCGAGATTTAATACCCTTTTTTATACTATTTTTAATTAGTTTTATTTTATTTTATTTAACTATTTTTAATAAACTTTACTTACAACTTTACTTACAATTGCTCAAAATCTACAAAATTGTAAGTAAATTTATTTTGGAGCAAAAAATGCATAAAAAGCCAATGACAGATAAAGAGCTAAAATCACTAAAGCCAACAGATAAGATATATCGCAAAAGCTGTAGCTATTGTGGATTGATGGTTAGGGTTATGCCAAGTGGAAATAAATATTTTGAATTTGAAAACAAAGCTAATAAAATACGCCTAGCTATAGGTGAGTATGGGGATATTAGCCTAAATAGGGCAAAAGAGATAGCATTTGATATGCTAAGTCGCCTAAAATCTGGCGAGAGCTTAAAAAATAGTGGCGCTACATTTGGGGATTTGGCTGATAGATTGCTAGAGATTAAGAGTGCCACGCTAGCGCCAAGTAGTATAAAGCGTGATAGAATTTTGCTACAAAAGCCTAAAAAACTGCTAAATATGGATATAAGTAAGATAACAACGCTTGATATAATAGAGGCTATAAAAGAGTTTGAAAATGGCTCTGATACGCCAAAAAGGCTCTTTAACCTAATCTCTCAAGTCTATAAATCCGCTAATCACATCACAAGAAATATCACAACTGATATAAACTACAAATATACATTTAAATCAGTTAATAAGCAAAACTACCCCACACTAACAAAAGATAGAGATATAAAAGCTTTAATGATAAGCATTGATGAATATAACGGATATATAGCCACCAAATACGCTCTAAAATTAGCAATTTATAGCGCAGTGCGGCCATTTAACGCTAGGTCTGCTCACTGGGATGAGATAGATCTAAAGAGTAAAATTTGGACAATACCAGCTAATAAAATGAAAATGAAGCGTGAATTTGAGTTGCCATTAAGCACAAGTTTGGTAAGAATTTTAAACGAATATAAAGAGCTTCAAGGCTGGGGCGGATATCTATTTAAGAGTTTAAAAAGCGATCTAAGACCGCTAAGCGAAAATGCGCTAAATACCGCTTTAAGGCGTATGGGATACAGAAGAGATGAGCTTGTCTCTCACGGATTTAGAGCTATGTTTAGCACATTAGCTCACGAAAATTTAGAGGCACATAAACAAAGTAGCGAGATAATAGAGCGTTGCCTAGCTCATCAAGATAAAAATAGCGTAAGAGCAGTATATAACCGCTCAAAGCAGATAGAGTATATGCGTAAAGTTATGCAGTGGTGGGGAGAGTATTTAGATAGGCTTTTATTAGATAAAAATAGTTAATAAAGCCTTTAAAATATAAATATTATAAAATATGCTTTTTAATCTTTTTCTTCACTACTGGGCTTTGCTTAATTCTGTTTTTTAACTCATTTAAAAAATTTTGCGACATCTCATCACACTCTTGTAATGTCGCATTATCTATAAGTTCATTTTTTGATTTTAAAAAACATTGATTGCAGTCTATAATGCAATCTTTAGTTATAAAATCATAATCTCCAGCTTTGATATCTATAATACATTCTAAATAGGCCTGATTGTTTGTGCGTTTGGCAAATAGCGATGAAGTTATCATATTTAAAAGTAGCATATTATCATCATTATATGGAATAATTATATACATATGTGCTGCTACTTTAGGATTATTCTTTACAAACTCAGGGTCTCTATATCGTATTATAAATTTATGTGGGTTAGCTATGGCTTTTTCTAGCTCACTAATAGTCACTCAAAATCCCCAATAAACCACTTTTTATTTAATTCTACTTGCTCTTTAGGGATACATTCAAATGGGCTGTTTTCAGGATTATCACTAAAAAAATCTAATATATTCATATCTACGCTTTTTTTTGTTTTAAGCTCATTTTCATGCTTTTTCCACTCATAATAATCGTGAGTGAAATTTACAAGCTCCCACTCTCCATATTGACTAAAATTTTCAATAGCAAAATCTAGCGCTTCTTTATCTGTTTCACTAAGCTCATCATAATCTTCAATATCATCTATAACTTTAACATTAAATTTATCATAGCTTCTTATTAAGCCTTTTGCATACTCCTTATCATCTGTTAAAATTTGGTAATAATGCTCTTTCATGATATCCAATGCTATACTAGCTACTGGCCCATTTGGCATAGCTATAAATTTATCTTTTGCTATTAATCTACCATAAGCTCTTAAATGATATCTTTGTGCGAAAAAAAATAACTTTAAAATAGCCATCCGATTTGCTATTTTATCTTCATTTTGACTTGCTTTTATTATTAAATAGTGCAAGGCTTGTATAATTGCTCTTACTTCATCCATTTTATCGCCCTTGAAATTTAGTGTAATTATACCACAAATGGGCTGAGTTTAGCCCCTAGCCCTCTCTAATCTCTTAATTAAGTTATTAGCTCTCCTTGGAGTTTGCTTAGCCCATTTTGAGTTTTTGATATTCTCTATAGCCTTAGAATAATCTAAAAGCTTTAGATACTTTTGCGTATTTACAAAGCTACCAAAGCCTTTGATACCTAATTGATAAATCATATCATAGATACCTATTTTTACCACTTCAGGAAGACTGTCTATCCAACTATAAATTTCATCTACACTCTTTATAAGCTTTTTAACTTTACGATTTAAAATTTGAGTAGCAACTTCTTCGCTCATTGGCTCTATAACGCCATCATTTAGAGCTATTTCATCTTTGGTTAGATACTTTACATTAAAGCCATAACCGATAGTATCAACTCCTTCTGAGCATTGATATATACTCGCTCTAAAACCTTCTTCAACTTTAAGCTCACTTATAAGCTCATTTAATCCATCTTTACTTAAACTCATCTTGCACTCCTTAATCTCTTAGTTTTATGTTGTTCTCTTGTCTTCTAGCTGCCTGAGCTGACCTAATGCTTTGTAGGATTGATTGCGTATCTCTGGTGCTATTTTTCACTTCTATTAAGTCATTCT
>NZ_JANQCU010000013.1:0-36995 GCF_024723485.1 Campylobacter sp. RM19072
ATAAATTTGCCGTGTGAAGTAAAAAATTATATATAATACTACTTAAACTACATATAACCATAATTTTGCTATAATCTGTAGATTTTTATTAAGGAATTTGCGATTTTACGAGAGATTTTACTTATTATAGCTGTGTGTGTGCTTGTCTATATCGGTGTGGCGACTATCGTGCCTTATGCCTCCTTTGTGGGGAGCTATGGCGGTGTTTTAGGCTGGTATAATACAAGATTATTTGGTTATTTGTCATATTTTTATCCATTTATTTTGCTCTATCCTATCTATAATTTATATAGATCTTATACTAAATTTACTCTAAAAATAGCTGGAAATATCATTGGTGGGATTATGCTATTTTACTCATTTTTACTATTTTGTTCTATGTTTGAGCCGATGGCTGGAGGTGTAGTTGGTGGATTTAGCTTTGAAGCACTTAAAAGTGTAATTGGTAGTGCTGGAGCGTTTATTTTTATTTTAATGATATTTATTATCGCTTGTGGGCTGACATTTGATGATAGATTAGATGTGATGATTAAAAAAGCCTTTATAACTAGATCCGAGCCTAAAATAACCCCAAAAATAAAAGAGCCATCTATTAAAGTAGCAAAATCAGATAAGCTAGAAGATACCCCATCAAATATTGATAGCGTAGAAAATTTAGAAGATAAAATAGATAGTTTAGATGAAGTAGATGATGAGACAAAGCAAACTGATGAAAAAGAGGAGATAAAATCCACTCCAAGTGGTGCTATAATCCTTAATGAAGTGGCTGAAAACAAAGAGCTTTTAAACCAGATAGAAAAGGGCAAGGTAGAAAAGCCTAAAGATTTTAAACTTCCAACGCTTGATTTTTTAAAAGACCCTCCAAAAAGAAGCAAGAGTATAAATGAAGCTGAAATAGATCAAAAAATCGCTGATTTACTAGATAAATTAAGAAGATTTAAGATAGATGGAGATGTAGTGCGAACATACTCTGGACCTGTGGTTACGACATTTGAGTTTAAGCCAGCAGCCCATGTCAAAGTAAGTAAGATTTTAACCTTACAAGATGATTTGGCTATGGCGCTGAAGGCTCAAACTATTAGAATTCAAGCTCCAATCCCTGGAAAAGATGTAGTTGGCATTGAAATTCCAAATAAAAATATAGATACGATATATTTAAAAGAGATTTTAGAAAGTGATATTTATAAAAATGCTAAAAGTGAGCTTACCTTAGCTCTTGGCAAGGATATTGTGGGCGATCCATTTATAACAGACCTTAAGAAATTACCGCATCTTTTAATCGCTGGAACTACAGGAAGCGGTAAGAGTGTTGGTATAAATGCGATGGTTTTAAGCCTTTTATATCGCAATTCACCTAAGACCTTGCGTCTTATAATGATAGATCCTAAAATGCTTGAGTTTAGTATGTATAATGATATACCGCACTTGTTAACTCCAGTTATAACTGAGCCTAAAAAGGCTATAGCGGTTTTAGCCAATTTAGTCGCTGAGATGGAGCGTAGATATAGGATAATGAGCCAAACTCGCACAAAAAATATAGAGAGCTATAATGAAAAGATGAAAAAAGATGGTGGTGAGACCTTGCCTTTTATAGTGGTTATCATAGATGAATTAGCTGATCTTATGATGACAAGTGGCAAGGAAGTGGAGTTTCATATCGGTCGCTTAGCTCAAATGGCAAGGGCTAGTGGAATTCATCTAATAGTAGCTACCCAACGCCCAAGCGTAGATGTGGTAACTGGGCTGATTAAAGCAAATTTACCAAGCCGAATTAGTTATAGAGTAGGGCAAAAAGTAGATAGCAAGGTTATATTAGATCAGATGGGAGCTGAGAGTTTGCTAGGGCGTGGAGATATGCTTTTTACGCCTCCTGGAAGCCCTGGAATAGTCAGACTTCACGCACCATTTGCTAGTGAAGAGGAGATTGATCATATAGCTGAGTTTTTAAAAGCTCAAGAGAGTGTGGTTTATCAAGAGAGCTTTTTAAAAGATGATAGCGGTGGAAGTGGCGGATCTTTAGAATTTAGTGGAGAGATTGATGAGCTTTATAATGAAGCTAAAGAGATAGTTTTAAGCGAAGAAAAGACCTCTATTAGCTACTTGCAAAGGCGGTTAAAGGTAGGCTACAATAGGGCTGCTAGCATAGTCGAGCAGTTAGAGCAAAATGGAGTTTTGACCCCACCAAATGCTAAAGGGCAAAGGGATATAATTCGTTAAATTTAATTAATGGAGTAGAAGTTGATATTTGATGATATTTTTGGTGGAGAGCCAAGGGATAAATTTTTTGATATAGTCTATAATGCAAATCGCAATATAGTAGAAAATGAGCTTGAAATTTTATTTAGTGAGCTTGTGGCTTTAAGAGAGTTAGCAGAAAGTAGCGGGATTACACAAACGCAAATAGACAGCTTTAAGGCGTTAAATCCTGATATTATGGAGAATGGACTAAATGATATTTATATAGATATAACAGGGAAAATTTTAACCCAAAATGAGTAGATTATCTCTTTGGTTGTTGCCATTTTTGTGCTTTAATCTACTTTTTGGCGTGGCACCAAAATGGACGCACCATAAGGAGTTTATCCTTAAAAAAGATGAAAAAGCTAAGATTATATTTATAGATAGGCTCCATCTGATAAGAGATGAATTTGAGTTTTCATGGACGCTTTATGATAATACAAATTTGGTCGTTCATAATAAATTTAGAAACTATCCACGCCAGATAGTGCTTAGCCTTAGAAGGGGGCTAGAGATGTATCATCAACCTATTCTTGCTTTTATTAAAAATCCGCTTAATGATAGCGTGGATCTATATTTAAATTTTAGAGAGTATAGAGGTTATGATGGCACGGTGGTCTTTGATGCATATATAATGGATAAGGCCTCTAGAGTAGAGATAGAGTATATACCAGATAGATAAGGAAGTTGTATGGTTGATAAGATTTTGTATGAATTTGTCAAAGAGTGTGGCTATGAAAAAGCACTTGATATGTTTAAAAATATTAGTAGTGGCAAGAAATTACGAAGCAAATTGATACTAAAAATAGCTGGTGAAAATGAAATTTCGCTTAGGCTTTGTGCGGTAATAGAGCTTATCCATCTAGCTAGTTTATTACATGATGATGTGATAGATGACTCTACTATTAGACGTGGCAAACCTAGCATTAACGCACTTTTTGGCTCTAAGAATTCAATAATGCTAGGCGATATTTTATACTCTAAAGGCTTTTATGAGATTGTAAATTTAGATCCGCAAATTGCCAAAATCATCTCAAAAGCGGTTTTAGATCTTAGTATTGGCGAGATGATGGATGTGGATCTTGGGAGTAAATTTAGCCCAAATTTAGATGAATATCTAAAAATGATAGAGCTTAAAACAGCAGTCTTGATAGAAGCAGCAGCAAGAAGTGCGGCTATAATCGCCAAATTAGATGAGAGATCGTATGGTATATATGGTAAAAATTTAGGCCTAGCGTTTCAGATAGTTGATGATATTTTGGATATTGTATCAGATGAGAATAAACTTGGCAAACCAGCCTTTAATGACTATAAAGAGGGTAAAACTACTCTTCCATATATTCTTTTATATAATACTTTAAGCACAGATGATAAAGAGATATTAAAAGGTCTTTGGGGTAAAGATCTAGATGATAAAGAGATTAGATGGATTAAGGATAAATTTAGCGAATTTAACATAGTTGAAAAATCCAAAGAATTTGCCAAAGAGCTTGGCTATAAAGCTATATCATCAGTGAGCGATGAGAGTCTAAGAGAGATAGTATCAAGTATGATAGATAGGGAGTTTTAATGCATTATATAAGTATTAGCTTTACGCATAAAAATACAGATATTAGTATCAGAGAGAAGCTATCATTTGATGAAATTAGTCGCAAAAAAGAGATATTAAGACTATTAAGTGCTAATGAAAAAATCATAGAATCCATGGTGCTAAGCACCTGTAATAGAGTAGAAGTTTTTGCGTATGTAGCTGATATAAAAGAGTGTGTTAGGCATATTTTAAACTCAATATCTATTTTAACCCTTGTGCCATATGAGGCTTTGGAGCTTAGGGCTGATATATATGAAAATGATGGGGCTATCCACCATCTATTTGCCGTGGCTAGCTCACTTGATAGCCTTGTAATTGGCGAGACACAGATAGCAGGTCAGTTAAAAGAGGCTTTTAAATTTGCTTATGATAATGGAAATTGCGGTGATAATATCAGTTATGCTATACATTTTGCTTTTAAATGCGCTTCTAAAATTAGAGCCGCAACGACAATTAGCAAAAATCCCGTATCAGTCTCAAGTGTAGCAGTAGCAAAAGCCAAAGAGATATATGGCAATCTAGGTGGAATGAGTGCTGTAGTAGTGGGTGCTGGTCAGATGAGTGCCTTAGCATGTAAGCATCTTATTCATTCTAAGGTTAATGTAATTATAGTAAATAGAGATATCAATAGAGCTAAAAATTTAGCTAGTGAGCTAGGTGAGCTTGCTAGTGTGGCTGAATTTAGTAGGTTAAAAGAGCTTATTAATAGATATCAACTCATATTTAGTGCCACGGGCGCCAATGAGCCTATAATAACTGATGAGATTATAGAGTCAGTTGAGTTTAATAGATATTTTTTTGATATCGCAGTGCCTAGGGATATTGATTTGAGTTATAGAGATAATATATCAGTTTATGCTGTTGATGACTTAGAAAGCATAGTAAAAAGCAATATTATGCTAAGAGAAGAGCAAGCTAGCACGGCATATGCAATCGTAGGTGCTATGACTAGCGAGTTTTTCAAGTGGCGATCATCACAAAATAGCACGCCAGCTATAAAAGCCCTTAGATTTAAAGCTAAGAATATAGCTGAGCTAGAGATAGAAAAAGCGATTAAAAAAGGCTATATCAAACGCTGTGATGAAAATGAGGCTAGAAAGCTAGTTCATCAAGTTTTCAAGGCATTTTTACACACACCAACTATGCGTTTAAAAGATAAAAATAGCGATGATATACTTGGTGTGCTTGAGTATCTATTTGATATTAAAATCGATAAAACAGAAGGAGTAGTAGATGAAATTTAGTAAATTATATATCCCAACACTAAAAGAAGCTCCAAAAGACGCAACCTTGCCTAGCCATCAGTTTTTACTTAGGGCTGGATTTATCCAACAAATTGGAAGTGGGCTTTATAACTTCTTGCCACTTGGAAAAAGGGTGCTAAGAAAGATTGAAAATATAGTAAGAGATGAGATGGATAGAGCTGGGGCAAATGAAGTATCTATGAGCTTTGTAGTCCCTAGTGAGCTATGGAAGCAAAGTGGGAGATTTTTTAAATTTGGAAGCGAGCTTTTAAGATTAAATGATAGAAAGGGTAATGACTTTATATTAGGGCCAACTCATGAAGAGAGCGTGGTGGATATGGTGCGTGGAAGAGTTAGTAGCTATAAGCAACTGCCTTTGAATTTATATCAAATTGGATTAAAATTTAGAGATGAGGCTAGACCTAGATTTGGTCTTTTAAGATGTCGTGAGTTTATAATGAAAGATAGCTATAGCTTTCACTCAAGCTATGAGGATTTAAAGCGTGAGTTTGATTTGATGCAAGAGACATATAGTAAGATTTTTACTAGACTTGGGCTAAATTTCAGATGCGTTGAAGCTGATAGCGGAGCCATTGGCGGTAGTGGAAGTAAGGAATTTATGGTATTGGCTGATAATGGCGAAGATGATATATTAATAAGCGATAGCTCAGATTACGCAGCTAATGTAGAAGCGGCTAAAAGAGCTAAGCGAACTTGCGAGTCTGAACGCCCTAAGAGCAATGGAATGCTTAAATTTCATACCCCAGATTGCTCCACTATAGCAAAAGTGAGCGAGTTTTTTAAGGTTGATCCATTCTACACTATTAAGGCTGTTATCAAAAAAGCCATATATGAAGATAGAAGCGAAGTTGTGATATTTTTCTTGCGTGGTGATGATGAACTTCAAGAGACTAAGGCCTTGAATGCTTGTGGGGCTTTGGAGCTAATGGAAGCTGATGAGAAGGATATTAAAGAGGCTGGATTGGTGGCTGGATATTGTGGGCCAATTGGGCTACCTGAAGGGGTGAATTTCTATATCGATAATGAGCTTGATGGCGAATATGAGATGATTTGCGGGGCAAATGAGAAGGATTATCACGCAATTGGTGTGAGTATTATAAATTTTAATAGAAGTAGATTTAAAGATTTAGTTGCAGTTAAAGATGGAGATATGGCTATTGATGGGGGAAGGCTTAGCTTGACTAAAGGGATTGAAGTTGGCCATATATTTCAGCTAGGGGATAGGTATTCAGCTGCTATGAATGCTACATTTTTAGATGAAAATGGCAAATCAAAGCCGTTTATAATGGGTTGCTATGGCATTGGTGTAAGTAGATTAGAAGCTGTGGTTATAGAGTCTAGCTATGATGATAGGGGGTGTATTTGGAAAAAAGAGTGCGCTCCATTTATCGTTCATATCATAGTATCAAATTTCAAAGATGAAGCTCAAGCTAAATTTGCCCTAGAGCTTGAAAATTGGCTTGAAAATGCTAAAATAGATGTGCTTTTAGATGATAGAGATGAGAGATTTGGGGTTAAGATGGCTGATTTTGAGCTGATTGGAAATCCATTTGGTGTAGTTGTAGGTAAGGGGCTTGTAAATGGCGAAGTTGAGCTAATAATCCGTGATGGTCTAATAAAAGAAAAGGTCGCAAGTAGCGATATTTTAGCTAGATTAAAAGAGCTTATATGATTAGAATTTCACTACTTCCATATATCTTTTTAGAGATAGTTATGGTTGTTTTATATATATTAGAATTTGGATTTTTAAGCTTTTTTGCTGAGGTTTTTTTAAGTGCTATTATCGGTGTAATTTTGATATTAAACTATGGATTTTCAAATTTATTTAATAGCATAAATTACTTTAATATCAAAGATATTTTTGGTAGTTTAGGGATAGCAGTTGGTGGATTTGCCCTGATAATTCCTGGAGTGATAAGCGATATTTTTGGTATTATTTTGATTATAATTGCTATGTTTTGGAAGTTTAAATTTAAAACTACCAAATCCAGTCAAAGTCGCCAATATAGCGATGATGAGATAATAGATGTAGAGATTATAGAGGAGAGATGATGAATATAAGAATCGCAAGTAGAAATAGTGCCTTAGCACTTTGGCAGACATATCATATTAGAGATCTTTTACTAGCTCGTGGTCATAACGTTGAGATTATCACGATGAAAACCAAAGGAGATGTGATCTTAGATACTCCACTTGCTAAGATTGGTGGCAAGGGGCTATTTACTAAAGAGCTTGAAAATGCCATGCTAGAAGGGAGAGCAGATATTGCTGTGCATAGCTTAAAAGATGTGCCGACAACCTTCCCAGATGGCTTGAAACTAGCTTGTGTTTGCAGTAGAGAAGATGTCAGTGATGCGATACTAAGTATGAAATTTAAAAGCTTTGATGAGCTTTCAGCTAACGCAAGAGTTGGGACTACATCATTGCGTAGGCGAATGCAACTTCTAGCCCTTAGACCAGATCTAGATATAATTTCACTTAGGGGTAATGTAAATTCTAGAATTTCTAAGCTTAAGGCTGGGGAATTTGATGCTATTGTGTTAGCTATGGCTGGGATTAATCGCCTTGAGCTTTTTAAAGAGGTTGAGTATATATCTAGGCTTGATACTATAGCAGCGATGGGGCAGGGTGCTTTGGGTATTGAGGCTGTAGATAGGGGTGATATTTTGGAGGCTATTGAGTTTTTAAATGATGAAAAGAGCGCGATAGAGACGACTATTGAGAGGGCATTTGTGCATAAGCTAAATGGTGGATGTCAAGCTCCAATTGGGATTAATGCTAAATTAGATGGAGATAAAATCACTATTAGAGCTATTTTAGGCACTCCAGATGGCAAGGATATTTTAAAAGATGAAGTGGTGTTTAATAAGAGCGATTATAAGGTAGCAGGGGAGATTTTAGCAGATAAATTTATAAATAAAGGAGCAAAGGAGCTTTTAATCAAAGCTGAGAAAATAGCAGCTCAAATTTGAGTAGTTATATAACTTAAATTTAAGATAATATTTATTTTAAAAATGTTTATTTATATTTAATATAATCGCACTCTAAATTTTACTACAAGGCTGTTTATGGGTATTATTCATAAATTATTTTTTAGCATGGGCTCAGCTATTGTGTTTTTCTTAATTTTCGCTTTTGCTAGTGGTGCTGCTACCATTATTGAGAGCGTTTATAATACACAAACTGCTTGGGCCTTGGTCTATGGTGCTGGATGGTTTGCACTAATTCAGCTGATTTTAGGAGTAAATTTAGTCTATAATATCTATGAATATAGACTTTTTAACCTTAAAAAGCTCCCTGCTTTAATCTTTCATTTAAGCTTTTTATTTATCTTAGTTGGTGCTGGGATTACTAGATATTTTGGC
The DNA here is from genome assembly GCF_024723485.1 of Campylobacter sp. RM19072. Classification (NCBI taxonomy): domain Bacteria; kingdom Pseudomonadati; phylum Campylobacterota; class Epsilonproteobacteria; order Campylobacterales; family Campylobacteraceae; genus Campylobacter; species Campylobacter sp. RM19072. Next base: position 8,460 of record NZ_JANQCU010000013.1, read on the forward strand.
TTTGAAGGTCATATGAATATCCGTGAGAATGATAGAAGCAACGAGATAAGCACAATGCAAAGCTATATCCAAATGATCTCAAGTGATGGCAATAATACCTATACAGTCTCTGAGCCAAAATATATATCTAGCACTATTGGGAATGATTTTAATCTAAGGCTAAATATTTATGATAAATTAGCCACTTTAAAATATAAAGATTTTATCCCAAATGCTACTCCAGCTTGGATCGATAGCCCAAATGGCGAAGCGGTTTTGGAGCTACTATTTTCTGATGAGAGCAATAGCGAGTCAGTTACTATGAAGCTTGGGGATAAATTTGAAGTTGGAGATATGAGTTTTAGCTTTGGTGCTGAGCCTACAAAGTCTAAATATATTCAAATTTATATAAAAGATAGTAAATTTTATATCAAAACAAATCAAGATATAAGCTATATGGTAATGAGCGATATGAGTAAGGGCGAGTTGCCAAAGGATAAAGAGGTGGAATTTGCTGGGCTTAGATTATATAGCATTGGTGGAGTGAATTTCGCACCTAGAACTATGAAAATAAGTGCTATAAAAGGGGTAAAACAAGCTGATAAAAATGTAGTTGGAGCTGATAGCATAGTAGCTACGCTAAGCTATAATAATGATAGCAAAGATGTAGCCATACTAAGCAACTATCCCCCTGAAGCTGTGGAAGTAGGAGGGCAAAAATTCTATGTAGCGTGGTCTCCTATGGCTATAACCTTGCCATTTAGTATCTATTTAAAAGATTTTGATTTGGCTAGATACCCAGGCTCAAATTCGCCAATGAGTTATAGTAGTGATGTAGTTGTAGAAGATGGAGAATTTAAGATGGATTATAGAATTTATATGAATAATGTTCTTGATTATAAAGGTTATAGATTTTTCCAAAGTAGCTATGATTCAGATGAGGGCGGCACGGTCTTATCAGTTAATAGCGACCCTGGCAAATGGCCTACATATTTTGGATATTTCTTACTAACTTTAGGGCTTTTACTAAATGTTTTTAATCCTAATTCTAGATTTAGAAAACTTGCTAAGGCTGTAAATGACGCTAATACCAAAGCAGCTTGCGCTATTTTGGTAGCTGGTATGGCTATTTTTGGTGCGAGTAAGGGCTATGCTTTTTCAATTCCGCAAATTCCGCAAAGCCATATAGATAATGTATCAACCCTAATAATCCAAGGCTCAGATGGTAGAATGAAGCCGTTTGATACTATGGCACATGAGATTTTAAATAAAATTTATCGCAGTGATAAATTTCAATCAATGAGTGCTAATGCCGTATTTTTATCGATGATGGCAAATTCAGAGAGTTGGCGTTCAGTGCCAATTATCAAAATTAGCGATGATGAACTAAAGAATATTTTAGGAATTTCAAAAAGCCAAAAATATGCTAGTTTTGATGACTTTTTTGGCCCTAATCAAGATGGTCAAATCGAGTATAAACTAATCAAATACACAGAGCTTGCTAACCGTAAATCTCCAGCTACAAGAGGGCTTTTTGATAAAGATGTTATCAAGGCTGATGAGAAATTAAATATACTTTATATGGTATTTATAGGTGAGATGTTTAGAGTGATACCTAAGCAAGATGATTATAATAACACCTGGCTAAGCCCTGGCGGAGCACTTATGGAGCTTAGCGGCGAGGAGGCTTCAAATGTAGCTATAATGCTACAAAGATATTTTACTTCTGTGCTTGAGGCTCAAGAGAGTAATGATTGGAGTAAGGCTGATGAAGCCATAGAGACGATTAAAGATTATCAAGCTAAATATGGTGCGTCTGTAATGCTAGATAGCAATAGAGTAAATTTAGAATTAATATTTAATAAATATAAGATATTTCAAAATCTAACCCCAGTCTATCTCTTAGCTGGTTTTGTGCTTTTAGCAGTGGTATTTATAAAAATGCTACGACCTAAAATTAGGATAAATTTAATTTTTAAAATCGCATATTGGGTTAATATCTTAGCCTTTATAGCTCATACTATTGGTATGGGGCTTAGATGGTATATCGCAGGGCATGCGCCTTGGAGCGATGGGTATGAAAGCTTGGTATTTATAGCTTGGTGTCTAGCATTTAGCGGGACAATGTTTGCTAGGAGTTCGGCTATATCGCTAGCTTTGACATCGATTTTAGCTGGGGTAACTCTATTTGTAGCACATCTTAGTTGGCTTGATCCGCAAATTACAAATTTAGTTCCAGTGCTAAAGAGCTATTGGCTTACAATTCATGTAAGTGTAATTACGGCTAGTTATGGATTTTTAGGGCTTTGCTCACTTCTTGGACTATTTACTTTAATTCTATTTGCCATTCAAGGTAAGAGTGAAAATAAAGAGCTAACAAGAAATATAGTCGAAGCTACTAGAATTAATGAAATGGCGATGATTTTAGGTCTTAGCTTGCTTGTTGTGGGTAACTTCTTAGGTGGCGTTTGGGCGAATGAGAGCTGGGGAAGATACTGGGGCTGGGATAGCAAGGAGACTTGGGCTTTAGTTAGTATCTTAGTCTATGCTGCTGTGGTTCATATGAGATTTATACCAAAATTAAATTCGCAATACGCATTTGCAGTGGCTTCTATGTTTGCTTATAGTGCGATTATAATGACATATTTTGGGGTAAATTTTTATTTAGTTGGAATGCATAGCTATGCAGCAGGAGATGCTGTGCCTGTGCCAAATTTCGTCTGGATCGGTGTGCTTGTGATGATTATTATAAGCTTACTTGCTTATCGTAATAGAAAATATAGCACTAGATTATAGGCTATTTAGGAGGTTATGTTGAACGGGAGTATTATATTTAATGAGAGTTTTGTATTCATTGCGATGGTCGTTGTAGCCATCGTTTTGGGTATTGTTGGCGTGGTTGTCATTAAATCTTTAAAAAAAGAAAAGCAAATTCTAAAAACTACCACAACTCAAAGCAGTAGCGATACTAAGATTACTTTAGAGGATCTTATAATAATAGTCTCAGATAAAAAATCAAGCAAAGAAGAGGTGGCTAAGGCGGTGCTATATTTTATCCAGAAATTCCCTTTTCCGCCTAAAACTGGTGGTCGCGTACCATCTAATGCGATTGCGTATCTTAAATTCATCTCCCTTGTAGCTAGTCATAAAAAATCTGACGCAAAGCTAATCTCATATATGACAAATGAGCTTGATAAACTATATTTTGATTATGTTAGCGAGATCGAGCAGTATAAAAATATTGGACTTCGCTCACGCATTTAATCCATTTTTGACTGCTAAATTTATTATGAATTTGGCAGTTATTATTTATTCTAATTTAAAATTTAGATATATAGAAAATTTAAAATATACTAAAAGATAAAATCTAAGTTATTTTTTACTACTAAATTTTTAATTTTTTTGGTAGAATTATTGAAAATTTTTTTTAAAGGATATAAATGGGCTTTTTTGAACAATACAATAGTGCTAAAGCAGAACGCGCAAAACTTGGTATTCCACCACTTCCACTTAGCAAAGAGCAGACTCAAGAGGTGTGTGAATTATTAAAGACATCTCCAAGTGCTGAGCTTGTAGATTTACTAGCAAACCGCGTAAATCCAGGGGTTGATGAGGCAGCAAAGGTTAAAGCTGAGTTTTTAAATGAGATTATTAACCACGGCTTAACTTGTAGTTTAATTAGCAAAACTGATGCTGTAAAAATGCTTGAGCCAATGCTTGGCGGATATAGCGTAATCGTGCTTGTAGCTAGTTTAAGAAGTAGCGATGAGAGCGTGGCAAGTGCTGCAGCTGAAGTGCTAAAAAATACAATTTTTGTTCATGATTACTTTAGTGATGTGGCTCTTCTTGCTAAAGATGGTAATAAATTCGCTGCTGAAGTTATCAAAAGTTGGGCAAATGCTGAGTGGTTTAAATCTAGAGCTGATATTCCTCAAAAGATTGAAGCTATAGTATTTAAAGTCCCAGGCGAGACAAATACTGATGACTTAAGTCCAGCTAGTGAGGCATTTAGCCGTTCAGATATACCACTACATGCAAATGCTATGCTAATGAAACGCCAACCAGGTAGCTTAGAAAAAATTGCTGAGCTTAAAAAAAGCGGTCGTGAAGTTGTTTATGTAGGCGATGTAGTAGGAACAGGTAGCTCAAGAAAAAGTGGTATCAACTCTATTCAGTGGCATATAGGTCGTGATATTCCTGGAATTCCAAATAAAAAAACAGGTGGTGTAATCCTAGGTAGTATAATTGCTCCGATATTTTTTAATACAGCCGAAGATAGCGGTGCGTTACCAATTATAGTAAATGTAGATGGTTTAGAAACTGGCGATGAAATTGAAATTTATCCACACAAAGGCGAAATAGTAAAAGATGGAGAAGTGATAAAAAATTTCAAACTCGAGCCAAATACACTAAAAGATGAGGTAAAAGCAGGTGGCAGAATCCCGCTAATTATAGCTAGAAGCTTGTGTGCTAAGGCTAGGGCTGAGTTGGATTTAGGTAGTGAAGATATCTTTACTAAACCAGCCCAACCAGCAAGTGATGATAGCGCAGGTTACACTCTAGCACAAAAAATGGTCGGCCGTGCGTGTGGTTTAGATGGTGTTCGCCCAGGTATGTATGTAGAGCCTATCACTCTAACAGTAGGTAGTCAAGATACAACAGGCCCAATGACAAGAGATGAGATAAAAGAGCTTGCAAGCCTTGGATTTTCAGCTGATTTTGTATTACAAAGCTTCTGTCACACAGCAGCTTATCCGAAACCAACAGACGCTTTGATGCATAAAACTTTACCAGATTTTATGATTAGTCGTGGTGGTGTGAGTTTAAAGCCAGGTGATGGCGTTATCCACTCATGGTTAAATAGAATGGTTTTACCTGATTCAGTAGGAACAGGTGGGGACTCTCATACTCGTTTCCCTATCGGTATAAGCTTCCCAGCAGGTAGTGGTCTAGTGGCTTTTGCGGCGGTTTTAGGCTCAATGCCACTAAATATGCCTGAGTCAGTTTTAGTAAGATTTAGTGGTAAGATGCAACCGGGCATAACTCTAAGAGATCTAGTAAATGCTATCCCATATTACGCTATTAAAAAAGGTCTTTTAACAGTAGAGAAAAAAGGCAAAGTAAATGTATTTGCCGGTAAAGTGCTTGAGATTGAAGGCTTGCCAGATCTTAAAGTAGAACAAGCATTTGAATTAAGTGACGCAAGTGCTGAAAGAAGTGCCGCAGCATGTGCTATCGCTCTAAATAAAGAGCCTGTAATAGAGTATCTAAAATCCAATATAACTCTAATTGACGCTATGATAGAAGCGGGATATGGTAGCGATAAGACTCTAGCTCGTCGCCGTGATAAGATGAAAAAATGGCTAGAAAATCCAGAGCTATTACAAGCTGATAAAAATGCGAAATACCACACTATAATTGAGATCAATATGGATGAGATCACTGAACCGATTTTGGCGTGTCCAAATGACCCAGATGATGTGGCTACTCTAAGTGAAATTCTAAATGATCCAAAACGCCCTAAAAATATAGATGAAGTTTTCGTAGGTAGCTGTATGACAAATATCGGCCATTATAGAGCTTTAAGCGAAGTCTTAAAAGGCGAAGGTCAAGTGCCTACTAGATTATGGGTTGTTCCACCTACAAAAATGGATGAAGCCCAATTAAGAGCCGAGGGTAGATACTCACTATTTGGTGCAGCCGGTGCTAGGACAGAGGTGCCAGGATGCTCACTATGTATGGGTAACCAAGCTAGAGTAGCTGATAATGCTATAGTATTCTCAACCTCTACAAGAAACTTTGATAATCGTATGGGTATGGGCGCTCAAGTTTATCTAGGTTCTGCTGAGCTTGCAGCGGTGTGTGCTATGCTAGGAAGACTTCCAAGTGTAGAAGAGTATATGAAAATTGTCCCTGCAAAACTTGCCGGTAAAGAAGATGAAATTTATAAATATTTAAATTTCAATCTAATTGATAATTATAAATTAGAAAATTAATCACAAAGTCCGCTTTTAGCGGACTTTACTCTACAGATAATCCAAGCCTTAGAGCTAATACACTGTAGCTAAACTCTTCATAAAGTTTATGAAATTCAGCCTTATCATCGCTTAAGTTAAATACTTCGTCGCTATTTTTTAATGTTGTATAATTTTGAAATTTATACCCATTGGGACTTGAGTTTGGGTATATTCCATCTTTATTAGCCCATACATTTATATGCATAGCAAATTCTAATCTATCATCACTTGGCTTAGATAGCATATTTTTACCACCCATACTTAGGTATTTAGTCTTATTTAAGCTAAGGTTGTATAGGGTTGGAAATATATCTTTGTGTGAGCCAATTCTATATTTATCGTAGTAGATATTGTGTTGTAAATTTCGTGGAATATATAGATAAAACGGCACACTATGCCCAAAAGCTATCTCAGTTTTATAATCAAATTTATACTCTCTATTAGGGTGGTCGCCGGTGGCTGCTATTATTATATTATCTTTAAATTTACTATTTTTAACTCTATTTATATACTCTCCAAAGCTGTTATTAGCGTAGCTATAGGCATTTAATAGTGCCTTATAATCAGTAGCATAGCGATTAATCTCAGAGTTATTTAGATCTAAATTTAGCTCATTTTGCCCCTTATGTAAGTATGGCGGATGGTTTGATATCCCTAGTGAGATGACTATTGTTGGTGTTGTGGCGTTATTAAATATCTCAAATATTTTATTATACATATACTCATCTTTTATCCCATATGGGTGCTTTGATGATTTGGCGTTTGGATATTGGCTTATAAGTATAGTTTCATCTATTATTTCATCTACGCCTTGAGCTTTTAAGAAGTAGTTGATATTATACCAAGCAGCATTTCCAGCATAAGCAAAAATCACTCTATAACCAGCTTTTTTATAGGTATCAATGACTGTAAAAGGTAGATTTGTCTTTTGAAATTTGCTACTTGTAAGGTTGATTATAGGGCTTTGAAATAGTATGCGATTTAAGCTATCTATAGTCCCACTAGTTGATGGTAAAAAACGCCTAAATACAAAATCGCTTTGAAAATGGCTATATAGTGAGCCTAAAAATTCCTTTTCTAATCGCTCATCTTCTTGTAATAATCCAAGCCCAAAGCTCTCCATAAGATTAAAATGTATGTGGGTTTTGGCGTGATTTGCGTTTGGTGATGTTGTGCTAAATATCGGAAATAAAATCTCTTCAAGTTCTTTAATTCTACTCATTTTTACAGGTGGGAAGTGGGCTTGATTTTTATACTCTTTAATCGCCCAAGATAGTGCCATAATGGGATTAGTAGAGATCTCATTAAATGGTTTAAAAGAGCTAAATTGATATGTGGAGGCACGAAGCGCGTTGTAGGTAGGGTGCCCACGAAGTGCGATGGAATAAGCATAAAGCAAGATAAGATTACAAATTATTAATACCCAAAGCGGTTGATTGGTTTTTTTAAATTTAATTTTTAAAATTTTAGCATTTATCCATACGCAAAAAATAGTGAATATTAACGCAATTATTAGGATTAAAATCACTGGATAATCACTCCAAATAATAGATAATAAAGCAGTTGTATCATCATCTTTAAGCCCAAATATAAATATATCAATCTTGTTTTGATAAATTTGATAATAGTAGAAGTTGATAAATGCAAAAATAGCTACGATAAATGAGATAATGGCTAGATAAATGCTAGATAAAATTTGATAAGCTTTGGATAAATTTAATTTGATAAACCCACTAAAATAACTAAGAAATCCACATAAAAAAAGAGGTAAAAATATCGCACTAAATGTCCGTATATCATGCCCAAGCCCATATAGAAATACCCCCCCCAATTGCTATTATTTGGCACTATTATGCTACTTAGCATAACTGCTCTCATAATGGCAAAAACCATCATATATAAGGCTGTGAATATAAGAATTTGGGTTAAAATTTTTCGCATATTTTTACCTTGAATTTAGAAAAATTACAATGAAACTGATAAATTATATTTAAAAATTTTAAATCCAACTTTAAAACTACTTTATTTATTAACTTTTACAATATTTTTATCAAATTTTAGCTAGACTTACTGATTTGAAATTAATTTGAGTAGATACAATGAAAAGATATAAAACAAGACAAATTCAAGTAGGTAGTGTAAAAATAGGCGGTAACGCACCAATAAGCGTGCAGTCAATGACATTTTCTAAAACAAGAGATGTCAAAGAGACCTTAGAGCAGATCAATAGACTATATTTTGCTGGGTGCGATATAGTGAGATGTGCTGTGTTTAATAAAGATGATATTGAAGGTCTTAAAGAGGTTAAAAAATCTAGCCCATTGCCAATCGTAGCTGATATTCATTTTAACCACTTATACGCCTTAGCTGTGGCTGAATTTGTAGATGCTATTAGGATAAATCCTGGTAATATCGGTGGCAAAGAGAAGATAAAAAAAGTCGTAAATGCATGCAAAGAGCGAAATTTACCAATAAGAATTGGCGTAAATAGCGGTAGCTTAGAAGAGCAGTTTGAGCAAAAATATGGTAGAAGCGTCGAGGCGATGGTACAAAGTGCTTTGTATAATATTAAGCTTTTAGAGGATTTTGACTTTAGAGATATTGCTGTGAGCCTAAAAAGTAGCGATACGGCAAATACAATGGCAGCTTATAGGAGTCTTCGCCCTATGGTGGATTATCCATTTCATCTAGGGGTTACCGAGGCTGGGACGGTATTTCACGCTACGATAAAATCAGCCATCGCACTTGGTGGGCTTTTGATGGAGGGGATTGGCGATACTATGAGAGTTAGCATTACTGGAGAGCTTGAAGAGGAGATAAAAGTAGCTAAGGCGATACTCCAAGATAGCGGAGTTCAAAGAAGCGGATTAAATATCATCTCATGTCCTACTTGCGGTAGGCTCCAAAGTGATTTAGTAAGTGCTATAAAGATAGTAGAAGAAAAAACTGCCCACATAACAGCACCGCTAAATATAAGCGTGATGGGCTGCATAGTAAATGCTATTGGAGAGGCTAAGGGGGCTGATGTGGCTATTGCTTTTGGTAAGGGAAATGGGCTGATAATGCGTCATGGAGAGGTGGTAGCTAGATTACCCGAATCACAATTAGTAGATAGATTTTTACAAGAGATAGATGATGAGCTAAAGGTTAGAAATGGATAATGTAAGCTCAAATTTATATGATCTAGATATGGAGCGCTCAATATTAAGTGCGATCTTATTTGAGCAAGATAATCTAGGCGAAATTTATGATATCATCACCCCAAAAGATTTCTATCTTAAAGGGCATGAGGATATATTTGCAGCTATGCAAAGCTGTTTAAACAGCGATGATCCAGTGGATGTGGCTTTTATCAAAAAGCATTTGGGGGCTAAATTTGATGAAGAGATTTTTAATGCCGTTTTAACTACAAATTCAATCTTGGATATTAAAAAATATGCCACAGAGCTTAGAGAATTTGCCATTAAAAGAGCCCTTGTCAAAGTGGCAAACCAAATCCCTGCTAAGGTGAGCGAGAATAAGCCTGGAAGGGATATGGTAGATGAGATTAGCAGCGAGATATACTCACTTGTAGATGGGGCTGGTAATGGGGTTATTAAAAATGCTAAAGAGATTATTACTGAGCTAATCACTGAGTTAAGTAAGCAAAAACTAGCCAAAGATCACGAAGTAGTGGGGATTGATACTGGATTTAGAGGATTAAATGAGAAGACAAAAGGGTTTAAAAATGGAGACCTTATAGTTATCGCAGCTCGTCCTGGTATGGGGAAAACGGCATTTGTGCTAAATGTAGTCCAAAAGGTATTAGATCAAAATTTAGGTGTTGTATTTTTCTCTTTAGAGATGCCAGCTACTCAATTAATGCTAAGGATGCTAAGTGCGAAAACATCAGTAAATTTACAAAATATCATGACTTCTGATATGGATAATGATGAGATAGAAAAGCTCAATAACGCTTGTGAAATGATGAGCCAAAAAAAGCTATTTGTCTATGATAGCGGCAACGCTACAATACATCAAGTCAGAACTCAAATGAGAAAGCTAAAAAGCGCTCATCCAGAGATTAAATTATGCGTGATTGATTATATTGGGTTAATGACCAACTCATCAGCCTATAGCGATCGCCATTTGCAAATTGCGGAGATTTCACGCGGATTAAAGCTATTAGCTAGGGAGTTAAATTTGCCTGTTGTGGCACTTTCACAGCTTAATAGAAGCTTAGAATCAAGAGCTAATAAACGACCGATGCTAAGCGATTTAAGGGAGTCTGGAGCGATTGAGCAAGACGCTGATACTATACTTTTTGTCTATAGAAATGATGTCTATTTAGAGCAAGAAGAGCGTGAAAAAGAGCAAAAAGCAAAGCTAGAAGGCAAGGAGTATAAACCGCAATTTAGCAGAAATAAAACTGAAGAGAGTGCAGAGATAATAATTGGTAAAAATAGAAATGGACCTACTGGCACTATAGAGCTGGTATTTCAATCGCCTTATACTCGTTTTGTGGAGAAATCGCACAATCACCCAGTGGAAATATCAACATTTGAAGGATAGATTAATTGGTTTATTCACATATTTATATAAATTCATAAATATGCTTAAAATAATATAAATTAAATTTCTTATTTTTTTAAGCTTAAAGTGCGTATTTAAGGTATTTTAACCATATTTTCACGGCGTGAAAAAGCCGTGAATAACTTTTTAAATTTGACTTTTCTTAAATTAAAATAGTTGTAATACTTAAGATAAAATTTAGTATAATAGTAAAAAGCATAAAGGATATATAATGCAAGATTATGATAAAGATATTGAAGCGGCGGAATTTGGGGAGTTTCAAAAGGAGCTTGAGGCAAAATTTAAAACTGAAGGAGCTCCATCAAATTTTATGAAAAATATTGTAGCTTTAAGTGCTATCAATTTTAGATTAGCTAAGGCTATTTATAATTTACAAACCAATAGCAAATTTGATGTCTTTGCAGGTAAGACAAATTTGGATATAAATATCATAAATACAGAGCTTAAAGAGCCTATTTACGCCCACTCTCCAGCTGAGCATACAAAGTCAATGCTAGATGAATTTAAAGATAAATACGCACTATATCCTTCGCTATTTTTCTTTGGTCTTGGCAATGGTAATTTTTATACTAAATTATTACAAAATCAAACTCACGAGAAGATTATAGTATTTGAGCCAGAGATTGAGATTATATATATCGCATTTAATCTATGTGATTTTGGTGCTGATATTTTCCACGAAAGATTTATAATAGTCCATCCAAGCTACTTTAGAGATGGGCAAATAGAGCTTATTTGTAATTATGACGCAGTGATAGCTAATATTAGAAATTATGATTTTCACATATATAGCGATTACTATGCGAAAAATTATGGCGATATAGCCAAAAGAATAAATCAAAAAATTATAGAATTATCATCTAAAATTATTCTAAATGCTGGCAATGACGCTTATGATAATCTACTTGGGATTAAGCATGTTATATATAATATGCCTAATGTCTATAGTAGTTTGCAACTACAAGATATAATTGATCTAAATATTCATAAAAATAAAACCGCCATTATAGCTTCAACTGGACCTAGTCTAAATAAGCAAATTGAGCTTTTAAGAAAGGTAGCTCCACACGCATTAATCCTTATCCCAGATGCCTCTTATCATGTGTTAAAATTAAATGGGATAAAGCCTGATTTCGTAACTACGATGGAGAGAGTTGAGAAGACTAGCGAATTTTTCCAAAGTCAGCCAAGCCAATTTGATGATGATATAATATTTATGGCAGCATCTCTAACCCACCCACAAACTAGCAAAAATTTAGAAGGTAGAAATCGCACCTACGCCCATAGACCAATTAGATTTGAATTTCTTTTAAAAGATGAAATTCCATTTATGTGTAAAGGACCTAGCTCAGCACACTTTGCTTTTGATATGGCTCTTAGGCTTAAGTGCGAAAGAATTATATTTATAGGGCAAGACCTTGCCTTTGCTAAAGATGGCTCTAGCCACGCTAAGGGGAATATGTTTGAAAACTATATAAAAGAAGATGGAACTATAACGATAAATCCAAATGCTAGGCAAAGACCGCAAACGGCTATCGCATATGGCGGAGTTGGCGAGGTTAAAAGCACTGATGTGTGGAATTTTTTCCGTGGGTATTTTGAGTCGATGATGGAGCCAGCTCATTATGATTATAAATTCAAAGTCTATAACGCCACTGAAGGTGGAGCTAGAATTCACGGAATGATCGAAAAGCCATTTAGTGAGCTAGTAGATGAAATTTTAGCTGAAAATACCACAAAAAGCGTTATAAGACCTAAGCCAGTTGGCATAGAAGTAGCCAAATCTAAGGTAAAATCGCAAAAAGAGCTAGTAGAGAGCTTTATCAAATACGGTATAGAAAAGCAAAAGCTTTGCGAAGAGCTATTTAAAAAGATTAGTAAAGCTGTAGAGAATGCAAATAGAGAGATTAGTCGTGGTAAGGAGCCGCATTATCCTAAATTTTATGAGTTAAAAGAGAGAATTGATAGGTTTAAGCATAATTTAAAAAGTGATGAGATATTTGATGGGGCATACTATCATGTGACAAATAACTTTTGCTTACACCAAGAGATGGAATTTGGCGAGTTGATGGTGCGTCCTGAGAGAACTAAAAATGATAAAGATAAGAAAATTTTTGAGTATGTCAAGCAGCACGGATACTATTTTTTCAGTCTAGCTGGTATGATGGAAGCTACAAGAGATGCGATGACAGAATCGCTCAAAGCTTGGAATGAGGAGCTTATATCTTAGCTTTACAAAGCTCTTTTAAAAAGCACCCATCGCAATTTGGCTTTATAGCCTTACATGTGTAGCGACCATGTAATACCATGGCTTGGTGGAGAGTGTTTAGATTGGTTTTAAATGCTTTTACTAGGTCTATTTCTGTAGCTTGTGGAGTTTTAGCACTACTTAGTCCAAGTCTATGAGATACCCTAAATACATGAGTATCAACCGCCATTAAATTTGCGTTTTGATACTCTATTAATACTACATGAGCGGTCTTTTGCCCTACGCCTGCAAGCTTTACTAAGCTCTTTTCATCAAGTGGAATTTCGCCATTAAAATCATTTATAACTGAATTTGCCATCTTGATTAAATTCTCAGCTTTATTATTAAAAAAGCTACAGCTATTTATAAGTAGCTTTAAGCTTGATAGATTAGCCTTTGCTAAGGAGCTAATATCTGGATACTCTTTAAAAAGTGCTGGAGTTATCAAATTTACTCTTTTGTCAGTACATTGTGCTGATAGCATTACAGCTACTAAAAGCTCATACAAATTATTAAAATGTAGCTCCGTCTTAGCACCATTAAAATGCTCTAAAAATAGAGCCTTAATCTCATTTATATCTCTTTTACTTCTCATTTTTAAATTATAACAAAACATAAAAAATATAATCTAAATTCAATAACATATAATTAAATTTATTGTATAATACCCAACTTATCTTTAAAATTTAACAGAAGGAAAATAGATGAAAAAAGGTATATTTCTAGCTCCTATATTAGCAGCTAGTGTGAGTTTAAATGCAGCGGTACTTGCTACTGTAAATGGCAAAGAGATTAGTGATAAAGATTTAGTCCCTTTGCTTGGTGCACATGGTGCTGATTTTGATAAAATTCCAGAACAGATGAAAAAACAGCTATTAGAAATGGCTATTAATGGTGAATTAATCCTAGAACAAGCTAAAAAGGATGGCACTGATAAAACAAAAGAGTATCAAGAGGCTTTGAAATTTAGCCAAGATAATGTCTTAAGAAATGTTTGGACGCAAAATGAGTATAAAAAAATCAAAGTATCAAATGCCGATGTGAAGGCATTTTATGAAAAAAATAAAGAGACAATCTTTGTAAGTCCAGCCCAAGCAAAAGCAAAACATATCCTAGTAGAGACTCAAAAAGAAGCTGAGAATATAATCGCTCAATTAAAAGGGCTAAAAGGAGATGCTTTAACAGCTAAATTTAGCGAATTAGCTAAAACCAAATCGATAGATAGAGGTAGTGCTGCAAATGGCGGCGAGCTAGGCTGGTTTGATGAATCAAGAATGGTCCCAGCATTTAGCAAGGCTGCGTTTGGCTTAAAAAATGGAACAATCACTATAAAACCAGTTAAGAGCGAATTTGGCTATCATGTAATCTTAAAAGAGGACTCAAAAGCCAAAACCACAGTAGCTTATGATAAGGTTAAAAACAATATCGAAGAGCAGCTAAGAAGCGAACAATTTAAAACCGTAATGCAAGAAAAAATGGATAAGCTAAGACAGGGTGCAAAAGTAGAATATAAATAATAGGGGTATGATATGGGAGTATTAAATATCGTAAAACCTGGTGTAGTCTGGGGCGATGATCTTAGCAAATTATATGAGTATGCCAAGAGTGAGGGCTTTGCTATTCCTGCGGTTAATGTCGTAGGAAGCCACTCTATAAATGCTGTAATGGAAGCAGCTAAGATAGCAAATTCGCCTGTTATTATCCAATTTAGCAATGGCGGTGCGAGCTATTATGCTGGTAAGACTTGCCCTAATGGCGATGTTTTAGGTGCTATAGCTGGAGCCAAGCAAGTCCATTTACTAGCAAAATCTTATGGTGTTGCCGTGGTTTTACACACAGATCACGCCGCTAGAAAGCTCTTGCCTTGGATTGACGCTCTTATAGATGTTAGTCGTGAAAATATAAAAAGTTGTGGTATCCCTCTATTTAGCTCTCATATGCTAGATCTTAGCGAAGAGCCATTAGAGGAGAATATCGCAACTTGCCAAAAATATCTTAAAACACTAAGTGATCTTGGTATTGCTCTTGAGATTGAGCTTGGCGTGACTGGCGGCGAAGAAGATGGAGTGGATAATACAAATGTAGATAACGCTCTTTTATACACTCAGCCAGAAGATGTGGCTTTAGCTTATCAAACCCTTGGTGAAATTAGCGATAAATTTAGCATTGCAGCTAGCTTTGGTAATGTCCATGGAGTTTATAAACCAGGTAATGTGGTGCTTAGACCAGAGATCTTAAAAAACTCTCAAGAGTATATTAAATCTAAATTTAACACAAACGATAATAAGCCAGTAAATTTCGTATTTCATGGCGGTAGCGGTAGTGAACTTGCTGATATTAAAGCAGCAGTAAGCTATGGTGTGATTAAGATGAATATAGATACTGATACTCAGTGGGCTTTTTGGGATGGTGTGCGTGAGTATGAGGCTAAAAATCATGGTTATCTTCAAGGGCAAATTGGAAATCCTGAAGGTAGCGATAAGCCAAATAAGAAGTATTATGATCCAAGAAAATGGCTAAGATGTGGCGAAGAGAGTATGGTAAAAAGGCTTTTAGAAGCTTACGAAAATCTTAATTGTATAAATAAAAACTAAGTCTATTTAGCCAAATTTTTGGCTAAATAGCATTAAGCTTAGCTATTTTTGATGGTTAAGCTTAGTGTAAATTAAAGGAAATTTAAATGGAAAAAGAGAGCGAACTTGGTGAAATATCTCTGCCTGAAGGTGGAAATAGACAGAGTAAATTTGTATATTTTAAGATAGTTTTATTACCAGTTTTAGTTTATATTGCTTGTTTGCTTTGTTATTTTGATGTGATAAAGCTTAATGTAGGACTTGATATTGTCATAATAATGGGAATTATGCTTGTGATAGCCTTAATCTTTGCTAGACATAGTGCTGAGCTTGGGTGCTGTTTATTTGAGCAAAAAAAGGATATTTTTAAAAAAGAGTTAAAAAATTATATTATAAAAACTCTTCTTACAATTGGCAAGGATAGAAAGTCAAATGGTAGCTTTGATGAGTTTTCGCTAAGATATTCAAAAGATGTTAGAAATGATAATTTCGCAACTATAGCAACTGGGGTTTTTCCTATGCTTGGTATCTTTGGGACATTTTTAAGTATTGCTATTTCTATGCCTACTCTTAGCTCGGCTGATATGCTTAGCTTGGAGAGTGAGATTACTAAGCTATTTGCTGGTATTGGGGCTTCATTTTATCTTTGTGCTTATGGGGTATTTTTAACACTTTGGTGGCTATTTTTTGAAAGATTTGGTATGAGTAGATTTGAAAAATTAATCGCTAGGCAAAAGAATGCTACAATAGCGTTTTTTTGGACAGATCAAGAGATACAACAAAGATATATGCAAGAGACATTAGGAAGTTTTGAGAAGATTGGTGTGATATTTGATTATGTTAGCAAACAAGAATTTTTTAAAGAGCTTGATAATGTGATAGAGAGAAAATTTGATAATTTTACTAAACTACTTAAAACAGAAGAAGATGCCGTCAAAGTAAGTAGTGAGCATATTAAGCAGACTATGGGAATGCTTATTAAATCTCAAAGAGATCAAAAAGATATGATTAAAATTCACGCAGAGATCATTAATGTTTTAAATTTATTTAATAATAATATTAAAGAGTTGCAAATTAGGTGGAGTGAAAACTATACAAGATTGCAAAGCATTAGCGATGAGCGTGTAGCTAAACTTGATAAGAGTGTAAATGATCTTGGTATGAATATTATGAAATTTGAGCGTTCTTTAGAGGAATTTAGCATAAATATCCTTGAAAAACAACAACTCGCTCTTGATGGATTTAAAGTAGCTATGATAGATGGTATGCAGGCTTTTAGATATATTTTTGATGAAGAAAGCTCAACTAAAGATAATAGCTCAGCCATCGTAGAAGAGCTTAAAAAGAGCATTCAAGAGATTGATAATGAGGCAAATATAGCTCTTGAAAAATTAGAAAAAACAGATTATGAGAGCCTATCAAAATCCATTGATGAGAGTGCTGAAGTAGATAATAAATCAATTGATGAAAAGAATGATTAATGAAAATCGATATATCAAATGATGAAAAATCAAGCTTTTGGCTTAGTTTTGCTGGGCTTATGACTGGGCTGTTTTTTGTATTTGTGCTTATAGTTGGCGTAGTGGTTATTAGGTACTCTATTTTAGCTTCTGAATTAGTATATTTACAAAAGGATTTAAATGACAATATCGCTTCTTTAAATGCGGCAAATAAAGAGCTAAATAAAAAGCATGATAGTATCAAAAGCTTTATTGCTAAGCTAAAATCAAGCCCAGATGGCGTAAATATAGAAAAATATTATAATAATTTAAATTCAGAATTATCTAAATCATCTGCGATAATAAATAATAGCCTAGATGTAATTAGTCTAAAAAATGATGAATTAATCACACAAATTGATAGTCAAGATGAGGAGATTAGTAATTTAAAAATTGAAATTGAGCAAAAAGATAGCGAGATTGAGATACTTCAAAAAGATATTGAAACTACAAGAAAAAATTTAGAAAATTATGCAAAAATTAGAGAAAATATCGCACTTGCTTTGAAAAATAAACTTGGTAATATGGCACAAATAGATTTAAAAAGTGCCGATGTTAGTATGAGTGCGGCTAAGATTTTTAATATTAATTCTACAGCTATTAGAGATGATGCGAAATTTGATTTAAGACGCATATTTAAGGTATATTTGGACTATATTTTATCGCCTGATATTATAGAAAATATTAGCAATATTACCATTGAATGCCATACCGATAGCGATGGTGGGTATCTTCATAATCTTGATTTATCGCAAAAAAGAGCTTTGGAGATTATGAAATTTGCCTATGCAACCTATAAAGATTCAAATTTAAGTAAATATATGATTGCAGTTGGTAAAAGTAATAGTCAAATAGTATTAAAAGATGGCGTTGAAGACCCAGCGGCAAGCTTTAGAGTAAATATTAAATTTGATTTAAAAGACTCTAAATATTTTATCGATAAGGTTTTAAGTCATCGTGCAAATTGAGCCGATTTGTTTTAGGGGGCGTAGATTTTGGATTTTGCGTGATGACTTAATAGGCGGAGAATTTAATGGAAATAAAGCTAGGAAATTAGCCTACTTTTTAAACTCAAATTTAGCAAATCGCATTATCTCATATGGCTCAAGCCAGTCAAATGCTATGTATTCTATCAGCGTTTTGGCTAAGTTGCGTGGTATTAAATTTATATATTTTACTCACCATATTTGCGATTTTTTGCTTAATAATCCTTGTGGGAACTACGCTGCAGCACTAAAAAATGGTATGGATATTCGCATTAGCAAAAATCCGCTTAAATCAGCACAAAATGAGTGCAAAAGTAGGGATATTTTCATCCCAGAAGGGGTGGCTATGAGTGAAGCTGAGATGGGATTTCAGGATCAAGCTAGGATAATTGTAGATTTTGCTAAGAAAAATGATATAAAATTTGATATATTTTTGCCTAGTGGGACTGGGTGTAGTGCGGCATTTTTGGCTAAAAATTTAAGTGATATGAGCGTATGGACTACTCCTTGTGTAGGTGATAGCCATTATCTAAAAAAGCAGATTTTAGCACTTGATCCATTAAGCAAGGTTAATATCATAAATCCACCTAGAAAATATCACTTTGGTAAGCTTTATTCTGAAATTTATGAGATATATAAGGAGCTTTTATATAGCTGTGGTGTGGAGTTTGAGCTATTGTATGATGGCGTTGGGTGGCTTACTTTGATGGCAAATTTAAATGCGTTTAAAAATGATATTTTATATATTCATCAAGGAGGAATGCTAGGAAATATCACGCTTTTAGAGAGATATAAACGCAAATTTAATATATAAATTTATATTTAGTTATTTTATTTTGGATATACTTTTTGCGAGTAAATAATATAATTTAGCTCTTAATTAAATAAGATAGAATAAGGAGGAATAAGCTAGTATAATTGATACGCTATATCAATTATAATTTCAGATAAATTCAATTTAAAGCTTTAAATGGTCTATAAATAAGCTTTTATAAAATTATTTTTGATAATTATAATCAAAATAAGCTTAAATTTATAATAGTTAGTTTATAATAACGATTATCAAAATATTATAAAGGTAAAATATGTCAGTCTTGGTAATAGGCGCAGATGAAATAGCACCAATTAAAGCAGTTTTACAAGGGTTAGGTGTCAGCAAGATAGAGCACTGGGATGCAAGAAATGAAAATAGAGTAAATCGCAAACCGATCCCACAAGAGGTGGAGTGCGTGGTTATGCTGACGAGTTTTTTAAATCATAACACGATGAAAAAGATAAAATCTGAAGCTAAAAAACGCAATATAAAGCTAGTTTGTGCTAAAAGAAGTGTGAGTTGTGTTTATTGCGAGTATTGTAAAGTTTTTGGTTTGGATCGTGAATTTAAGTGTGAAAGGTAAATATGACAGCAGTTATTTTTGGTAGTTCAATGGGAAATGCAGAGGAAGCAGCAAATAAAATCGCAGCAAATTTAGGTATAGATACAGTTTTAAATATATCTGAAACTTCAGCCGATGAGATTAATGGATTTGATAAATTGATAATTGGCTCATCTACTTGGGGAAGCGGTGATTTGCAAGATGATATGGATGCTTTTGACTTTTCTGAGTTAAATTTAAAAGGAAAAACGATAGCTCTATTTGGCATAGGCGATAGCTCTAGCTATGATGATACATATTGCGATGCTTTGGGAATTTTGTTTGATAAATGTAGTGAATTAGGTGCAAATATTGTAGGTGCTACAGAGGCTCCAAAATATGATTTTACAGAGTCAAGAGCAGCTAGAGATGGTGGATTTGTGGGCTTAGCGCTTGATTTTGATAACCATGGCGACGAAGTAGATTCTAGAATTGCTAATTGGTGTGAGCAAATAAGAGCAAATTTCAGCTAATTTTTGATACAATTACGCAAAAATTATAAAGGATAAATATGCCACTACTTGATAGTTTTTGCGTAGATCATACTATTATGAACGCACCTGGTGTTAGACTTGCTAAGATGATGAAAACTCCAAAAGGAGATGATATTAGCGTTTTTGATCTAAGATTTTGTAAGCCAAATTTAGATATTTTACCAGAAAAAGGGATTCATACCTTAGAGCATCTTTTTGCTGGTTTTATGAGAGATCATCTAAATTCAAATAGCGTTGAGATTATAGATATATCGCCGATGGGCTGTAGGACTGGGTTTTATATGAGTCTTATAGGAAGACCTAAAATTGATGAAGTGATAGAGGCGTGGAGACTATCTATGAGCGATGTATTATCTGTAAAAAGCCAAAGCAACATTCCAGAGCTAAATAAATATCAGTGCGGTACATACAAAATGCACTCGCTAGATGAGGCTAAGCATATAGCGCAAAATATTTTAAATTCAGGAATTAGCTATATTGATAATGAGACTATAAAGTTAGATTTTAATAATATTAAATAATAAATTGCTTGATTAATGTAGTTAAGACTTTTATTAGCTATTTGTTTATGGCTTTTTGAATTTTTATTTGGTTATTTTCTTTTGCTATTTTTTGGTATTCTTTTGCAAAGCTCTTAAGATAAAGGCAACTGAAAATAATGAAATTTAAATTAATGTTAGATTGAAATTTTAGGGCTTTTGTGATTTTTAAGAATTTAAATAATAGGAAATTTATAAGCGGTGAGAGCTTTTTTTGTTTAGCTTTGCTAAGATTTAGTGAAGTTTTTTAATTATTTAAATGCTAAATTTTGCGTAATTTATATAGTCTGCTATATTTAATTATTTTTTCGTGCTGATACATAAGTAGCCAATTATACGCATTTTGCGTTAGTGCAGCGATATTTTTGCCGTATTTTTCTTTTATACGAGCTATCTTTGTGAGCTTTATTTGGTTTGTAATCTTTTATCATAATTCTACACTTATCATAAATCAAACGCATTTGCCTTAAATTTATTTAAAATTAGATTATGAGCCTAGTTGCTCACTACACATATATACAAAGCTAACTATTTGATATTTTTATTATTTAAGTTAAAATTTTCTTATATTTTTTTGGAATTCCATTTTATTGATTAGAAAATGAATTTAAGACTTATTTGATTATATCCTTTAGCATGGAAACAACTGAAATAGTCAAATGAAAGCTTAAATTAATGTTAGATTGCGTTTTTAAGGGCTTTTTTGTGATTTTTGAAAGCTTAGGAAAAGGACTAGTGGTACCTGAGGTCGGACTCGAACCGACACAGGGTTGCCCCTACCAGATTTTGAGTCTAGCGTGTCTACCATTTCACCACTCAGGCTTAAAAAGAGAAAAATTATATCTAAATTTAGATTAAAATATTATAAATCTTGGCTATAAATTCATCTGTATTTGTAAGCCTTAAGCTACAAAGTTTATAATAATCAAGTTATTTACCGCTCTAAATAGCATTTTTATTTGGTTTAAAATTCAAATTTATTTATCCAAATTTTCTACATCCACTCTAGAACTTGCGTTATCTCTTTGGCTACAAATGTTTTTATAGGGTAATTTTCTAATGGCTTATTTGGCGTGATAGCGTTTTTAAATTTTTGAAAGACAGCCTCTTTTAGCCTTGCATCAAGATTAAAAATCTCTCTAATCTCACCATTTAAGCTAAGCTCACCGATGAATATACTCTCTTTGGATATTGGACGATTGCGAAAGCTTGATATGATAGCAGCTACCACGGCTAAATCGCACGCAGTTTCATTTATCTTCACTCCGCCAGTAACATTGATAAACACATCATAATGCCCAAGCGGTATTTCTAATTTTCTCTCTAAAAGTGCTAAAATCATATCTAAGCGATTTTTATCAAAGCCAGTTGAGCTTCTTTTTGGATAGTTGCTTTCGCATACTAGGGCTTGAATTTCTACGATTAATGCACGACTTCCCTCCATCGTTACAGTGATAGCTGATCCACTAACGGCGTTACCGCGGGTAAAAAATTTACTGCTAATATCTTTAGCACTTATTAGTCCATTACTACGCATTTCAAAAATTCCAATTTCGCTTGTAGTGCCAAAGCGATTTTTAATCCCGCGAAGTATGCGAAGCTCCTTACTACTATCCCCTTCAAAATATAGCACCACATCAACCATATGCTCTAAAATTCTAGGTCCGGCGATAGAGCCTTCTTTAGTAATATGACCTATAATAAATATGGTAATATCATCTTTTTTAGCTAGTCGCATTAGCTCAAATGTGATCTCTCTAACTTGCGAAATTGAGCCTGGAGCTGAGCTAATCTTATCGCTATATAGGGTTTGGATAGAGTCTATAACTATGGTTTTATACTCATTTTTTGCCGCTTCGGCTAGTATCGATGAGAGATCGATTTCAGTTAGTAAAAATAGATTATCACTATTTGCACCTAAGCGATCGGCTCTTAGCTTGATTTGACTAGCGCTCTCTTCACCGCTTACATATAGCACTTTTTGGTTGTTGTCAGCTAAATTTGAAGCTATTTTAAGTAGTAGTGTAGATTTACCAATTCCTGGACTTCCGCCTATTAATATAAGAGAGCCACTTACCAAGCCTCCGCCTAATACTAGGTCTAACTCGCTATCTTTAGTTGATTTGCGATCTATTTTTTGAATTTGAATTTGGGATATTGGTGTGGCGCTTTTTGTGCTTTTGGTTAGTTTGGCTAACTCTTGAGAGATCTTAACTTGCTCGCTACTAAGCTCGATAAAGCTCTCCCAGGCTCCGCATTGTGGGCATTTACCCATCCATTTGCTTTGCTGATTACCACACGCTTCGCATTCAAAAATAATCTTTGATTTTGCCATTTTAATCTAAAAATATTGCATCGCAGATGGTATCTACGAACTCTTTTGGGCTAAATTTGATAAGATCATCTTTACTTTCGCCAACGCCAATATATAAAATAGGGAGCTCAAGCTCTCTAGCAATACCAAATAACGCACCGCCCTTTGCTGTGCCATCAAGCTTGGTAATTATAACTCCATCAACCTTTATAATCTCATTAAAAGCCTTAGCTTGAGCTACTCCAGCACTACCTTGTGTGCCATCTAGAATTAGAATTTTTTGGTGTGGAGCATCACTTAGGGCTTTACTGCTAATTCTTGAGATTTTCTCTAGTTCACTAGCTAAATTTTTTTGATTTTGTAACCTACCAGCCGTATCAATAATAGCATAATCCATATCTCTAGCCACAGCTGAGCTGATGGTATCATAGGCTACAGCGGCTGGGTCGTGACCTTGATTTGAGGCGATTATAGGGACTTCAAGCTTATTAGCCCATTGGCGTAGCTGCTCTATGGCTCCAGCTCTAAATGTATCGCTAGCGCCTAAAATTACGTTTTTTGAGCTGGATTTGAATAAATTTGCTAATTTTGCTATTGTGGTTGTTTTGCCCGCACCATTTACGCCTAAAATCATCATCACAAAAGGCTTTGCCTCCACACTTTTATTATCATACATAAAGTATGTTTGCATAACTCTAGCTAGATCGGCCCTATCTACTACATCTCTAGGAGGTAGATAGTAGATTATCTCTTGGGCTATTTCATATGGAACATCGGCTTCTAATAGAAGCTCTTCAAGAATATCTTTAGTTATTTTTTTATCTTTTGGTTTAGATTTTGTAAATGTATTAAGGGTCTTTTCAAGCCCTTTTTTAAGAAAGCTAAACATTACTCAATAACCTTTTTAATATCATTTTCTAGCATCTCAATCGGCACCAATCCGCTATAAGAAGTAGCAAATTTGCCATTTGGATAGTATAAAATGCTAAATGGAATTCCAACCACGCCGCCAAGCGATGAGATTAAATATTGATTTTCATCTGTGTATGCAATTGGGTAGTTGATATTTAGTAGCTCTTTAAATTCATTTGCTTGCTCTAGGCTTAAGGCCTCAACTGATACACCGATGATTTGAAGTTTATCTTTAAATTTCTCTTGAAGCGATACAAGATATGGGATCTCTACCTTACAAGGTGGGCACCAAGTGGCAAAGAAATTTAAAAATATAGCTTTATCCTTGATATTAAAGTCATAGCCGTTATCTTTTTTTTGCATTTTTAACTCACTGCCATCATTTAATGTAAGTTTAAATGGTTTTGAATAGTCTGCTTCTATTACTGAAGTTGGATTTGACTCTTCGTTTGAAGTGTTGTTGCAACCTGTTAAAATAGCTAATAAAGCTGCTGCTAGAAAGATTTTAAATTTCATTATATTTTCCTATATTTTTTGGTAAAATTGCCAAAATTATACTAAATAAAGATTAATATTATGGTTAAATTTGATAAACAAACTTGTAGAAAAGTAGCAAAATTGGCTCTGAATAAGGAGTCTAAAAGAGTGGCTAACTGCTATAAAAATAGGGTTAATTTGGATATTTTAAGGCTTATTAAGCTGTATAAAGTAAAGAATTTGCTTATTTTTACTCCTATGAAAATGGAGCCAAATTTGATTAAGCTTAGGCGAAAAATAGCAAAAAATTGCACAATATTTGTCCCATTTATGGTAGATAAAAGTTTAAAAATGGTAAAATTGCGTTTGCCCTTTAAAGTATCTAAATTTGGTATTAAAGAAGCAATGAACTCAAATGCTTATAAAAAAGATATAGATATGGCTATAGTGCCAGTTATCGCAGTAGATGCTAATATGGGTAGAGTAGGGCACGGAGCTGGGTTTTATGATAGGTTTTTTGATAATCTAGGTTATAGACCGGTTATTGTGTTTGTAAGTATAAAAGATATGTATGTTGATTATAAAATTTGTGACGCACACGATGTTTGTGCTGACTTTTATCTTACACCTACTAAAAAATATATAAAAAAGGTATGTTATGATAGAGATGTCATTAATAGGGTTAGGAGGCTTGATTTTTGGAGCTGGAGGAGGTTGGCTAATATCTAAAAAGATAAATGATGCCAACTATAATATTTTAGTAGAGCAGGCAAAAGCAAAAGCAAAAGCAATTGAATTTGAGGCTGAAGGCATTTTAAAAGATGCTAAAGTTAAGGTTAGCGAGGCTGAATTTGAGGTTAAAAAAAGATATGAAGAAAAGGGGAGCAAACTCCAAAAAGAGTATAACCAAAAATTCGATGAAATAGCTAAAAAAGAGCAAAATTTGCTCTTTGAAAAAGAGAATTTAGATAGTGCTAAAAGTGATTTAGAATTAAGCCAAAATAGAGCCAAAGCGTTATATGAAGAGGGTTTAAATTTAAAAAATAGCTATCAAGAAAAGATTGATGAAATGCTAAAAACTATGGAGCGTATGGCTGGTTTAACCCAAGAAGAAGCTAGAGAGTTGGTGCTTAAAAAAGTTGAAGAAAAAAGCCGTGCCGATATAGCTCATATCGTTAGAAAATATGAAGAAGAGGCAAAAAGAGAGGCTAAGAAAAAGGCTAATTATATCCTAGCTCAAGCTACTAGTAGATTTGCTGGAGAGTTCGCTGCTGAGAGATTAATCAATGTAGTTGATATTAAAAATGATGAGTTAAAAGGTAGGATTATAGGCAAAGAGGGACGCAATATCAAAACCCTTGAGATGGTGCTTGGAGTTGATGTAATAATAGATGATACACCGCATGCTATTGTGCTTTCAAGCTTTAATTTATATCGTAGGGCCATTGCTACTAGGGTAATTGAACTATTAGTTGAAGATGGGAGAATCCAACCAGCTAGAATAGAGGAAATTCATCAAAAAGTTTGCGAGGAATTTGAGGCTAGTATTTTAGAAGAGGGCGAAAATATCTTAATTGATTTAGGAATTACCAAAGTTCATCCAGAGATTGTAAAACTAATTGGCAAGATGAAATTTAGAGCTAGTTATGGTCAAAATGCTCTAGCTCATAGCCTTGAGGTTGCTCATTTAGCGGGAATTATAGCTGCTGAAACTGGTGGAGACGAGAAGCTTGCCATTAGAGCTGGTATATTACACGATATTGGCAAGGCATTAACGCATGAGTATCAAGGTAGCCATGTCGATTTAGGTGCCGAAATTTGTAAGCGTTATAAAGAGCATCCAGTTGTGATTAATGCTATTTATGCTCACCACGGACACGAAGAGGCTCTAAGCGTGGAGTGTGCGGCAGTTTGTGCTGCTGATGCGTTATCTGCAGCACGCCCTGGTGCTAGAAGAGAGGTGCTTGAGAGCTTTTTAAAAAGAGTTGAAGAGATAGAGAATATAGCAAATTCCAAAGAAGGTATTAAAAATGCCTACGCTATAAATGCTGGTCGCGAGATAAGGGTTATTGCTAATGCGGAGTTGGTCAATGATGATGAGGCTGTGCTTTTAGCTAAAGAGATTGCTGAAGAGATAGAGAGTAAAATGCAATATCCAGGGGAAATCAAAGTAAATGTAATACGAGAATTAAGGGCTGTAGAGTATGCGAAATAGAGTATTAATAAAGATTATTTGTCTAATTTTTATTAGCCTAGGCTTACATGCTAGCGATGAGAGACTTTTAGATAGTGCAAATGCCTATAATTTAATTAATCGAACTAACAAAATACCGCAATCAATTATTATAAATTCATCTGCTATTATAGTTTTTCCTACTTTTGTTAAGGCTGGATTTATCCTTGGGGCGACGGTGGGTCGTGGGGTTATGCTTGTGCGTGATGAGGATTCAAAAGAGTATATAGATGATAGGACCTTATATCATCAAAATAGCAGCTATAGCGTAGTGCCAGTAAGACTTGGGGGTGCTACTATTGGATTACAAGCTGGATATGAGAATAATTTTATTGTGATGTATGTGATGAATAGGGCGATAATAAAAGATATTTACGATAATAAGCTCACGCTTAGTGCTAGCACATCAGTTAGCTTTATGGATTATGGGGTAAATAGCGGTACTATGAGTGATATTGGGTTTAGCGATATTTATGCTTATACAAATAATACAGGCTTTTTCGCAGGTGCGAATCTTGGTGGGTCTGTAATCACGGTTGATGATAAGGTTAAATTTGACCCCAATTCATATGGCTATAGACAGCTATTACAAGCCGTATCGGTGGTGAAATAATGCAAGATATTTTAGCAAATCTTTCTACTTATGGATATTTGATACTATTTTTATATAGCCTTGGTGGGGGAATGGTGGCTATAATTGGTGCTGGATTGCTTAGCTTTGAAGGTAGTATGAGTTTAACTCTATCAATTATAATTGCCGCAGTGGCAAACTTCATCGGAGATATGATTTTAGTATATATGGGAAGATATAATAAAAGCTCTGTAATGCCATATTTTAAATCACATAAACGAAAACTTGCTTTAGCTCAAATTTTATTTAAAAAATATGGCGATAAGATTATTTTTATCAAAAAATATATTTACGGGCTAAAAACTTTAGTGCCTTTAGCTATTGGTCTAACCAAATATAGCTTGATTAAATTTGCTATCATTAACGCTATTTGCTCTGCTATATGGTCGATTAGCTTAGGATTGCTTAGCTATTATGCGGGAGAATTTATATCGAGATTTACATCATATTTTGGCGATCATGGCTATATCATTCCTATATTTTTGTTTATTTTGCTTGGTCTTATATGGCTATATTTTAGCTGGGCTACTAAAAAAAGATGAAAAAGCTGATATTTATAATATCTATTTTATTGATTGGATTATATGGGTTTGCTTATATATTTTCAAACCATATGCTAAATTCAGCACTAGCTAAGCTTCAAAATATCAAAGAATTTAAAATAGATAGTGTAAATAAAAATAGCTCCATACTTTCTAATAGTTTAAATTTTAGACTTCAATATAAAGATTTTGATTTAGATATAGATATGAGTAGTAGTTATAACCCTCTTTTTATATTTAATGGATTTAAAATTAATGGAGATATTAAGGATTTATCACAAGATAGTGTTAATTTGGCTAAATTTAGTCTAAATATTCCGCTATATGGGGGCAAAATCCATATTCAAGCAGATATATCGCCAATTCAAATTATTCAACATCATAGCTCTATTAAATTTTCAAATATCTCTATTAATAGCATTATGGATAGCAAAAAGCTATATTTCATAAAAGCAAATCTTGATAAAGCTAAATTTGAATTTGATAATATTAATGTTGATATGAGTGGTATTTTTAGCGAGATTGAGTATATTGATGGTGTTGATTTTGCAGATTTTAATCCATATGCTCTAAATCCTAGTAATTTAAAATTATTAATTGATAATTTAAGCTCAAATATAAATTTTATCAATCTAACAAGCGAAAATATTAGATTAAACTCAAAAATAAACGCTTATAACTTAGCAGATATTTTTACTGATTTAACGGCTAAATATATTATGGTAAATGGCATAGCTTTTGATGATATTAGCTCAAAAATTATATTAAAAAATATAAGCACAAGTAATTATAAAAATTTCATTATAAGTAAACCAGAGATAGTCGTGGATAATCTTACTATTAGAGATCTTTTGGAGCTAAAATTTGATATATTAATAGACAATCAAAGCTTAAAGGGATTAAATTTAAATGGGGAATTTATAGCCTACAAGCCAATTTCTCATATAAAAGGATTAGAGTTTATATCCATATATGAAAAATTTTTAATCAGCAATGGGGTGTTAATACAAAATGGCAATGGCTATGTGAGCAAATTTAAATCCAATATCCAAAATAGTGAGATAATCTTTAATAATTCAGTTAAATTTAGCGATATTTTGTCAGA